>CAYYVR010000252.1:0-1502 GCA_964475185.1 uncultured Clostridium sp. | reverse complement strand
GCCACCATCATGGGCATTGAGATCCACCGGGAAAAGCAGGCAGAACTGGAGATCGACACCCGAAAACGTCAGGTGGTCGAACTGGCATTGAATACGCTGTCTTATTCCGAAGCGGAAGCTGTCAAGCACATCTTCAATGAACTCGACGGGAACGAAGGGCGCCTGGTCGCCTCCAAGATCGCAGACAAAGCCGGTATCACCCGTTCGGTCATCGTCAATGCGCTGCGTAAATTTGAGTCCGCCGGTGTCATCAAATCCCGGTCACTGGGCATGAAG
This sequence comes from uncultured Clostridium sp., assembly GCA_964475185.1. Taxonomy (GTDB): domain Bacteria; phylum Bacillota; class Clostridia; order Clostridiales; family Clostridiaceae; genus JG1575. The sequence goes on along the minus strand of CAYYVR010000252.1, from coordinate 1,226 downwards.
GGCACCCATATCACCGTGCTCAATGACAAACTCCTGGAAGAACTCAAACGGCGGTTCTAGATGAACGCGCCCCTCAGCCGGGCCGCCGAACCACAACATCCGTCAGCCTGATCACTCAGGCAGATCCCGTCCATTCCGCGCGAATCGGACGGGATCGTTTTTTAAGAACGATTGCCCCGCGGTCGGGCATAGGTGACCCGGGATCGGAAATCGGGGTCTTCGCAATGTCTTCCATCCATTTCAGGGCTTCTTTTCGCCTTTAATATTTAAATTGTAAATATTAACATTTGTCCATCCCATATTGACGATGCAGTTCCAGTTGATATAATAGTCACAAGACAAAGGCTGTGATAAGAACCAGTACGCAGGAGATCAGCTGTACAGAAAGTGACCGGATGATGAGAGGTGCACAGAAGTTCCTGCTGAATACATCTTTGAGCCGCACACTGAACAGGACCCGCCGGGGCCTTTAGGCTGTGCCGATTTCCGCACACGTTACAGTGCTAGGGTATGCAGGTACCTGAAGAGGATCCCTTCGTGAGGAGGGATTAAAAATAAGGTGGTAACACGGTCCGTCCGTCCTTTTGCGAATCGCAGAAGGGCATTTTTATTTTTTGGCATCACAGTCGCAGCCGGAAGGAGTTTGGGGATGGCCCTGAGGCACCCCTTGGCAGGATCCGGAGAGCTGAACATTCAACGGGAGGAGAAAACAATGGATAAGCAATTACTGGAGGAACATGGGCAGGGCCCAGTCACAGCCGAGGTCCGGCGCGTCATGGACCTGATCCGCAAGGGGACTGAGCAGGTCGTTGGAGAGGATGACCTGGCGGTCAAGTTGTCCATGGGCAAACAGCTCATCGTCAAGCTGGGGCTGGATCCCACGGCGCCTGATATCCATCTGGGGCACACGGTGGTCCTGCGGAAAATGAAACTGCTGCAGGATCTGGGTCATCAGGTCGTCATCATCATCGGCGATTTCACCGGAAAGATCGGTGATCCCAGCGGGAAAAACAAGACGCGGGTCCAGCTGTCGGAGGAGACCATCCGTTTCAATGCCGCCACTTACTTTGAACAGGTATTCCGGGTGTTGGATCCGGCAAAGACGCAGATCCGCTACAACAGCGAATGGCTGGGAGCGCTGAGTCTGTCCGATGCACTGGCCATGGCGGCTTCGGTGACGGTGGCCCGGATGCTGGAACGGGATGATTTCAAATCCCGGTTTGCCT
>CAYYVR010000251.1:0-1503 GCA_964475185.1 uncultured Clostridium sp. | reverse complement strand
AAAACTCAGGGAGGAAGACAAATACAAATGGGATTAATAGCACCTTCGATTTTATCTGCGGATTTTTCCGCGCTGGGAGAGGATATCCGGGCCATCGATCAGGCCGGAGCGGACTGGGTCCATGTCGACGTCATGGACGGCAGCTATGTGCCGAACATCAGCATCGGGCCCCTGGTGGTCCGGGCGATCCGGCCCTATACGAAACTGCCCTTTGACGTTCATCTGATGATCGTCAGTCCGGAGAAGTACTTTAAAGAATTTGCCGATGCCGGAGCCGACATGATCTCTTTCCACTGGGAGGCGGTGACCCACGCCGACCGGGCGGTGGCCATGGTGCGGGAACTGGGGGTCAAAGCGGGGATCACCCTGAATCCGGCCACACCGGTTTCCGTTCTGGAAGAGATCCTGCCCAGTCTGGACTATGTGCTCCTAATGAGCGTGAATCCGGGCTTTGGCGGCCAGAAGTTCATTCCCTATGCCGAGGCCAAGATCCGAAAGCTGCGGGCCATGGCCGATGCGGTGAACCCCGGACTCATCATCCAGGTGGACGGGGGCGTGGATGCCTCCAACATCAGAATGCTGGCTGACGCCGGGGCCGATTGTTTTGTGGCCGGCTCCGCCGTGTTCAGAAACCGGGCCATCAGGGACAATATGAACGCCCTGAAGGAACAGCTGAAATGAAGGCGCTCATCGTCACCGGCGGCGATCCGCCGTCCCGGGAGCTCCTCGATGAGGTGATGGGCCGGGGGATGGATCTGGTCATTGCCGCCGATGCCGGGGCCAGCGTGCTCCGGGCGCAAGGCATTGCCTTTGATCTGGCAGTGGGGGATTTCGATTCCCTGGAGCCTGCGCTGCTGGAAGAGATCCGACAGGATGCCGAGATCATCACCTATCAGATCCGCAAGGACTTCACCGACACCGAAGCTGCGCTGAATGAAGCGATGGCGCGGGGGGCAGGGGAGGTCATCATCCTGGGCGGCACCGGCACCCGGCTGGATCACCTCTTCGCCAACGTGGGGCTCCTGCGCCAGGGCCTGCGCCGCGGCGTCACCGTGCGTCTGATCGATGATCACAATGAATTGTTCCTCATCGACGGTCCCTGCACCGTGGCGCCGCGGGAAGGGTGGTATCTGTCCTTCTTCGCGCCGGCCGGGGACGTGCAGGACTTTTCCCTGTCCGGCGTGGGATACCCCCTAAAAGGGCACCGGCTGACCTTCGGACCGTCTCTGACCGTTTCCAATGAATTCACCGGCCAGCCGGCAACGATCGATTTCTCATCCGGCATCGTCCTGGTGGTCATGAGCCGCGACTGATCCGGGCAGTTTGCCAGGGGTCTGCGGACTCAAAAAAAATAAAAGACCCGCGGTCTTTGGGGACCGCGGATCAGGGGAGCCGGGATCAGGGGAGCCGGGATCAGGATCCGACGGGGGATCCCGCCATGGGGCAGGGGAACAAAAAAACAAAAAGGCCGGAATCTGCGTTCTGGCCTTTCACATTATATTG
>CAYYVR010000250.1:0-1531 GCA_964475185.1 uncultured Clostridium sp. | reverse complement strand
ATTCAAACCATCCTACACTTTGAGATGTAGACTATAAAATTCCCGGGAATTTGGGGCAGAACTGAGGCGGGATACCCGGTTTTTCACATAAATCCGCTGTACTTTTACAGATATTTCTTCCCGTGTGAGATGGTAAATTATAGATACACTAAACGTGAAGAGGAGATATTAACATGAGAATGAACAAAAAAGTAATGACACTGATTGCAGCGGTTGCAGTATCAGGATCCGTCCTGACGGCCCCCATGGTATTGGCCGATGAATCGTCAGTCCCATCAACGACAGCGGTGACCGAACAGGCTCAGACCATGAATCGCTTCGGCGCAGGCAATGGTCCCGCTTTTTCTGATCAGGATGAAGATGGTGTGTGCGATTACTTAGGTGAAGGTGCACAGATGAGGAACCGCAATGGCGCGGGCAATGGCGCTGGGAATGGCCCCGAGTCCGGGCAGAACTATGTGGATGAAAACGAGGATGGTGTCTGCGACAATCTGGTCGATGGTGCACCGGTGAGAAGTCAGGATGGTTCCGGAAATTCTGCTCAGGCAAAAAACGGTATGGGCCAGCGACGGGCAGGCGGAAGGAAATAATCCTTTCGCTATACGAACAGTTCATCGTGAGCTGGCAGTGATCTTAAAGTCAGGATCACCGCCAGCTCACGATTGTTTTGCCTGGGATTTATGTCTGAATGGGTAAAAAATTCGGATCCGACAGATGAGTGGGATCTGTCATTGGCATGCATTTGGACTATAATGGAATATAAACAGACCCCTGGAGGAATGATATGAAGATCAGTTTTGACCGCCGAGCCTATGAAGGGGAGACCCGAGTGCTGACCTCCTTTGAAAAAAAGATGGATATCCCGGATGACACCGCCATGGAGACGCTTGTGGAGCAGTACGTATTCCACTATCTGGGTTTGGCCGAGCTGCCCGCTGACCGCCGCGACTGGAATCTCATCGCAGTGAAGGACATGAGTCACCGCCCCGTGGCAAGGATCCGCGATGGTCAGATCCAGTGGATCCAGAGTCAGGAACTGACGGCGGCTGCATTTTTCGGTCCGGCCGACACCATCGCCATCATTGGGATGACCCCGGCCTCTCAGGCCCGTCAGAAAGAAAAAGACGCGGTGTCGGAAGTGGATGGCTGGAATGAAATCGCGCTGCCGATCCGCATCGATACCAAGGATATCCAGGTGCTGGCCCTGTTTGCCGCACTGGCTGCCATTGTGTCCCTGATTTCACTGATCATGCACTATGAAAATACCAAAGTGATCCTGGCGGAAGCGCTGGTGGCTTTTCTCGGAGGGGCCCTGGCCTGCTATTTTATTTTACTCAAGGGCCGCCGGATCTCATTCAATGATCATATCGTGGTCTATCGAAACCGCTTTAATCGCTATGAGCGGTTCACGCCGGATCAGTTCGACCATGTGGAGTGGTTCGGACCGGCCCATGACATCAAATTTGTTTTCAAATACGAGGAAAAGTCCAGGAATTTCATTTCCGCCAAGCTCAGGAACAATTTTAAACTG
>CAYYVR010000249.1:0-1637 GCA_964475185.1 uncultured Clostridium sp. | reverse complement strand
TTCCTTGTAGAACGTCTTCAGAGTGGCTTCCTCTTCGATGAGAACGACAGCGATCTCCCCATTGCTGCAGGATTCTGCCTGCTCGATGATGGCCAGGTCGCCGTCATTGATCCCGGCATTGATCATGGACTCACCCAGGACTTTGAGGATAAATAAGTTCTTGTCATGTTTGACAAAATGGATGGGCATCAGAAAATGGTCTTCTATGTTTTCCTGGGCCAGGATCGGCACACCAGCTGTAACACGGCCTATGACGGGGATGCGGATCATTTCCGGACGATCGTTCAGTTCCGGGATCTCAAGAGCACGGGGTTTCGTCGGATCTCTGCGGATCAGCCCCTGTTTTTCCAAATTCTGCAGGTGGTTCTGCACTGATGATGTGGAGCGAAGGTCCACGGCATCGCAGATTTCACGGACTGAGGGAGGGTAACCTTTTGATTCTGTATAAGACAGCAGGAATCGGTATACTTCTCTCTGTTTTTCTCCTTTTCCGGACATACAGCACCTCACTTTCTTAATTTATAATAATTGTAGCACAGGGACCTGAAAAAACAAACACCTGTTCCGTAAATACGTTCTAATTTCGAGGTTTTCAGGTGTTCCTTGCTGGGTTTCACAAGCTTTCATGGATGCGATCATTTGGTGCACCGATGCCAGGCGGCTGGAAGTGCGGCATCTCCTTTTAATTGTTTGAACAATCTTTGAAGTAGCAATCCTGAAAGGGATCATTCTTTATAATAGAGATAGTATGATCAAAACCAGAAAAAAATCGATTGATCAGGAGGTAACACATGTCCATCCATATTGGTGCCAAACCAGGCGATATCGCAAAAACCATCTTGCTGCCGGGGGATCCGCTGCGGGCAAAATTCATTGCCGAGAACTTTTTGGAGAATCCCGTTCAGTTCAATGAAGTCCGGGGCATGCTCGGATTCACCGGAACCTACAAGGGCGTCCCGGTATCGGTCATGGGAACTGGAATGGGGATCCCGTCCATTTCCATTTACATCCATGAGCTGATCCACGAATACGGTGTGAAAAATCTGATGCGGGTCGGATCTGCCGGCGCCATTGTGCCGGAGGTCAATATCCGGGACGTCGTCCTGGCGTCTTCGGCGTCCACCACCAACGGATTCAACAAAAACCGTTTCCGTGGCTTCGATTTTGCCCCGACAGCGGATTTCACATTGCTCTCCAAGGCTCATGAATCCACCCGGGAACTGGGCATAGAGCCCATCGTCGGCAACGTCCTCTCTTCAGATATCTTCTACGATGAGACCAACGCCCATGAACTGTTTGCCAAAGCCGGCACCCTCTGTGTCGAAATGGAGGCGGCAGGTCTTTACACAGCCGCTGCCATGGCAAAAGTCCGGGCACTGGCCATCCTGACCATCTCCGATTCACTGGTCACGGGGGAGGCCACCACCTCTGAAGAACGTCAGAAAACCTTCACCGATATGATGAAGATCGCGTTGGAAACAGCTGTTAAAATGAATGACCTGGATTGATCGGGTCAACCCACCAACCGGGACCCGCAGGTCCCGGTCAGACTGTAGACAAAGTCTGAGAAAGTCATAGACCGAAAAAGTCCTTCAAACCTAGTGATATCAACGGTTTGAGGGGCTTTTTTGGTCTAT
>CAYYVR010000248.1:0-1702 GCA_964475185.1 uncultured Clostridium sp. | reverse complement strand
GGAACAGCCTCAGCGGGACGGAAGGGGCATTGCGCTGCTGTTGACCCTCCGGGCAGGTCCCGCTGCCGGTTTCAAGGTCCAGCTGCCGACCCCGGGGATTCCCTGCATTGTCATATCAGTCCAGGGGCGGATTTGTGCGGCTCAGATAGTCCCGTCGAACGGGTTCCGGGACCAGATTGCCGCCGGTGGCCCAGGCGATATGGGTCGCTCCCTTCATGGTTTCAGTGAGTCCCTGTTTGTTAAGATACGACCGACCCGACGGGTGATCCATCAACCGGGCCGGTCCTTCAAAGGATGCGGCCGCGCTGGGTTCGATGAAGATCCCTTCGGACTGATGGAGCGCTTTGAGATACTCGTAGAGCTTATCATCCTGCAGGGTAAAGACGCCGCTGAGAAACTCCTTCATGACGATGCCGACAAAGCCGGAGGGTCTGCCCACAGCCAGTCCATCGGCCTCGGTCTGGCCGGACAGTCCGATGTCCTGAACACTGATCTCATGATTGAGACCTGAGGCCATCCCCACCAGCATGCAGGGGGTTTCCACCGGCTCGATGAAGAAGGTGTGGACATGGGCTCCGAAGAGGGTCTTCAACCCATAGGCGATCCCCCCCGGCGCACCGCCCACCCCGCAGGGGATGTAGACGAACAGCGGATGGTCGGCATCCACCGCCACCCCTTGCTCCCTCAACTGACGGGCCAGCCGCCGGGCAGCCACCGCATAGCCGAAAAACAGAGTCCTTGAGTTTTCATCATCAACAAAGTAGCTTTTCGGATCCGCTTCTGAAAGTCTGCGCCCTTCTGCCACAGCTTTTTCATAATCCCCGGCATATTCCTTTACCGTGGCGCCGTGATGGCGCAGAAGATCCTTTTTCCACTGGCGGGCATCATTGGACATGTGCACCGTAACATTATAACCAAGACTTGCACTGATGATGCCGATGCTCAGCCCCAGATTTCCGGTGGAACCGACATGGATGGAGTATCCTGAGAAAAAGGACCGGCTCTCCGGCGAAGCCAGCTTCGCATAGGATTCGCCTTCCTGAAGCAGACCCTGTGCCAGGGCCAGATCTTCGGAATGCTTCAGGATCTCATAGATCCCGCCCCGGGCTTTCACCGACCCGGCAATGGCCAGGTGACTGTCTTCTTTCAGAAAGAGGCGGCCCGGGACATCAAAACCGGACGCTTTGAGCCATTCCAGCATATGGGGGATCTCCACCAGAGGGGATTCGATGAGTCCCCCCGTCCCTTCCGTTTCCGGAAAAGCGGTCCGGATGTATGGTGCAAACCGGGCAAGCCGTTCCTCGGCATCGTTGATGGCCGCCACCGCCAGCCCTTCCACGTTCAGATCCGGCTCGCCGGCAACATTGGGATTGACCCAGAGGACTTCTTTTCGTGAGGCAACCTCCTGCAGCATTGGATGGTCCCTGATGATGGTTTGGATATTGATCGGATCTGCCATGATGTACCTTCCTTTCCATGAAAAATTTCCGGCCGCTCTTCAGGAGCAAGGTCCGGTGGGTGCTGAAAATCTGCATTTATAATTCCATTTTAAGACTTTCCGCCCCTGATTGCCACTTGGAATGGAGCGGATCGGAAAAGTTCCTGTAATACCGGAACATTCTTCAGATGATCTCATGGGATTGGCAGACTGTTTCCGGCGCCCTGGCAAACTGCTTCCGGCGGCCCTGGCAGACTGTTTCCG
>CAYYVR010000247.1:0-1798 GCA_964475185.1 uncultured Clostridium sp. | reverse complement strand
CCTCTCATTGTAAGTTGTGAAGGAAATGCTGCGGTGGCTTTCAATCTCAGAATTTAAAGTTAGTTCATCCGTTCAAGGAGGGGGGCATAGTATAATGAAAGACAGTAATCACTATTTTCAAAGATCCAGGAGGAATTCATGAGTTTACATTTAAAACCTGAAAAAGTATTTGATTTCTTTGTCGAAATGACGAAGATCCCGAGAACTTCATACAATGAACAGCAGATCAGTGACTGGCTGGTACAATTCGGCAGGGACCGGGGTCTGGAGACGATCCAGGATGAGGCCCTCAATGTCATCATCAAAAAGCCGGGTACAGCGGGCTATGAGAACAAGCCGGCGGTGATCATCCAGGGCCATATGGACATGGTGGGGGAGAAGTCGTCTGAATCCACCCATGATTTTGAAACGGATCCGCTCCAGCTTCGCGTCATCGACGATCATCTCTATGCGACGGATACGACGCTGGGCGGGGATAACGGGATTGCTGTGGCCATGGGTCTGGCGGTGCTGGATTCTGACGATCTGGCCCATCCGCCCATTGAGCTTCTGGTCACTACGGCGGAAGAAGTCGGCATGGATGGGGCAGCCGCCATTGATCCGTCGCTGCTGTCCGGGACCAGGCTTCTGAACATCGACTCGGAGGAAGAAGGCATTTTCTTTGTCAGCTGCGCCGGCGGCCGGGTCCTGAAAGTGACGTTTGAACCGCTGTTCCGGGAAACGGCGGAGACGGGCTATGAGCTGAAGATCTTCGGTCTGCTGGGCGGACACTCGGGCCTTGAGATCATCAAACAGCGCGGCAACGCGGTGAAACTGCTGGGCAGAGCCCTGAAGGAGATCGGCGATGTGAGGCTGTCGGAGATCTCCGGCGGCGCCAAGCACAACGCCATCCCGCGGGAAGCCAGAGCCGTATTTACATCTCAGTCCATCGATCTCAAGCAGATCAAGGCGCTCTGTATCGAGACTTTTGGCCATGAATACCAGGAAGATCCGATCCAGTGCGAGATCCGGGAGGTCAGCGTCAGCCGCCTCATGGATGAAAAGACTTCCCAGGCCATCGTCGATTATCTGGTCACCATGCCCGACGGCGTCCAGACCATGATGAAATCCATGGAGAATATGGTGGAATCGAGTCTGAACTCCGGTGTCCTGGAGATGAAAGACGATGATGTCATCATCACCCATGCGGTCCGCAGTTCTTCCCCCTCCAAGAAGCACTACATCGCCACGGCGGTGACGACGCTGGCTGAAGCCTTCGGGGCCCGGGCAGAACAGTTCTCCGATTACCCGGAATGGGAGTTTGATCCGGATTCCCAGCTGAAGGATACCGTCCTTTCCGTTTATGAAAAGGTCACGGGGAACAAACCGGAAGTCATGGCGATCCATGCCGGTCTGGAATGCGGACTTCTCAAACAGAAGCTGCCCAACACTGAAATGATCAGCTTCGGCCCGGATATGGCCGATGTCCATACCCCCAATGAACACCTGTCCATCAAGTCCGTGGAGCGGACGTGGGACTTTCTGGTGGAACTGCTCAAGTCCCTGTAAAGGGAGGCTGGCTGGTTCTTTTTCCAAAGATCCTTCGTTGGATGCCTTTGGGTTACCCAATCCTGCAATGAGGCAAAGATCAGACAGAGGGACTATTCAAACCGGGAGCTGCTGATGCAGCTCCTTTCCCCTATTCGGGATGATGAAGGTGGAACGGTGGGATCAAGGCAGCGATCTGATTCGGGTGGATGTTCGTGGATGGTTGTTGGCAATGGATCCTTTTTGTCAGGTGACTGGCCAGCCATTATAC
>CAYYVR010000246.1:0-1802 GCA_964475185.1 uncultured Clostridium sp. | reverse complement strand
TTATAGCACAGCCAGTGATCCGCCTGACGTTCACCCGAGGGCCCATTTTTCACCCGCAATCAATAACGTCAAAATGCCAGTAGCATTCATTTCAGATCGGTGCCTGGATCTGAATGGATTCAGCGGCCCTACTGGAACACCTCACATCCGGCGCTTTCCAGTCTCAGCCCGGGGGAAGATTTTACTTTAAGACTGCTTCTGCGATCAGCCGGTCAAATTTTCGAATGTCGACTTTCCTGTCCAGGTTGATCTTGATGTGACCGGCTCTGGTCCACAGCTCGACTTCAGCATTGAAATCCAGCAGCCGGCCTGCATTTTCCGTCGACCACATATTGATGGAGCTGTAGGGAAGAGAATAAATCTCCACTTTTTTTCCGGTCAGCCCCTGAGAATCTCTGACGATGAGCCGCTTGTTGGTGAAAATGGCTGAGTCTCTGAATGTTTTGTAGGCTGCCACGGCTGTTTCGCCCTCCACAAGGAGGTCTTGAACATCATTTGGAATGGGACATTCTCCCAACAGTGTCCAGTCTAAAATTTGGTTTGTTTCAGGCATGTTTTTTCTCCTTGTCACGATGTGACACAATAGTCAGGTGGTGGCTGATGGGAAAGGAATAAATCCACAAGTCATTCCGGCTTCGGCGATCCTTCAAGGTTGAATGTGTCCCAGTCTTCCTTCAGAAGATAATACGTATGGTGATCCTGCCACACTCCGTTGATCTGAAGATATTTCGGATTGAGGCCCAGAAACTGAAACCCGTTGTTCAACAGGACGTGCTGGGAAGAAATATTGTCCACCAGAGTGGATGCTTCCAGGCGATGCAGGCCCATCTCCTCAAACGCATACCGGCAGATCAGGCCGACGGCTTCGCTCATATACCCCTGATTGAGATGATCTTTGGACAGGGCGTAGCCAATGGTAGCGCTGCGAAAAGAGCCCGGTATGATATTGGAGATGCGGATCTTGCCCATGAGTTCGCCATTTTTGAAGATCCCGAAATTGATGGTACTGCCGTTGAGATACTGCATGAACCGTTCGGTCAGTTCCTGCTTCTGCCCCTCCAGGGTAAAGAAACGCTCCTCTTTATACGGTTCGAAGGCGGCAAGGAAATCCCGGTTTTTCAGATAATAGTGAAGATAGCTTTCTGCGTCCTCAGGTCCGGCCAGTTTCAGGTCGATGCGCTCCCCGGCCACTTCAAGAAGTTTGGCTTTTTTCTTCAAATGGAACCGCAGGGCCGTTACTCCAAAAATATATTCATCCCGAATCTCGGAATCTCTGTAGACATGGTCCTGGAGAACGCCTTCCAGGATGAATCCCAGTCTGGAAAAGGGCCGAACGTTGATGTCGTCCTTGGTAATGATGGAAATCTTGAAAAAATCGCCCCGTTTGGTGAATGCTGAATAGATCTTTGTCAGGAGCTCAGTCAGCTCTTCATCCGTTGCGCTCCGCGTCAGACGCAGTCGGAGCAGAACGTTTTTGCGATGTTTATCCGATTCCAGGATGGTAAAATGCCCGATTCCGATCCGGTCCGAGTCCGTGATCAGATACTCCCTGCCCTGCGAGTGCTTTGTTTCCTCTATTCTGACGTGTGTCATGCCAAGTCGCCTTCCATCGTTTTATTTTCAAATATTCATAAGAAATGGTATCATGAACTCTCGTTAATACCAATAGGTGTTCATTGATGCTGTGCAGATACGGTGATGACCTTTCACACCGGCTCACGATATCGGTGATGCCTGCATCGTTTATCCTGCATCGTTTATCCTGCATCGTTTATCCTGCATCGTTTATCCTGCATCGTTTA
>CAYYVR010000245.1:0-1898 GCA_964475185.1 uncultured Clostridium sp. | reverse complement strand
CAGAAACCGCCGGGTCGGGGACCCGGCGGTTTGAAACTGTATGGAAGGGTTTTAACGGGTCTGCAGGGGCAGCCGGACGGTGAATTCTGTTCCCTCGCCGGGCTGGCTGGTAAATGTCACGGTCCCGCCGGCCTGCTCTGCGATCTGCCTGACGATGACCAGGCCCAGTCCGCTGCCCTCCTGAGACCGTGAGCGATCCCCCTTGAAAAAACGTTCGAAGATATGGGGCTGATCGACCGGCGGGATGCCGATGCCCTGATCTCGGATGGTCACCACGGCCTCACCCTCTGCCCGGGCCAGACGGATCCGGATCTCATCGCCCGGTCCGGAAAATTTGATGGCATTCTGGATCAGGTTCATCCAGACTTCCTGCAGCAGGGGTCCGTCCCCGTGGATCCGGATTGGATCCAGATTCAGATCGAAGGCGATCTCCCGGCCGATCCACAGGGGCTCCAGGATGAGGATCGCTTTGCGGATCTGCTCATCCAGGGCATAGGTCGTTTTCTCGCCCGGGATGGCATGACTGTCCAGCTCTGAAAGACGCAGCAGATTGGAGGAGAGATGCGAGAGCCGCCCCGACTCTTCCACGATGATATCGCTGTACTCCCTGATTTGTTCCTTGGGCAGATCCCCGTCCCGGATCAGTTTGGCAAATCCCTGGATCGAGGTAATGGGGGTCTTGAATTCATGGGACACGTTGGCGGCAAAACTTTTGTGAAGTTCATCCATGCTTTTCAGGCCCAGCACCATCTGGTTGAAGTCATGGCCAAGCTGGGCGATCTCATCGGCCCCTTCGACTTCGACCTGATGCTCGAAATGCCCATTGGCAACTTCCTTTGAGATCTTCGAGATCCGCTGGATGGGTTTGACGATGCTGCGGACCGCAAGGATGATGGCGATGGTCCCAAGCAGTCCCGTGAACAGGAACGTTGTTTCGATGGCCAGCCGCATCGGGACGAAGCGCTGGAAGAGTTCATCCTGGAACAGACTGAGCCGGTTGACTCCGCTGCGCGTCAGCAGCGTATGGACGATGGCAAAAGTCATGGCGATGAAGCCCCACCAGATGCTCAGAAAAATCACCGCAAACTTGACATAGATGGATCTGAATCTGAATGTCGGCTTCATGGGCTGATCTCCGCCTTATATCCCAGACCGCGGACGGTCACGATCTTAAACTCGGGACGATCCTGGAAGCGTTCGCGCAGCCGCTTGATATGGACATCCACGGTCCGCTCATCCGTATCGCTGTCCAGGCCCCAGATCTCATCCATGAGATCCTGCCGGGTGAATATTTTCTTCGGATAACTCAACAGCCGGAACAGGAGATAAAATTCCTTTTTCGGCAAAAGCTCCGTGGTCTGACCGTCACTCACCGTCAGATGATCGTGGTCCAGTACGATCTGCCCCACAACGATCCGGCGCTCATTGAAGATCCTGGCCCGGCGCAGCAGCGCCGATACCCGCAGGAGCATCTCATCGGGATCGATGGGTTTGACCATATAGTCATCCGTTCCCGCAGAAAACCCTCTGCGCTTGTCCTCCAGCGTTTCTTTCGCCGTGATCATCAGGATCGGCAGCTGAAACCGCGAGTCCCGCAGCGACTGTGTCAGCGCAAGGCCATCCATATGCGGCATCATGACATCCACGATCATCAGATCGACGTGCTCCTGATCCAGTACGGTCAGGGCCTCCAGCCCGTCGGCAGCGCAAAACACCCGGTACCCGCTGCGTTCAAGATACGTCCTGATCAGTTTTCTGATGCTGGCCTGATCATCTGCAACCAGAATATTCGGCATGGGATCCCCCTCCCTTCAAACTTGAATTCTTCGATTTTCTGATTTCCATTATACGCCACAAAGCGGGCTCCCCAGAAACGGCGGAATCATTTTCTTTCCCTC
>CAYYVR010000244.1:0-1905 GCA_964475185.1 uncultured Clostridium sp. | reverse complement strand
GGACCTCATCGAATTTCTGCATCAAAGTCCCAGCGCCTACCAGGCGGTGGAAGTCATGGCAGAGCAGCTCAGGGCGGCAGGCTATCGGGAGCTGAAGGGCCAGGAAACGTGGTCATTGGAAGAGGGCGATAAAGTATATTATATCAAAAGTGATTCTTCGATCTTCGCCGCAAATCTGGGGAAGGGGACATTCAAAGAGGGATTCCGGCTCATTGGTTCCCATTCGGATTCACCATCCTTCCGGATCAAGCCCAACAGTGAAATGAGGTCCGAAGGATTTCTCAAACTGAATACAGAAGTCTACGGGGGCCCGATCCTCAACACCTGGTTTGACCGCCCGCTGTCTGTGGCCGGCCGTGTTGCCGTGCGATCCGGGGATCTGATGGAACCGGAAATCAGGACCGTCGATGTCCAGCGGCCCATCCTGTATATCCCAAACCCGGCCATCCATATGAACCGTGATGTGAATAAAGGGGTGGAGCTGAACCGCCAGACTCAGGTGCTCCCTGTGGTCGCGCTGGAGGCAGAGGCCAGCGAAGAGAAGATCTTCCATCAGCTCATTGCAGAAAAGCTGGGCGTTGCCCAGGAAGACATTCTTGACTACGAGCTCTATCTGTACGAAACGGCCAAAGGCGAGCTGGTGGGCCTGAATGAAGAATTCATTTCCTCCAAGCGCATGGACAACCTGTCCATGGCCCACGCATCAGTGAAGGCCCTCATCGAATCGCAAGGGTCGGGGATCCGGATCGCCGCGGTCTACGACAATGAAGAAGTCGGATCCAGAACGAAGCAGGGGGCAGGGTCTCCGACCCTGGCGAATCTTCTGGAGCGGCTGGTCTACGCACTGGGCGGAGACCGCAATGACTATCTGGAAGCGCTGGAGAAGTCCTTCATGATCTCTGCGGATCTGGCCCATGCCGTCCACCCCAACTTTGCAGAGTTTGCCGATCCGACCAACCGGCCCCGCATCAATCAGGGTCCGGTCATCAAGATCGCCGCCAATCAGAGCTATACGTCCGACGCCCAGTCCACTGCGGTCTTCAGGGGGATCTGCGACAAGGCCGGCGTACCCTGCCAGACCTTCGTGAACCGTTCGGACAAATCCGGCGGCTCCACCATCGGCCCGATCTCATCCACCATGCTGCCGATCCGGTCGGTGGATATCGGCAATCCGATCCTGGGGATGCATTCCATCCGCGAGTTCGGCGGCGTCGAGGATCACTACTTTGTTTACCAGGCGTTCAAGGTTTTTTATGGGATTTAGGGCTATAATAAGAATGTAACTAATCAAAATAAAAAACAGGAGGAAATTATGTCAGTTGTTTTAAATGAAATCTACAAGTGCAACATCTGCGGGAATGTCGTGGAAGTTCTGTTCGAGGGTGCCGGAAGTCTGGTCTGCTGCGGGGAAGAAATGGTTCTGCTGAAGGAAAATACAGTGGATGCAGCCCTTGAGAAACATGTGCCGGTCATTGAAGCTGCCGAGGGCGGCGTTCTGGTCAAAGTGGGTTCAGTGGCTCATCCGATGCTGCCGGAACATTACATTTCGACCATTGAACTGTTCACGACCAACGGCCAGGTCCTCCGCCAGAATCTCAAGCCCGGCGATGCACCCCAGGCCCTGTTCAAGGTGAGCCTTGACGAAGTGGAGAAAGCCAGAGAATACTGCAACCTTCATGGTCTGTGGACAGCAAACAAGTAAATCAAAACCAAGCGTGAATCAAAACCAAGCGTGAATCAAAATCAAGCGTGAATCAAAACCAAGCATGAACACAAACAGATCCCGCTGATTTTCAAACCATTTCAATCAGAGGATCCGGATCCCCCATGGAGGGTCCGTACATTTACAGAGAAGGAGCGGGAGTGATTCCCGCTCCTTCTCTGTGCCGGGAGGAGAAACCGTAA
>CAYYVR010000243.1:0-1942 GCA_964475185.1 uncultured Clostridium sp. | reverse complement strand
CCGGTGCTGAAAAAAGCCATCCAGCACTATCAGCCCCATTTTATGCTGGGCCTGACGGCTACGGACAAGCGAATGGATGCCCGGCGTCTGGAAGCGATCTTCGGCAGTTATGAGGAAAAACTGGATCTGAAGGAAGCCATTGAAGCCGATCTCCTCTGTCCGATCCGGGCCTTCCGCCTGGAAAGCAGTCTGGATCTCTCCGAAGTCCGCTTCAACGGCAAAGATTATGTATCTGCCGACCTGGAGCGGCGGATCCGGGTCCGTTCCCGAAATGAACTCATCGCGGATATGCTCCATACCTATTTTTATGAACGGCTCCCCGGGAAATCCGGTCTGGTGTTCTGCGTCAATGTAGCCCATGCCCGGGAAATGGCCAGCTTATTAAGAGACCGGGGGTTCACCGCCGAATCAGTGGATGGTGGCGATCCCCGGCGCCACGGGAAGATCCGGCAGTATATGGACGGCAAGATCCAGTTTCTGTGCACCTGCAGCCTGCTCACCGAAGGCTGGGACGCCCCGCGGACCTCCGTCATCGTCATGGCCCGGCCCACCCTGTCCCGGGTGCTCTACATGCAGCAGCTGGGCCGCGGGACCCGAAAATATCCGGGCAAGGAAGCGCTTTACGTCATCGACGTGGTGGATCGCTACGGGTCCTTCGGACAGGTGTCCAATCGCCCCTGGACCCTCCATGCCCTCTTTGACCAGCTCAGCTACCGCCCCTTCGACAATGTGGCATCCGGCCCTGATACCCCCGGGCAGGAGCTGGTGATCCTGGACACCACCCATGAACAGGCCATTGCCCTGCAGCCCTTTGAGATCATCACCATGCAGAAACTCTATGAAGATCACCTCTCCGCTGAAGCCCTGGCCCGTGAACTGTTCATCTCCACGGGCACAGTGAACCGCTGGGTGAATAGCGGCGAACTCACCCCGGAAGTCACCATTCCCATGGGCCGGACCCGCATCAGCCTGTTCCATCCCGCCCAGGTGGATGCGATCCGCAGGGCCAAAGGCCTGAAACCCCATACGGAAGAGACCCTGGTGGAGGATTTCCATGCCTTCATCGATGAACGCTCCTACAGCTTCAGCTACAAAATGTTTTTCATCCTCGCTCTCCTCGATACCGCAGACAGCACCGGCGATGCCGATTTTGAAGCCCTGCGCGACCGTTACCGGTACTTCTATCTGGAACGTATGGAACAGGGCAAAGCCATCGACCGGCCCAACTGCCCCTATGAAAGCCGATCCTTCCTGGAGGATGACCGGGCCCTGAATCGATCCATTCTTTCCAACCCCTTCGAAAAATTCGAACGCAAGCGCTTCTTCTATTACGCCAAAGACCTGAAAAAGATCTCCATCCACCACCGCATCTGGGAAGACCTTTCCCGAAACAACGGTCTGGAAAAACTGAGAAACCGGATGCTGGAGGACCTCAGGACCTATTATGAGCCCCTGGGCGGATTCTGATCTGCGAATCCGTCGGATCCCGGACCCAAACCCCAAACCCCAACTCCAAAACCCAAACCTCAATCTCAACCCCAAATTCAATCCCTGACACCGATGCCCCGATCCTTCCGTCTCCTGATCCCCCAATCCAATCTCAGGTTTCATTCATCTCCTGCAGATCCGTCTGAATGAAATCGAAGATCTCTCGCATAATATCTCCGATATCCTCAGCAACAAAGGAGATTGAATTTATGGACGTACTGATCATCGAACCGGAGAAAACACCGCGGCGTGCAGCCATCCGTGACGAATTGGAATCAATCCAGCAACTTGTCGGCGGTCTCATCGAAGCCATTTATCCCTATGATGACCCAGTGGCCATCCTCTGCAACGAAGAAGGCAAACTGCTCGGGCTCCCCCTGAACCGCAGGCTTGAGGACTACGACATCATCGCCGGGCCCTTCATCATCTGCGGGCTGGGCGAGGATCGCTTTGA
>CAYYVR010000242.1:0-1992 GCA_964475185.1 uncultured Clostridium sp. | reverse complement strand
TCAAAGATCAGGAGGATCCCTTCCTTCAGGTCTACACGCCGGAGAACAACACCAAGGTCAATGTGGAACTGATCCGGGTGACAGGCCACGTCTCCGACGACTATCTCGATCAGGTCACGGTCAATGGCAAAGCCGTGACGCCGGATGAGACGGGCGCCTTCAGTGACCGCGTCCTCCTGGAGGCAGGCGAGAATCTCATAACGGTGGAAGCCGTGGATCTGGCCGGCAACCGGGTGACACAAGAACGCGTTGTTATCGTCAGTCTCGATGCCCTTGCCATCACGGGGATGGAACCCCACTGGAATGTCGAGGCGGAAGCCGGGGATCGCGTGGCATTCAGTTTCCGCTCCGAAACTTTTGGTGCCATGGCTTTCTACACCATCGCGCTGCCCATCGGGGCTCAGAGCATTGCCCGGACGCCCATGGAGGAGGTCGAACCGGGAACCTACCGCGCCGTCTGGATCGTGCCGGAGGGAGTGAACTTCCGGGATGCCTCGGTGAATTTTGAACTGCTGGATGAATTTGGCAATCGCACTGCCGCCACCGCACCGGGCACGCTCTCCATCGGCATCACGCCGGAGGCAGAGCGCATCGCCGGCGCTGACCGCTACCTGACCTCCGTGGAAGCCAGCCGGCGGGCCTTTGCCTATGCCGACACGGTCATCCTGGCCAGCGGCCGGAACTTCCCGGACGCATTGGCCGGTGCGCCGCTGGCCGCGGTTTGTCAGGCACCGATCCTGCTGATCCGGACCCATGATGTGGGCACCGCTGTCCTGGATGAGATCCAGCGGCTGGGGGCCACAAAGGTCATCCTGCTGGGCGGCGAGTCCGTGATCTCAGCGGAAGCTGAAGCTCAGCTCTCAGACTATGACGTGGAACGCATCGCCGGGGCCAACCGGTCCCTCACCGCTGTCCGCATCGGTCAGCGTGTCATTGAGGCCACGGGCAGCAAGAAAGCGATTCTGGTCAACGGCTGGAATTTCCCGGATGCACTGAGCTCAGGCCCGGCGGCAGCCCTGGACGGAACACCCATCCTGTTTGCCGGCACCGACACCATCAGCCAGGCGACACTGGATGCCCTGGTAGCCTTCGACATCGAAGAGATCACCCTCATCGGCGGACCTTCAGCCATTTCTGATACAGTGAAAACCCTGCTGACGAACCGGGGTTATGCCGTGGACCGCATCCAGGGAGCCACCCGCTACCTGACGGCCCTGGCTGTGGCCGAAGCGTATTTCGACAGCCCGAAGGATGTCGTCATCACCACGGGTGAGAATTACCCCGACGGCCTCTCCGGCGGTCCTCTGGCAACAAAACTCAATGCGCCGATCCTGCTGGTGAGACAGGACACCGTCATCCCTGCCGTACTGGAGTACCTGCAACGCAATGGCGTTAAGAAGATCATTATCCTGGGCGGTGAGATGGCCATCAGCCATGACGTCCTGACACGGATCCAACAGACCATCGATTAGCCGGCAGCGGTTGATCGGCCAATGGTTCATTGGCCAAATCATTCGTGAATCACAGATTATGCCGCCATGTTCCCCCGGTGGGTCTCACCGGGAGGGCATGGCGGCATTGATTGCGACAAAACGGCAATCTCCATCATGTGCTCGCTTCTGTCCGGCCGTGAGATGTGCATGGTGAGTTGTCAGCCGATCAAATTGACGGTTCTATGGTGCAGATCGGGCAATCTGTGCGAAAATAAGAAAAAGACGGAAATTCTCAAGAGGGACTTCAATGCCTGGTACTGATCATTGTGTTGGGCGGATGGAGAGTGTTTCTTGGGGGAGGGCAGCGATGACAAATCCAAAGGGTAAACAAGTGATGATGGTTCAGAAGGACCAGAAGGACCAGAAGGATCAGAAGGACCAGAAGGACCAGAAGGATCAAAAAGTTCAAAAGCAAGAAAGAGAAAGCGCCCTTCAGAAGCGGATCCTGGAAGTGGAGGCGGAGCTGGTTCGCCTCCGGGAGGAACTGGCTGGTCTTCAG
>CAYYVR010000241.1:0-2048 GCA_964475185.1 uncultured Clostridium sp. | reverse complement strand
CTGCCTTGGCTTTGTCCACTTCCCGCTGTGCAGACTCCAGCGCAGCAGTCAGCTCCTTATCATCCAGCACAGCCAGAAGATCTCCGGCCGAAACGAACTGACCTTCCGCCACCGGGATCTCGAGCAACGTGCCCGCAACGTCAAAATCCAGTGCCTGGGATCGCATGGATACCCTGCCGTCTGCGTAGGAGCCGACGACCAGGTTGCCCCGTTTCACCGCCTGCGTACTGATTTTGACCTCAGCGGACTCCTCATCGGAGGCTGAACAGCCGGCCAAAACCGGACCAAATAACATCAGCGTTATAAGAAATGCAGAAATCCGCCGGTTCGCGGATCCTCTGGATCGTTTGGGATCATTCATACCTTGACCACCCTTCGTATTGATACCTGTGAAGTCTATTCTATCGGCTTTCCACGATGAAATGTGAATGATTTCTGTGGCAAATCACTCCGGTTCGGCTGAATGCGGATCTGAGCTGACCTGGTTCAGCCGGGGATTCAGTGGGAAAGGGCAACGCTCCCAACAACGGATCTTTGCCCCCATTAAAAAATGATCTGCCGGATCGAAGGATGGTGCATTGACTAAAATTTCGGTGTATAATTACACTAAAGATAAATAAATTCTACTTATTACAGGGGGTGATCGATATGAAAAAAAGTCTGTTCTCGGTAAGAAATATGATCAAAGCTGTGGTTTTCATCGCGCTGGCGGCCTTCCTGACGTTCAATCTGGAACCTGCGCTCAGCGTCATCTTCCAATACCCCGTGATCGTCGCTGCCGTGCTGGCGGTCCTCATCGGGCTCATGGTGTTTTTCCGCAAAACCAATACCGGGAATATCCTGCGGTCCGGCCTGCTTCTTCTGGCGGGATCTCTGATCACAGCCCTGGCCATGAGTTTTCTCCTGCCGGCTCTGGGCATCAATCTGCAGTTCAGGGTCGAAGAGACGCTGACGGGCGAGGAGGCCGGTCCCGCCGATGTGATCCTCAACAGCGGCCGGATCGCCCAGGCAGGCAGCTACGTCTTCTACATCGAGCCCAGGCTGCCGGACAGTCCGACCTTCAGTAACGCCGGCAATCTGATCCGGCGGGACACAGACTGGACCGACCGGATCCAGGTCACCGACAACCCCGTCCGCTGGTTTGCAGCCAGTGAGACTCAGATCTACTACATCGACGATGCCCGTTCTCAGCTGTTTCGGATGGGCCATGACGGCAGCGCCAGGACCCTGATTTCGGAAGATCCCGTCCAGTCCTGCGCCGTATCAGGCGATGATGCCGTATTCCAGTCCTCCGCCGGGATCTTCCATATCGCATCCGTCGGGGCCGATCCGGTGCCTGTTACGGACAACGGCGGACCGCTTCATCCGGAGCTCATCGACGGCTGGATCTATTACCGGCCCGCCCTGAATTCACTGGCAAGGATCAGACCCGACGGAACGGGCCATGAAGAACTTGTCACGGGAATGGATGGCTTCACCCTCTCTGACGGTTTGATCTACACCATCAACAAGACCCCGATCCAGCCTGTGGGCTGGGAAGTCGAAGTCAAATCGCGATTGCTCGAAGATCCGGCACAGACCCCTGTCAAAACGCTGTCCAATGTTTTTTATGCCACACTCTCCGGGGACCATCTCTACTATCAGCAGGGGACCGGCAAAGGTCAGGTGGAACGCGGCCTCTATCAGCTGGACCTGAAGACCGGCGAGGCGATCAAAATCAACAAGATCAGTGCCTGGGAGATCGAAGAGATCCTGGGGGACTGGATGTACGTCCTTCAGTACAGTAACGATCGGTTCCGGATCAAACTGGACGGATCTGTGGCGGTTCCCTTCGAATAGCAATCTGTGGCCACACAAAGGACATGATAACCGCTGCCCGATGAACACAGGAGCCCAACCGGTTTGATCCCTGGGAGATCGTTCGGAAACATGGGTTGACTGATTCCGATTCTTCCTGTGTGAACAGCTCAAATCCAACGGGAAATCGGCGTATAATGGACTTGAAAGGATCTGATCGAAAATGGATAAAATGAAAATACGCAAAATAA
>CAYYVR010000240.1:0-2109 GCA_964475185.1 uncultured Clostridium sp. | reverse complement strand
TATAGATTTGGTTCTATTTAATTTGATTACAAAGCGGTTACATTGTCTACTAATTCTTAGAAATCTCAGTGATAATTTTCCCAATATCATCATTACTGAAATGATAATGTTTATTGCAGAACTGACAGACCAGCTCTTCCGTCCTGCCCTCATCATAAAGCAGCTTCAGTTCCTTTGCGCCGATGGAGATGAATGCCTTCTCCACCCGTTCTCTGGAGCAATCACACCGGTACTGCGGGTGGGCTTCGATGTTGATCACCAGATCCATGTCATCAAAGAGCATGTTCAGGATCTCCATGATGGAATTCCCGTCACAGAGCAGGCTCGACAGCGGCGGGATCTCCTCGATCCGGTAGGTGATGAGGTCTGCCAGCATGGGATCATGGCCCGGCATCATCTGGATCATCAGACCGCCGGCTGCCTGTACCGTGAGATCCGGATTCAGCGTTTCTCCCAGCAGCACAGCCGTGGGCAGCTGTTCGGATACGGTGTAATAATAGGCAATATCCTCAGCGATCTCCCCGCTGAAGATCGGTACGCTGGAGACGTAGGGTTCTTTCAGCCCCATGTCGATGATGGTGGTCAGTTTGCCGTTTTTGCCAACAGCACCGGCCACGTCGACTTTTCCATGTTCATTCATGGGAAGATCCACTTCCGGATTGCCGACGTATCCCTTCACTTCAAGATTCATGCCCGCTGTGACCAGGCACCCCATGGCCGGGCCGTCCCCTTTGATCTGGACGGTCAGACGATCCGTTTCATTTTTGAGGACCGCCCCCATCATCAGTCCGCCGGTGAGCATCCTGCCCAGCAGTGCCCCCCCGGTGGCCGACAGCTGATGGAGCCGGGTGCCCTCATTGACAATATCCTTTGTATCTGCAGCAATGATCCGCACCATGCCATTCATGGCTGTCGCTCTGATCAATTTATCCATTGGTCGTTTCTCCTTTTTCCAATACATAGACCAGCCGCCTGGTTTCACGCCCGGCTGCCTGATCGGTGTACCCGTCATAGCAGCCTCGGATCCTGAACCCGACACCGGTCACAGTCTTCTCTATCATCTGCGCAGGATGCAGATACATGATCTGCTCCTCCGTGATCCGCTTATAATATCCGTCACAGCCAGTGCCGGATCCATCAGGTGGCACTTTGGTGAACACATTGAGCGTCATCTCCAGGGTCTGATCCGCCTTATGGTTTTCCCAGACGTGAAAATAATCCTCATCGTCATAGACATATACTCCTGCCCTGGCCGCCTCTTCCAGTTTAAGGACACTGGAGAGATCAAAGATCATCAGGCCCCTGGATTTGAGGTTGTTCCAGCTGTGCTGAACATAAGCTGACAGTTCTTCCCTATCCAGATAGTTGGGAATATCCAGAACGGAGAAAATCAAATCGAACCTTCCGGTCATTTCAAACTCAGCGGCATGGCCATGGAGAAAAACCGGCCGATAGGGATTTTTGAATTTTTCCCTGGCAAGGGTCAGCATATCCATGGAAGGATCACACAGGACCATCCGCCTGAAATGGCGGACCAGGCTCAGCGACGCATTCCCTGTTCCGCAGCCCATGTCCAGCGCATCATCCATGGGGATCGAAGCGCCTCTCAGCTGGCGCAGCATAAAATCAGCCATTTCATCGTAATTGAAATCCTCTTTGATTTTTGCTTCATAGATCGCCGAAAACTCCTGATACATGGCAACTTCCTTCCTGAAACCATAAAAATGGATCCTCTGGTAAAATAGGCGCTATTACAATTATAACCTATCTCAACCCCTCAGGGAAACCTAACCTGCTTTGAAATTAAGAGGAACCAGCGTGAAAACAGAGTTGGAATAAAGTAAAAAAGATCCGCAGCCAGCCCATCGGGAAATCTGTTCCCCTCCTCATTCGTCACATTCAGCAATCTTTAACCCAGTAACTTGAATGATCGGAGTTCAACCGGCGTTTTAGTGGGTAAAACCAATCAGAAGAACACTGCCAAATCAAAAGATCACTGGCAAATCAAATTCCAGGATCAGTTGAAAAAATTTCTGCTCAACCCATTCGAAACCTAAGGAAACGCTGATTAATTCTCAATCGGTACACTCTCACGATATAATTAGCTCA
>CAYYVR010000239.1:0-2115 GCA_964475185.1 uncultured Clostridium sp. | reverse complement strand
GGCGCATACAAGAAAATCAACCCGAAATTCGGATTCATCGGAATGATCGGGATCGTCACCGGTTTTCTGATCCTTTCGTTTTATTCTGTCGTGGGCGGATGGGTCATTAAGTACATCTTCACGTTCATTTTGGGCGGTGTGAAAGATGCGGATAAAATGGGCTTCTTCGTGACCTTCATATCAGGCACCTGGGAACCGTTGCTGTGGCATGCTCTCTTCATGGGCGCCACTCTGTTCATCGTTCTCGGCGGAGTCGCCGGAGGAATTGAAAAAGCATCCAAGATCATGATGCCACTGTTATTTTTGTTCCTGATCATTATCGCGATCCGTTCTCTGACTCTGCCGGGAGCCATGGAAGGCGTTAAATACTTCCTGGTCCCGGACTGGAGCAAGTTCAGTCTAGATGTACTGGTCAAAGCCATGGGGCAGGTATTCTTCTCGCTCTCGCTGGGAATGGGTACTCTGGTCACCTACGGTTCCTACCTGAAGGGTCATGAAGATCTGCCCAGCAACGCCCTGACCATCCCGGCGCTGGATACGCTGGTCGCTCTTCTGGCAGGTATCGCCATCATGCCCGCGGTCTTTGCCTTTGGCCAGGAACCCGGCGCGGGTCCCGGACTCATGTTCGGAACGCTGCCCAACATTTTCTCCAGCATGCCACTGGGAACGATCTTCGGACTGATGTTCTTTGTCCTGGTCTTCTTTGCCGCGGTGACATCTGCGATCTCACTCCTGGAAGTACCGGTATCCTGGGGAATGGATTCCCTGGGCTGGTCCAGAAAAAAAGCCGTTCTGATTTTCTCAGGCATGATTTTCCTCATTGGAGTGGCTGCATCGTTATCCAACGGCCCCTGGACTCAGAAATTCTATTTCTTCAATCCCGATGGTCAGAACTTCTTCGATGTCCTGGATTATCTGACCAGTAACATCCTGCTTCCGTTAGGCGGTGTGTTCATGTCCCTGTTCATCACCTTTGTCTGGGGATATGACAATGCCTTTAAGGAAATCAAAGATGGTTCGAAAAACAACTTTGCGCTCGGCGGTTTCTGGAAGATTTCCATGATGGTCGGTGTTCCGCTGATGATGGCTCTTGTCTTCATGCAGCAGACCGGATTGCTTTCCAGGATCACCGGACAGTAAGAAGGACAGGCACTTTTATGAGTAATTGATAGCCAAGGCAACTGACGAAGGTCGGTTGCCTTCCTTCCTTCCTTTTTGAAAAGCTCAGATCCTAGTGGTGCAGGCTCTGGGTGAGATCCGTAAAAATCATTGGTTGATTACGAATGTTGAAGGTCATTCGAACCAGACGCCGGTTTTGATACCCGGAAAAGGTTTTTTTCAATGAAATGTATAAATATGCATGAATTATATTGAAGTTTTATAATTTAAGCCGTATACTCTGAAATTGAACCTGATAACTGGGTATTTTATAGAATTTTTATTCGAGAGGTGAATTAGAATTGAAAAAAATAATGAAAGCATTTTCCGCCGTATTGGCATCGACCATGATCCTGGCCACAGTGGCCGGGTGTTCCGCACCCGCTGCCGGAGACCGCCTGGACGCCGTCAAAACATCCGGGAAACTGAGAGTTGGGACCGAAACCACCTATCCCCCCATGGAATTTACCGATGATACCGGGAAAGCGATCGGCTTTGACATCGATATGATGCAGCACATTGCCGATAAAATGGGGCTGGAGCTGGAGATCATCACCACAGACTTTGCTGGTATCACAGAAGGTCTGGCAGCCAACCGCTTCGATACCATTGCCGCCACCATGAACGTCACCGAAGACCGTAAGAAGAAGGTCCTGTTCAGTGAAGCATACATCCCGGCCGTCGGACTCTCCATCATCACCACACCGGATAATCAGGAGATCAAGAACTTTGCAGACCTGGCCGGAAAGACACTGGGGATCCAGCAGGGATCCACCAGTGAAGACTGGACCACCACCCGGACGGATCTGGGGGAAGTCAAAAAATATCTGAAAATCGCAGAAGCCCTGCTGGATCTATCCGCCGGCCGCGTTGATGCCGTTGTCACCGACAATGTGGTCGGCGCTTATTATATGAAACAGGATGCCGCCAATTACGTCATGCTGGAAGAACTGATGG
>CAYYVR010000238.1:0-2116 GCA_964475185.1 uncultured Clostridium sp. | reverse complement strand
CTGGCATCCTATGGCAATCCGGAGTTCTTTGCCAAACAGGCCATGCGGCTGTCCACCTATGGGATCCCGCGGATGACGGTGGTCTATGAAGAGGATGAGAGCGCCATCACCCTCCCGCGCGGGGTGGAGGGTGCCCTGACGGAACTGCTGGAGCGTCTTGAAGTCAACCCTCGTTTCCTCGATGAGCGGTTTTCCGGTCGTCCGTTGGATCTTGGCTTCTCCGGTCAGCTGACCGCTCATCAGGAACAGGCTTTTGAGGCTATGATCCGTGAGCCAAATGGTGTTCTGGCCGCCACCACCGGGTTTGGCAAGACCGTCATCGCAGCAAAAATCATTGCGCAGAGTAAGCGGCCAACTTTGATTCTGGTCCACACCAGAGAACTGGCTGCCCAGTGGCGTGACCGGCTGGAGGAATTCCTGATCATCCGGGAAACCGTGGAGAGCAAACGCAAACCAGTGTCTGTCATCGGTCAGATCGGCGGCGGGAAGAAAAATCCCCATGGCATCGTCGACATCGCACTGATCCAGTCCCTGGTGGGGCGGGACCAGCAGGTAAAAGAACTCGTTCATGACTACGGGCTGGTCCTGGTGGATGAGTGCCATCATATCTCCGCCGCGAACTTCAGCCGCGTCCTGTCTGCGGTGGATGCCGGGCGGGTTTATGGGCTGACGGCAACGCCGATCCGGAAAGACGGCCATCATCCCATCATCTTCATGCAGTGCGGTCCCATCCGCTATCGGGTCAGTGCCAGAGCGGAAGCGAAAAAGCGGGCCTTTGACCACAGTGTGATCCCCCGGTTCACGCCCCTGCATCTGCCGCTGATCAAACCCATGGGCCAGTGGCACATCACGGAGGTGTATGAGACGGTGACGGAGAGCCGGGCCCGGAATGAACTCATCGTTCAGGATGTGGTCCGGGCTGTCAGGACCGGCCGCAGACCGCTGGTCCTCACCGAGCGCAAGGCGCATCTCCTGACGTTGGAGGGGATGCTGCAAAACGAAGGTCTTGAAGTCCTGGCGCTCCACGGCTCCCTGAAAGCCAGAGAACGGCGGGACGTCCTGGAGCGTCTGAAGGATACGGATCGGCGGGAACCCATCGTTCTGTTGGCCACAGGCCGTCTCATCGGCGAGGGGTTTGACGAAGCCTCCCTGGATACGTTGTTTCTCACCATGCCCGTGGCATGGAAGGGCACCATCGCCCAGTATGCCGGACGGCTCCACCGCAGCTATGAAGGCAAGTCTGAAGTACAGATCTATGACTATGTGGATGTCCATGTACCGGTCCTGGACCGCATGTATCACAAGCGGCTGAAGGCCTACCACAGTGTGGGGTATACCCTGCGCCCCCACCCCGTCGATTCGGACCGGTTCGAAGATCCTGCCACATCATTGATGACATCCTCGTCTCCTGGAGCTGACACTAATGAAGAGCAGGCAAATCAGGACGCCGGATCTCATGCCGGATCCCATGACGCATCCCAACCCTCCGCCATGTTCGAAGGACGGGATTACCTGGATCCGCTGTTGTCAGATATCCAAACCGCCCGGAACTACATCCTGATCTCCAGTCCGACCCTGGATCATGGCAAAGTCAGGGAGCTGGAGGCGCCCCTTGCTGACCAGTTCCGATCGGGATGCCGCGTCACGGTCTGTACCCGGCCGGCAAAGAAAATCAAAGGGCTTTCAATGGATCAACCTGCAGATCTTCAGCGGCTGTCCGATCTGGGATGCCATACACTGGAGATCCGTCAGCTCCATTACCGGTTCCTCCTCATCGATGAGACCATCCTCTGGTATGCCAGTCATGACCCCCTGGGCAAAGATCAGGCGGATCAAACCTGGATCCGCATCGCAAGTCCACAGCTGGCCCAAGAGTTTCTCAGTGCCCTGGATCATCTGCTGCAGGATCCGGCAGAGTGACCCCGTCAAAAGGTCTCCATGACCATGACGCTGATATGGTAATCCCGACGGTAGAATTCAACTGGGAAAACAGGAGGATGTAAAACGGAACCATCACCCTGAAAGCTGCCGGAGAACCAATCTTTAGATGAAACCTGAACCATCAAAAGAATCAAAGTTTGAAAAATGATAAGATAAAACAAGTGTTTGCAATGAG
>CAYYVR010000237.1:0-2177 GCA_964475185.1 uncultured Clostridium sp. | reverse complement strand
GGATCATCATGCACTGACCGCTGGATATCAGCAGCTGTCTCTGAGTGCCTGGCAATCAATCCATACATCGGACCATGTGTCGGACCATGTGCCGGAGAATTTTTTTAAGAAGCGTCCTGAATCGGATCCCGGTTCAGGACGCTTCTTTTTATGAAGGAAACCGGCATGTCCTCCGATCCTCAGGATATGCCAGAGGATCCTAAAGGATCCCGAAAGATCCCGAAATATCTCGAAGAAACCATGGAAATCGAGCAGGAACTGGATGGCCGGGGCACTACATTGCAAAGTTTGGATCACGTCATCGGAACAGTTTGCAGGGTGCTATCTGCGTTCATCGCTTAACTGGGTGAAATGCATACGAGTCTGAAGCGAAGATCAGGGCATCTGAAATAAATTGGCGGATCTTGAAAATTTAAAAATCCGTGAATTTACTGAATACAATCCGGCATCGTTTTCATTGCTTCTGGGACTAATGTTATAATTTCAGAAATA
Organism: uncultured Clostridium sp.; assembly: GCA_964475185.1. Classification (GTDB taxonomy): domain Bacteria; phylum Bacillota; class Clostridia; order Clostridiales; family Clostridiaceae; genus JG1575. The sequence continues at coordinate 1,685 of CAYYVR010000237.1, read as the reverse complement.
AGAACAGGGTGTTGTTTGCCAAAATTGCATTCCGCCCCGAGTCAATCAAACAAAGGATGGTAAGATAATGGAAAAGTATCAGGATCTGAATCTCAACTATATCGGAGGGACGTGGAGAGCGGGCAGCAGCGGGAAGAAGACCGCTGTGACCAATCCCTACAACGGAGAGAAAGTGGCAGTTTTTGAGACGGCTTCCATGGAAGACATCAATGAAGCCTATGAGTCCGCATTGGAACATCAGCGCAGCTGGGAGGAAACCAACCCCTATCAGGTCAATGCCATCATGAATAAGGCGGTCGAGATCATGAAAAGCCGGTATGATGAGATCATCGATCTGCTGGTGAAGGAAACGGGTTCCACCGTCATCAAAGCTCATGTCGAACTGGATTCCTGCATCGGTGTCACAGCCAGGGCCGCTGGCTATCCCTTCCACATGGAAACCCAGGTGGGACGGTCTCTGATCCCTCATAAAATGAACTATACGATCAAAAAAGCCGCAGGCGTCGTGGGCGTCATCGGTCCCTTCAACTTCCCCATGTATCTGGCCATCCGGACCGTTGCGCCGGCCCTGGCCGCAGGCAATGGCGTCGTTCTGAAGCCGTCATCGCAGACCCCGATCACCGGCGGGACGCTCCTGGCAAAAATATTTGAGGAAGCCGGCGTACCGGCCGGGGTGTTCTCGGTCGTGGTGCCGAAGACCTCGGATATCGGCGATGCATTCTACGAACATCCGATCCCGGATGTCATTTCCTTCACCGGTTCCACAGCGGTGGGTCGGCGCATCGGCGAAGTGGCCGGCCGTGAAGTCAAGAAAACCATGCTGGAGCTGGGGGGCAACAACGCCGTCGTCGTCCTGGACGATGCCGATGTGGATTATGCTGTCCGTTCAGCTGTCTTCGGACGGTTCCTGCACAGCGGTCAGATCTGTATGTCGGCCAACCGGATCATTGTCGATGAATCCATTTTCGATGAATTTGCACAGAAATTCGTGGAGCTGACGAAGACAATCAAGGTGGGAGATCCCGCAGCCCAGGGTACCCTGGTGGGTCCGCTGATCTCCGAGAAAGAAGCTGAGCGGGTTGTCGACTGGGTCGAAAAGGCACGGGCAGAGGGAGCGGAGATCCTTCTGGAAGGCAAGCGCGAAGGCGCCCTGGTCTATCCCTATGTCATCAAAGCGACCAACGACACCTGGACAGCCAAACAGGAAGTATTCGGACCGGTGGCGAATCTCATTCCGGCAAAGGATGAGGCCGATGCACTTCGCATCGCCAACGATACCATCGCCGGACTGAGCGGCGCTGTCCACACGGCTGACCGGGACCGGGCGTTCAATTTCGCCAAGGGCTGGAAAACCGGAATGGTGCACATCAATGACCAGAGTGTCAATGATGAACCGGGCATCGCCTTCGGCGGTGAAAAAACTTCCGGCATCGGCCGATTCGGCCGTGAAATCACGCTGGATGAAGTCACGACCTACCAGTGGGTGTCCGATCAGACCGAACAGAGACATTATCCACTGTAGAAAACAGTAACAGAGCGCATGAGCCTCCCGCGCGGGGGTCTCATGCGCTCTGTTCGTTGGCGGCAAATGACTGTGACCGGGGTGGGGTAAAATCTGAAAAAAACCGGTCAAAAAACAAAAAATTAACTTGATTAATCGGGAAAATACGATATATTAATGAAGG
>CAYYVR010000236.1:0-2178 GCA_964475185.1 uncultured Clostridium sp. | reverse complement strand
TTCCCGTTCGGCGTCTTCCTGATCCAACTCGCGGATGCTCGCTTTCAGGGTATCCACGACAAAATGGATGTCATCATCGGTGATCGTGGTGTAGGTCGGCAGGGTGATCTCATTTTTGTACATTTCAAAGGCATTGGGGAAATCCTTGATATCAAAGCCCATCTTTTTATAGGCGGTGTGCAAAGGAAGAGGCTTGAAATGTACATTGGTGGTAACCCCCTTCTCAGCCATCCTGGTGATGAGTCGATTTCGGAAGTCTTCACTGCGACGAGGCAGACGATACATGAAAATGTGCCCGCTGGAGGAGAAATCATGGCCATAGTGGCGCATTGCTTTTCCCTCAAATCCTTCCAGCAGCTCTTCATACAGACCGATGATCTCCCGCCGGCGCTTCAGAATGTCATCGTAGCGCCTCAGCTGGCTGATTCCCAGGGCTGCCTGCAAATCGGTCATATTGCATTTATAGTACGGTTCAACGATATCATATTCCCAGGCGCCCGGCTTGTTCTTTGCCAGGGCATCCTTGCTCTGACCGTGCATCGACAGGAGCATGAACCGGTGATAGATATCATTGTTCACGATCCCTTTAACATTCTGCCAGACACAGGCCCCGCCTTCAGCGGTGGTCAGATTTTTTACGGCATGGAAGGAAAAACAGGTAAAATCAGCCCAATGCCCGTTTCTCCGCCCTTTATAGTGTGCTCCGAAGGAATGGGCCGCATCGGCAATGATAGCCACCCGACCGAGGGTTTTCTGGCAGTCGTCGGCTGGGACGAAGAGATCCTTTTTGGAGCGGACGACTTCCATGATTTTATCATAGTTGCACATCTTCCCGCCTATGTCCACTGGAATGACTGCTTTGGTCCTGGGGGTGATGGCGCTGGCCAGCGCTTCATAATCCATGTGGAAGGAGCCCGGGGCTGTATCCACCAGAACGAGTTTTGCTCCGACATGAACGACAACACTGGCAGATGCGGTGTAGGTATAGGCTGAGGTGATCACTTCGTCTCCGGGTCCGATGCCCAGAAGACGGAGCGTCATTTCCATGGCGGCCGTGGCCGAGCTGAAGCAGGCGGCACGGGCAGCCTGGATATAGTGAGCCAGGTCATTTTCAAATTTTTTGGTCTTTGGTCCGGTGGTGATCCAGCCGGACTTCAGTGTATCGACCACTTCTTCGATCTCTGCATCCGTGATATCCGGCGGAGAAAACGGTATTTTCCGTTCTGACATTTACATTTTCCTCCCTGACTGATCGCCTCAGTCAACTGAAATTTAACTCAAAAATCTTCCGAATGAGATCAGCGATCTACATTGTATCCCTGCGGTAGCAGTCCACGATTTCCCCGTAATAGATCGAGTGATAGTCTCCGTCCCGGTAAGAGATCTTCAGCGCTTCATCGGAGAGCACTTCCGGATCGACATTGTGCTTGTAGATGATCCGGCATTCCCAGATGATATCGCCCTCAGCCACCGTCGAAGTCCCCACCGTCCTGGCTTTCTCCCGGGTGATGATCCCCTGGTCAAATTTGTCCATTTCCTCTCCGGTGCGCGTTCCGGCAAAGGCAAGCTTATCTTTGGCTTTTGATGAGATGGGGATGGAGACGGTGAATTCATCGGCATTTTCGATGATCTGATGGGTAAAGCGGGATTTTCTCACCAGCACCGTAAAGATGGGGCGTCCCCATTCAAAACCGATATTCCCCCAGGAAATCGTCATGACGTTTTCCCTTCCGTCTTTATCCTTTACCGTCAGAAATCCGCCCTGACGATGCAAATATTTCAGACTGCGGTCCAAGTGTTTCATAAATTCAATGGCCATAAAAACCTCCGTTTTTGTTTCAGGTCAGGCTTTCAAAACCGAAGCCTTTGTTTAACATACATCATATTCTATCATACTTATCGCTAATCTATCAAAAGCTACAGATTTGTTAAAAAGTGAAATTTCCACAACCCTCTGATTCTGATAGTAAAAGGGTTTGATACAGTCGAGCCAATGATTTTTCAAAGGTCTTTGTTCATATTTTCCGACACGATTCTCGCCATCTCCTTGACAGGACCGGTCAGCCTGATTGCCCCTGTCACGGACCATGAAGAGACTGGATCCGGATGACTTTCCCATGGAGGTATAATGGCTGGCCAGTCACCTGACAAAAAGGATCCATTGCCAACAACCATCCA
>CAYYVR010000235.1:0-2181 GCA_964475185.1 uncultured Clostridium sp. | reverse complement strand
CGATGCGGCCGATCTCCACCAGCCCATCGATGTCTTTTTGTTCTTTCGCTATCATATGATCCCTTCTTTCTTCTTCTTATCTTAACACACGGGGGGCTTTTCATTCAAAGCGAATTGGTGGGGAACCGCATGATTCCCTCTGGCATCAACGGTGGACCGGAAAAGTGTGACGGCGTCCAGCAGGATGAATGGTTCAGCGGCATTTTGGGGAGGCGCCATCCCGCAATCGTGCAGTGAAAGGAGGGGCGATGAGGGTTCATTAAAGGCCCCCTGCAGGCTCCCGCTGCTGAAGCGCTTGCACCAGGCCGCCGTCAAAGGGCATCTTTTCTTATCATGTGAATCCCGGCATCAGAAACGGGGATCGGATTTGATGCCGTGGGTTCTGAAGCGGCCGGATCCGTCCAGTCTTCCCCTCATCCATGCACCGGTTCACCTGGCCGGACAGAGTTTTTTAACAGGAGATGGGCCTGCACAGCAGTTTTCAGTATGTTATAGTATTAGTATTATCTAAAGGAGAGTTTTAAAATGACGGAATTTCTAGACTGGATCAAACCCCATGTTATGAACCTTGCCTACGCCATCGCCGTTCTGGTGGCCGGCCTCCTGCTGATCAGACTGATCACCCGAGCCATTGGCAATTTTCTGGATAAGCATCAGATCGACCCGACCCTGAAGCCTTTTATCAAGTCCATGACCCCTGCGGTCCTGAAGATTTTACTGGCAATTTCGATCATCGGAATCCTGGGCATCGAGACGACTTCCTTTGTGGCCATTTTTGGCGCCGCCGGGCTGGCGGTGGGCCTGGCTTTCCAGGGCTCGCTTTCAAATTTTGCAGGCGGGGTTCTCATCCTCATCACAAAGCCTTTCAAGGTGGGTGATTATATCGAAACGATTGGACATAGCGGAACGGTGGAGGCCATTCAGCTGCTCTATACGGATCTGGTGACCGTGGATAACAAAGTTATCCGAATTCCCAATGGCAGTCTGTCCAATGCCACTGTTGTAAATTATTCTGAGAAAAAAACCCGGCGGGTCGATTTCACGTTCAGTGCAGGTTATGAAGCCGACAGTACGGAGGTGATCCGTGTCCTGACAGACATCGTTACCCATCATCCCCTGTCCCTGGAAGATCCGGAACCTTTCGTGCGAATGTCCGAGCATGCGGACAGTGCCGTTTTATATACCGCCCGTGTCTGGTCAAAGGCCGAAGATTACTGGACGCTGTATTACGACGTCATCGAACAGGTCAAGCGGCGCTTTGATGAGGAAGGTCTGTCAATACCATATCCGCACATGGATCTCCATGTGATCCCACAGACTGGAACTGATCAGAGCCGCTGAAAATGCGTAAACCAATGAAAGGGAGGGGAAGAAATGCCAGATTTTGCACATCCATTTGCAGGCAATGCCAAGGAGAAAAAACTGACGGATGCTGAATTGATCCGGTCCATCCGGTTCATGATCGCCGCAGAATACGAAGCGATCCAGCTTTATATGCAGTTGGCTGAATCAACGGATAATGCGTTGGCCATCGAAGTGCTGAAGGATATCGCGGATGAAGAAAGAGTCCATGCCGGAGAATTCCTGAGACTGCTCAGGGAACTTGATCCGGAGGAAGACAAATTCTATACCGAAGGCGCTGAGGAAGTAGAGGAAGAAATTGAAAAAATGGGACAAATCCAGAAGTAACTGGAATTTGACTCTAATCTAAGAATACAGGTCCCTTTGTGAGATATGGCACGCAGGGGCCTGTTTTTTATCGCTGATTTGAAGCGGGAGAATCAGGAAGGTTTAAAAGGATTTGATTGCGTCTGAGCGGATAATAACCCTGACCGGTGAATGATTTTTTGACGGCGGTGCCGGCCGGGGAATCCGCCCCCTGGGCAAGTCCGTCGTGGGGATCTGAAGCAACATCCCCACGGCCTGGCGGCTGTGAAAGACTGGCAAAGACCCATGACTCATCCATCGAATGCAGGTGATCATGGCGTGTCCGGCGGATATTCGCAGAAAAATGCATCTCCCTGGATTGCAGTGAAGAGGGATCGATGAAGGTGTGGAGGAGGGAGGATGAGGGCGGGGAGAGGCCGGAGATGAGGTCTGATGAGGGAAAATCGTTTACAATCCGATGTCATTGCATTATAATTCATAGTAACTAAGGGTCCTTCGGACCCATTCTTTGAA
>CAYYVR010000234.1:0-2238 GCA_964475185.1 uncultured Clostridium sp. | reverse complement strand
TTGTAAACCATAAGTATTTCAAATATAATAGTGAAGCAGGAAAATAAAAGAAAGGAGAAATAGCAAAAAGCGCCAGAACCCCATGGGTTGACGAGGATGGAGTGATCGAACGTTTCGGCGGATGCTCCACGGAACATCAGCTTCCGACAAAGGCCGGCAAAACGCTGCGGCAACGCAGCCTACAAATCCGGTCGGGCTGTTCCCTGCAAATATAATAAATTTCAGGAAAGGTAACATTAATCATGTGCGGAATCGTAGGATACATTGGTCCAAAACAAGCAGAAAGCATCCTTCTCGAAGGGCTTTCAAAATTAGAATACAGAGGATACGACTCAGCAGGGATCACCATCCTCAATGAGGGAGATCTGACCACTGAAAAGGCCAAGGGCCGTCTGAGCAACCTGGGCGCTCTGCTGGAGAGGACTCCGCTTCCGGGACACCTGGGCATCGGCCATACCCGCTGGGCCACTCACGGCAAACCCAGCAATACCAATTCACATCCTCATCTCTCCATGGACGGCAGGATCTCTGTGGTCCATAACGGGATCATTGAAAACCATAAGGAACTGAAGGCCCGGCTTCGTGAAATGGGCATTTCCTTTAAAAGTGAAACAGATACCGAAGTGATCCCCAACCTGATCTCAGCCCACCTTCAGGAGGGCTCCGATCTGCTGGCGGCCGTCGCCAAAACAGTCCGGGCGTTAAAGGGCAGCTATGCCCTGGGGATCCTGTCACTGGATGAACCTCATCAGCTCATCGCCGTCCGCAAAGATTCACCCCTCATCGTGGGGATGGCTGATGGCGAATCCTTCATTGCCAGTGACGTTCCCGCCATTCTTCAGTACACCGACCAGGTGGTTTATCTGGACAATCTGGAGATCGCAGTCTTATCGACGGGGACACCCAGGTTTTTTGATTATGATCTCAACCCCTTGAACAAGAAAGTCGACAAAATCACCTGGTCTGCTGAACTGGCTGAAAAAGGCGGCTTTGATCACTTCACACTGAAAGAGATCCATGAACAGCCCAAAGCGCTGCGCGACACGATGACGGGAAGGATCCAGGTCGGCGAAAAGGTCCATCTTGATGAGATCAGTTGTACCAGGGAGCAATTGGAACAATATACGCGGATCTACATCGTGGCCTGCGGCACAGCCTATCATGCCGGCCTGGCCGGGAAAACGGCTCTGGAAACACTCACCCGGATCCCCGTCGAAGTTGAGGTCGCTTCTGAATTCAGATACCGCGATCCCATTATCAGCCAGCGGACCCTCGTCATCGTGATCAGCCAGTCCGGCGAGACGGCCGATACCCTGGCCGTGCTCCGCGATGCCAAGTCAAAGGGCGGCAGAGTCATTGCCATCACCAACGTGGTCGGTTCCTCCATTGCACGAGACGCAGATGACGTTATTTACACCTGGGCAGGACCGGAGATCGGCGTCGCATCCACCAAAGCCTACCTTACTCAGCTGGCAGCCATCTACACGCTGTCCATGAAATTTGCTGAACTGATGGAACTACCTGCCGGCATCGATCTGGATGAAGTCAAATCTGCCATGCTGGCCCTGCCGGAGAAAGTGGAAAAGGTCCTGACCCTGTCGGAGGACATCAAAGCCTATGCCCGGACGATCTACCAGGCTCATGACGTATATTTTCTGGGGCGGGGTCTTGATAATGTGACGGCTCTGGAAGGGTCGCTGAAACTCAAGGAACTCACCTACATTCATTCGGAAGCTTATCCCGGCGGGGAACTCAAACATGGTCCCATCGCCTTGATTGAACAGGGCACCATCGTGATCTGTCCCCTGACCCAGAAACATCTGATTGAAAAAATGGTTTCCAACCTCCATGAAGTCCAGACCCGCGGAGCCCGAAATATGATCCTGACCATGGAACATTACCGGGACATGATCGATGAAGCCGCTGAAACTGTGTTCCTGCTGCCTTCAACCCATGATCTGATCGCTCCGATCCTGGCGGTCATCCCCCTGCAGCTCCTTGCCTACCACGTCTCTCTGCTCAAAGGGTTCGATGTCGATAAGCCAAGAAATCTGGCAAAATCAGTCACCGTCGAATAATCAGCCACCGGTCGATCTGTGCCTGAATTTTTCTGATCGTAAACATCAAGCGTTCCGCTGCGGGTCATCCTGATCCGTGGCGGAACTTTTTAACGCCAAAACCGGTTTAAATATAATTACTTAGGAAAGAATTGATTCGGGGAAAACAAAAAGCCATCAA
>CAYYVR010000233.1:0-2240 GCA_964475185.1 uncultured Clostridium sp. | reverse complement strand
TCCAGGCAGGGGCCTATGCCGATCTCATCGTCGTGGACTACGATCCGCTGACCCCCTTGAATGAAACCACCTGGGGCGGCCATGTGCTCTTCGGCCTCTCCGGCTGCAAAGTGCGGGACACCATGATCAACGGCCGCTTCGTCATGAAAGACCGCATCCTTCTGACCATGGATCATGCCGATCTCATGGCCAAATGCCGGAGCCATGCCAAAGGGCTCTGGTCCAAACTCTGATCTGACGATCGGACATGACATCCAGACATGACGCAAGACAGATCGAAACGGATCCCCAGGGGGTTTCGATTTTTACAGACAACGGCAGGTGCCGGTTGCCTCGCGGCGCGGGGAGGCCGGTGCCTTTTTCGGCGGACCATCCTGTATTCAAGAGCCGCTTCCCTGGACTATAATAAGGATAAAGAGAAGAACCACCGCAAAGGAAATTTCAGTATGACCATCAGCCGGGCTGCAGGGATCTGTGCCTGGCACCCAGCAAGGAGGAAAGACCATGGGTCTTTTGATCAGAAACGGAAAACTGGTGACGGAAGAAGGTATTTTGGAACAGTCGCTTCGCATCGAGGGCGAGATCATCACTGCCATCGGAGAGGATGCGGTCCTGCCGGGGGATGAAGTCATTGATGCGGCGGGAGCCTGGGTGATCCCTGGGGGCATCGATCCCCATACCCATATGGAACTGCAGCAGTCCGAGCAGTTCCGGTCAGCGGACGATTTTTACACGGGTACGGTGGCTGCCGCCATGGGCGGGACCACCACCATCATTGACCATATCGGTTTTGCTCCGGCCGGATCGCCCCTGCGTTATTCCCTGGATCAGTACCGGGAAAAAGCCGGGAAAGCGGTCATCGATTATTCCTTCCACGGGGTGATCCAGCACGTGGATGAGGAGATCCTGCAGGAGCTTTCCGAACTCATCCGGGAAGGCGTCGCCAGTTTCAAAGCCTACTCCACTTATGGGTTCAAGGTCGGTGACGGGGATCTTTTGCGGATCCTGCGGACCATGAAGGAAGCCGGCGGACTCCTGACCGTCCACTGTGAGAACGATGAAGTGACGAATCTTCTGAAAAAAGAGCTCCTGTCTCAGGGGAAATCCGAGGCGATGAGCCATGCCCGGTCCCGTCCCCCCCGGACAGAGTCGGAGTTCATCGGCCGGCTCTGTGAGCTCTCCGCCCTGGCCGGCAATGCGCCCGTCTATGTGGTCCATACCTCAACGGGACTGGGTGCCCGGCGCATGGTGCAGTTCCGCCGGGAGGGCGTTCCGGTCTACATGGAGACGTGTCCCCAGTATCTGCTCCTGACGGAGGAGCGCTACCGCGGGGAGGGCAATGAGGAGGGCGTGAAGTACATCATGGCGCCGCCCCTGCGGCCCGAAGCGGACCGCAAGGATCTCTGGACCGCTGTCATTGACGGCACCTGCCAGACCATCGGCACGGATCACTGTCCTTTCCTGCTGACGGAAAAACGGAGGGGTCTGGCGGATTTCAGCAAAGCACCGGGGGGCGCAGCCGGTGTTCAGGAGCGCATGCCCCTTCTGTTCACCGAAGGGGTCCTGCGGCGGCGGATCCCCATGGAACGGTTTGTGGAACTGACGTCCACCCATGCCGCGAAAATATTCGGCCTGTATCCCTACAAGGGCACGCTGAAAGTTGGCAGTGATGCGGACATCGTCATCCTGCGGGAAGGGGCCGAACAGGAGATCCGGGCATCGGATCAGCGTTCAGCCTGCGACTACAGTATTTATGAAGGGATGAAACACCGGACCGCCATGGATCTGGTCATGTCCCGGGGCGAAATCATCGTGCGGGACGGACAGTTCACCGGCCGGCGCGGCCGGGGCAAGTTCCTGCCGCGATTCATCGACCGCGAAATCTCGGAACGGATCTTAGAGGAGGCATAAGCATGAAACTAGTGGTACTGGACGGATATACGCTCAATCCGGGGGATCTGAGCTGGAAGGGACTGGAGGAATTCGGCGAGCTCACGGTGTATGACCGCACAGCGCCCGATGAGGTCGCGGAGCGGATCAGGGATGCCGACATCGTTCTGGTCAATAAAGTGAAACTCAGCCGGGAGGCTCTGACGGGGGCGAAGCATCTCAGATACATCACGGTGCTGGCCACCGGCTATGACTGTGTGGATGCCAAAGCGGCAAAGGACCTGGGCATCCAGGTCTCCAATGTACCCACCTACGGCACGGATTCAGTGGCGCAGTTCACTCTGGCGCTG
>CAYYVR010000232.1:0-2286 GCA_964475185.1 uncultured Clostridium sp. | reverse complement strand
CTAGAGGTAAAATTTCTTGGAATCGATCTCCTCGTGGAGACGCTTGGTCAGTTCTTCCAGTGACAGTTCATACTCCGGATTCTTTCCGGATTCATCAGCAATGAAATGACGGACGGTGAAGTTTTTCTCTTCGATTTCCTTGTCGCCGATGACCAGCATGTAGGGGACTTTTTCCATCTGAGCGGTCCGGATCTTGTAACCGACTTTTTCATTTCTTGAATCCAGATGGACCCGGAAGCCTTCCTGCTGAAGTTTTTCAGCCACACCCCTGGCGAATTCTGCGTGGCGCTCGGTGACCGGGATCAGGCGAACCTGCTCCGGTGCGATCCACAGCGGGAACTTGCCGGCGAACTGCTCGATGAGAATGCCCATGAACCGCTCCATGGATCCAAGAACGGTCCGGTGCACCATGACGGGACGGACCCGGTTGCTGTTGTCATCCACGTAGTAGAGGTCAAAGCGCTCGGGCATCTGGAAGTCCAGCTGGATCGTTCCGCACTGCCAGGTCCGGCCGATGGCGTCGGCCAGATGGAAGTCGATCTTCGGACCGTAGAACGCACCGTCGCCTTCATTGAGTCTGTAAGGGGCATCCAGCTCTTCCAGTGCTTCCCGCAGCTGGTCAGTGGCAAGATCCCACTGATCCTTCGTTCCCATGGAATTCTCAGGCTGGGTGGACAGTTCCATGTGGTATTCAAAGCCAAAGGTCTTGTAGATCCGGTCACACAGGTTGATGATCCCCTTGATCTCTTCCTTGATCATGGCTGGCGTCATATACAGATGGGCATCATCCTGGGTGAAGGCACGGACTCTCATCAGCCCGTGGAGAGCGCCTGACAGTTCGTGACGGTGGACCAGGCCCAGTTCAGCCCAGCGCATGGGGAAGTCCCGGTAGGAATACATCCCGTTTTTATAGATCAGGATCGATCCGGGGCAGTTCATCGGCTTGATGGCATAATCCCCTTCATCGATTTGCGTGAAGTACATGTTTTCCTTGTAGTGATCCCAGTGTCCGCTCTGGTGCCAGAGGGCCTCGTTGAGGATCATGGGCGTTTTGATCTCGCCGTAGCCGGCCTTGACGTGTTCTTCCCGCCAGTACTCCTCCAGCTTGTTGCGGATGACCATGCCCTTGACATGGAAGAACGGGAAGCCCGGGCCTTCCTCCTGGATGGAGAACAGATCCATTTCCCGGCCGATCTTGCGGTGATCGCGCCGTTTGGCTTCTTCCAGACGATGCAGATAGGCTTCCAGATCCTTGGCTTTTTCAAAGGTGGTTCCGTAGATCCGCTGCAGCATCTTGTTCTTTTCGTCGCCGCGCCAGTAAGCGCCGGCGATGGACATGAGCTTGACGGCCTTGACTTTGGAAATGTCCTTCAGATGAGGACCTTTGCAAAGATCGATGAAATCACCCAGCGTGTAGAAACTGATGGTGGCCCCTTCCGGCAGGTTGGTGATCAGATCCACCTTGTAGACTTCGCCCATGGGTTCAAAGTGCGCAATGGCGTCTTCCCGCTGCATTTCAGTACGAACCAGCTCATGACCTTCCCTGACGATCTTTTTCATTTCATTTTCGATGGCTTCCAGATCCTCCGGGGTAAACCGGTGCTCTGTGTCGAAGTCATAGTAGAACCCGTCATCGATGGCCGGCCCGATGGCGAATTTGACGTCAGGGTAGAGCCTCTGAACAGCCAGCGCCATGATATGAGCACTGGTATGCCAGAAGATCGCCTTGCCTTCCGGATCTTCAAAATTGACGAATTTGATTTCACTGTCCTCATTGAGCGTTTCCTGAAGCCCCCTGGTCTGACCGTTGACCACAGCCCCCAGCGTATTCCGGGCAAGCCCTTCTGAAATGCTTCTTGCTACCTCATAGAGCATGATGCCCTGTTCATATTCTCTGACTGACCCATCCGGTAATGTTACCTTGATCATAATGATTTCCTCCTGTATCCTGATTTGAATAAAAAAAATGATCCTCCCTGCATAGGGCGATCATACTCGCGGTTCCACCTAAATTTGAACTCTAACGAATTGTAACGCACGATCCTGCGCCGGCATTGGATTGCCGGAGACTCCGGGACTGGTCTTCGAAATCCGATCTCATGAGATGCTTCCACCTGCCATCTCTCTCTTTGAATCAACCGTGAATCTACTGGTTCCCATCATTGTCTTACATCATTTTACTATGTTGCGGAGATTCATGCAAGGTCGAAAACAGAATTCAAGAAAATAGAATTTTTAGAAATTGAACGTGGAAAAAAACATGGAAAAAAAATAAGGGCAATAGAA
>CAYYVR010000231.1:0-2292 GCA_964475185.1 uncultured Clostridium sp. | reverse complement strand
CTGGGAAAGAATACTGTATTGATCTAAGACCGGTCAGAAAGCACAGGGAGGCTTCGCTATGCTTTTGCTGCCTGATCAGGAATCAGGCAGCAGGTTCAGGCAGCAAAATAAATAAGCAAAGGTCCAGTGGTTTGGGTAAAGACAGAACACAGCCTTCAAAGAACCAGGGATGAACGGACCTCCAGAGTCAGGCTTTTGATTCTGGTCTTCATGAAAATCCTCCGGAAGGATCAAATCTGCATCAGGAAGGACCGGGAAGGATTCAATCATGAATCGGTCTTGTTTATTGCTGATCTGTTCAACAAGAACTGTTCGGTAATATTCCTGATCATTTCGTCATCGGAATGAGATAAAATGGAAACAATGAGTACATTCGATCGCAAAGGAGCTGCCCATGAACTACCAGGGAACCAAGTTTTTACTGGATGCTATTTCCCCTTATATCGATCCGGGCCGAGTTTCGATGAGCGAAGTCAGCCTGGACCGGAATAGACGGAGCCAGCGGTCGGACATCGTGACCCTGGTCGAAAAGACCAATGTCGGCTTTGAGGTAACACAGGATGAGGTCATCATCAGCTTCTTTACGGCTCAGGAACGCTTTGAGAATCATCTCGCTGATCTGAAAAGTGCTGATCACGATCGTTTTGAAAGAGCCGGAGAATTTCTGGTGCGGCTTTTTACCCTGCCGATCCGGCATACAGCAGTTTGGCGCGGGAAAAAGTTGCGCTGTGAGCAATTCTGTTTGCTGCATCCATCCGGAAAGGAAGAATGTTACGGGAATATGTCCGAGGGGTTTGACCTCTTCCGCCGGAACCGATCGGCGGTGAAGATCTGGCAGTACGACCCGAACCTGGCCTGTTTCACGAACAGCCTTCCCTGGCGCCCTGATCCTGCAGCCATTGAAGTGATCGAGATGGCAGGCCGCTATATTGAGATTTTCAGGAAGGGCAGCGCCTATTCTTTTAACGTCTGGCAGAAAGCGTATGATGACTGGGAGGGCGACGAATACTGGTACTGGGTCCCGGTGGAAAGCCAAAGAGCCAGCTTCTTCGACACCAGAGAAAAAGCGGTGGCAGCAGCAAGGGAAACGCTGACCTCATGATACGGACCTCACGGAGGAGCATCGGCCGGGAGACGGGCTGATCACAACTGCGTGAACTGCTGCTGAAGGTACCGGTTGCAGCAACTTCCACCTGGACGCCACACCAAACAACCACTTTCAGGGTTAATAGCTCATTTAAGCACCGAGTCAGTTTATAATAGAAATTGAGTCGAGGAGTAAGCAAAGCATGTCAAAACGAATAAATAAAACCTGGTATGGACTGGCACTGCTGCTCCTTTTGGCAGCAGTCATCATGACCAGTACCAGGACGCGGTACTTCAGGGAAGGAATGACGGTCACTGATGGCAGGGTCAGCTACTACGACAGCCGGGATCAGCTCCGGGAAGTGGAGATCCAGCCCGCTGATGCCAATTCCATCTGGATCACCACCCCTCTGGCAACGGGCTATAAGAGGGATCTGAAAACCCTCTTTTTTATGGAGGTTTCTTCCGAGATGATCCATATCAGCCTGGATGGAGAGGACGCGGAAGGCAGACACCTGACGCGTGACCTGACCTATTACAGCTCTGGCCTTGTGGTGATTGTATCCAGCGGCGACTCAAACTTTCCGGCCGACTTTTACCGTTTAGTGGATCCGGACTATGGCTATGACTACTATCGCAAACTACTGAATGGAGTTGCCGAGTAAAATAGATTAATTTCCAAACCGCGGCCGATTCACTTCATGACTTTGGTCACGAGTGTTCCTGGCCGGTTCAATAAAAGTGTGCCCCCATCAAGGGCACACTTTTTGCTGGTATTCAGTCATTGGCCAGATCGCCTGTTCACATCACTGTCCTGATTGGGCCACGGTTCTTATAAAAGCTTCGAAAAAGGGCAGCCACCGGTTGATGTCATAAGGAACCAAATCAACTCACTCAATGACACGGTCTTACCGGGCCATCCCGTGCGGGGCATTGACTTTGATGGCACCCGGCGCGTATCAGTCCAGTATTTTATGGTACATCAGATCATCAACGTATTCACCGGTCTTTAGATTTTTATGATGTCGCAATACTGTACCTGAATGGGCAAAATCCAGTTTGCGGATCGAATGGATGGAGGAGCGGTTGTCGCTGTATACATAGATCCTGGCGATGGTGACGCCTTCGCTTTTCATATCGTTCAAAGCAAAATCCGTCAGTCTCGCCACAAGACCGCGGCCGCGGACATGGGGGTGCGTTGCTGCG
>CAYYVR010000230.1:0-2352 GCA_964475185.1 uncultured Clostridium sp. | reverse complement strand
TCGGTGACGGTGGCCCGGATGCTGGAACGGGATGATTTCAAATCCCGGTTTGCCTCCGGCACGCCCATCGGGATCCATGAGTTCATGTACCCGCTGCTTCAGGCCAGGGACAGCGTGGCGCTGGAAGCGGACATCGAAGTGGGCGGGACGGATCAGACCTTCAATCTTCTCATGGGCCGGACGCTGCAAAAGCAGTTTGGCCAGTCTCCGCAGGCTGTCATCACCCTGCCCCTTTTGGTGGGGACCGACGGCGTTCAGAAAATGAGCAAGAGCCTGGGCAACTACATCGGGATCAGCGAAGCGCCCCGGATCATGTTTCAGAAGATCATGACGATCCCGGATGATCTGATCCTGCGCTACTTTGAACTGGTGACGGATGAAACGCCTGAAGAGATCGCCCGGATCCGGTCAGGGCTGGGGCGCGGTGCCAACCCCAGAGATGAAAAGCTGAACCTGGCGCGGGTCATCACTGCGCTGTACTGGTCAGAAACGGAAACAAAAGATGCGGAGGAATTTTTCCTGAATACTTTTTCCAGGGGCATCCTGCCTCGAGATGTTCAGCCCCTGGAGGTGACACGGTGGGATGAGTCCGGGATCCTGCAGGCAGTAAAGGGCGCCGCCGGCCTGTCCCTGAGTGATCTGCGCAGGATGCTGGAGCAGGAAGGGATCCAGCTCAACGGGACCAAAGTGCGGACGCTGGCGGGCTGCAAAGCCGGAGACATCCTCCGGGTCGGCAAAAAACGGTTTTTCAAACTGAGTCCCATCGAGTCAGGGAAGTCGGGGGATCAGGGATAAATATCGGCACGGTTGTTCCTCTGCCGCAGCAGTGGGGAACGGGGGCAGCCGGGCTCCGGCTGATCCCCGGCATCCCCCGCATCCCGGCATCAGAAGAATCAGCGGCATACCCCCCATCAGAAGAATCAGCGGCATACCCCGCATCAGCGGGATCATCGCAATGATCATCTGGCAGGGGGACTGGAACCGGGTAAATGTTCCATGGGGTTTCGAAGTGGGATGCAATCAGAGGGCAGGGTCGTGTTCAGCGATGTTTTCAGGGTCAATTTTTAATGTTTTCTTTTTTCGGGGCCCTGTGATATAATTTTAATAGTTACTTTTAATAAGTAGTCAGCAGGGGTCACCCTGATAAAAAATACTTCGGAGGTTACATTATGAGCAATCTTATTTCAACTTTACTGATCCTCATTGTCTTTGCAGCCCTTCTGGGCGCGCTGTACCTGCTCAAGAAGCAGAACAAGTCCTTCACCGTTCGAGTCGTCGGGGCCCTGGTCCTCGGGCTGATTTTCGGTGCAGCCCTACAGGCCATTCTGGGCTTTGGCAACCCTGCAGTGAAGACGGCCATGGACTGGATCGCCCTGGTGGGATCCGGCTATGTCCGGCTGCTGCGGATGATCGTCATGCCGCTGATCTTCATTTCCATCCTCTATGCGTTCATCACTCAGCGCTCTTCCAATCTGGGCAAGCTGACGGGACGTGTTCTGGCAGTCCTGATGATCACCGTGGCCATCTCAGCTTTTGTCGGTGCAATGACAACATCAGCTTTCGGGCTGACGGCAGAAGGCCTTCAGATGGGCGAGGCGGAAGCCGCCCGCGGGACAGGCCTGGAAGAGACGCTGGTCAATTTCAGCAAGACCCCGATCCAGCAGCAGATCATGGAGATCATTCCCCTGAACCCCTTTGCCGCACTGACGGGGCAGGGATCCAATGCGACGCTTTCCGTGGTCTTCTTTGCGACGATCCTGGCCATCGCAGCCATCCAGATCCGTAAATTCAAGCCGGATTCCGCCAAGATCTTTGAAGATCTGGTCATTGCGCTCCATGATGTCACCATGCGTATGGTCAATCTGGTCATGCGCTTCACGCCCTATGGTATTCTGGCTTTGATGACCCGGGTGGCGGCAACGTCCAACATTTCCGACATCCAGCGGCTCCTGAAATTCATCGTCGCTTCCTATGCGGCCATTGCCATCATGTTCGGCGTTCACATGCTGATCCTTCTCCTGTTCGGCCTCAATCCGCTGACCTTCGTCAAAAAGTCCATGGATGCTTTGATCTTCGCCTTTACGTCGAGATCTTCCGCCGGGACGCTGCCCATGACCATCAGTGCGCAGAAGGAGCGCATGGGTGTCCCTGAAGGGACCGCCAATCTGGCGGGCAGCCTGGGCACATCCATCGGACAGAACGGCTGTGCCGGGATCTATCCGGCCATGCTGGCCGTGATGATCGCACCGACCTTGGGGATCAATCCCCTGGATCCGGTCTTCCTGATCCGGCTCATCGTGGTGACCACCTTTGCTTCCTTCGGGATCGCCGGTGTCGGCGGCGGCGCGACCT
>CAYYVR010000229.1:0-2366 GCA_964475185.1 uncultured Clostridium sp. | reverse complement strand
CGGCCATAAAAGCATTCTCGCCGATGCTCAGGGCACCCACAGCCAGCAGCAGGATGATAAACGTGATCCCTGCCCACTTCAGGCCTTTCCCTTCTTTCGGATTGGCGGTCCCTTCCATTTCCAGCTGCAGCTCCTCACTGGCCTGGTAGTTCTGATAACGAGGTTCGATGAGCCTGTTGGTGACCACCGTGCCGACAAAAACCAAAAGCGGCACCGTGGCCATGATGAAATAAAGATTCATAGCCGGCGTTCCCTGATAACCCGGGTCGATGACCTGGGCAGCAGGGATCGTAAAGCTGGCTGCCAGAACATCTGACATGTTTACCATGAGGTTGGCGGCAAACCCGCCGGCAACGCCCGCATAGGCGGCAAACATCCCGACCAGCGGATGACGGCCGATCATCAGAAAGACCAGCGCAGCCAGTGGCGGCAGGACGATGAACCCGGCATCACCGAAGGCATTGGCAATGATTCCAATGGCGATGGTGGCCGGAACCACCATGCTGGCGGGGATCCTGCGGATCGAGTGGCGCATGGCTGATGCGATGAGACCTGACTTTTCTGCCAGTCCGGCGCCCAACATGACCACCAGCACCAGCCCCAGCGGCGGATAGCTCTGGAAATTCCCCACCACTCCGGTGAAGACCCGCTGGAGACCTTCCCGTGTGAGGAGATTGACCACAGCCACTTCTTCATTGGTGGAAGGGTGGATGACCGATACCCCCATACGAGCCGTCAGCCAGGAAATAATGAGGATGGCAACGCTGATGAGAAAAAACATCGTCACCGGGTCGGGCAGCGCATTGCCGGCTTTTTCGATGCGTGTCATCGTACGGTCGATCCAGCCTTTCTTCTGGGTTTGCCTGTCTTTTGTTTCCATAATGATTCCCCCTGTTTTACACTTTTTTTCTATTCTACTGCGACAGATAATCCACCGCGGCCTGAGCCAGCGTCTGCATCGAGATCAGCAGATTGCGGTCTGCCCACTGGAATTTGGGATGATGGTGGCTCACCGGCTCCTCCGCACTGGGCGCGATGCCGACAAAATAGAAGCAGGATGGGACGGCCTGCGCGAAGTAGGCAAAATCTTCGCCGCCCATGTTGGGCACATCGGTCCAGGTGACACTGCCCGCTCCCACGATCTTTTCTGCGGAGCGGGCGGCCAGATCCGCCATGGCGCCGTCGTTGATCAGCGGCGGGAACTTCCGGTCGACCCGGAAGGAATAGCTGCCGCCGTGTTCTGCCGTCACGGAGCGGACGACGTTTTCAAAGGCTTCCGGGATCCAGTCCCGAACGGAGCGGTCGAAGGTCCGGATGGTGCCCGCCAGCTGGATCTGGTTCGGGATTACGTTGTGTGCCTCCCCGCCGTGGACCATGGTGATGGAAAGGACAGCCGGTGAAAGCGGATCCTTGCGGCGGGAGATCAGGGTCTGGGCCTGATTGATGACCTGGGCTGCCATGATCACGGGGTCGATGGACAGATGGGGCATCGCCGCATGGCCGCCCCGGCCGATGAGCGTGATCTCAAAGGAATCCGGAGATGCCATCATCGGTCCCTTTTTGAACTGCACCATGCCTTCAGGCAGATTGCCCCACAGGTGACAGCCAAAGGCTGCATCGACTTTGGGATCCTCCAGGACCCCTGCTTCGATCATCGGCAGGGCCCCGCCGGTATCTTCTTCCGCCGGCTGGAAGAGGACTTTAACGTTGCCGGCCAGATCCGCTTTGAGATCGTTGAGGATCATGGCAACGCCCAGCAGGGACGCCGTATGTCCGTCATGACCGCAGGCATGCATCACGCCAGGAATCTGAGATTTGTACTCGACCTGGGCCTCCTCCTGGACTTGCAGCGCATCCATATCCGCCCGCAGCAGCACCGTCCGTCCGGGCTTCCCGCCGCGGATCAGGCCGACAACACCAGTCCCGGCAATGTCGGTGCTGACCTCGATGCCAAGGGCTGTCAGGGTTTCGGCCACCCTGGCCGCAGTCTTGACTTCCTGGAACGCTAATTCTGGATTCATATGAAAATAATGACGCAGTTCCACCACCCGGTCATAGTATTGTTCTGCCAATGCTTTGATTTGATCACTACTCATTTCACAACTCCTCGTATTTTTACAACTGATCGCACACAATTGGCAATCACAAGCCGGCATCCATTTGTAATATGGGATTTTTATTCTAATTTTATTCATACTATCATTTGTCAAATCCCGCGTCAATCACCACCTTCATCTTCCCCGTTTTTAAAATCCTTTTGATCTCCCTCCTCTTCGCGGTTGGTATAAAATCTTACTGATCCCTTTCATCCCCTGAGTTTGAAACGAAAGATGTCTGCCGGGTGAGCGTTTACAATGTCTTTGCTG
>CAYYVR010000228.1:0-2403 GCA_964475185.1 uncultured Clostridium sp. | reverse complement strand
ACCGACCGGGTCTTTGGAGAGGAAACCGACATGGCCCAGACAGAACCGGCAGGTGCGAATGTTCGGAGCTGATCGGAGAACAGCGATCCGCTGAGGATCTGATTCCTTATCCGCGGTACGAAGATCCTCAATACTTTGAAACGACCAACGGCCCTGGCTTCAAATGAAGCCGGGGCCGTTGGTCGTTCACTCTTCATCGATGGGGAATTTCATTCGAAGGGACGTTTCTCCCGGGAGACTGTTATCCGATTCAGCCTGATCCAGACTGGTTCGGCCTGTTACAGCCTGGTTTGGTCTGCCTGGTTCCCGCAGAGCCCGAGATGCAAGGGGCGGCGGAATAGGTCGGCTGGCCGATGCTTGGATCCAGTGGAGTAAGCTGGAACAAGCCGGACGGGCATGTTCTGGTTTTCGGGACTGCCGGGATCTTCTGCGTCGAAACATCATGAGGCGAAAACAGAATAATGGAACAGCAGTAAAAAGATGCAAAAGTGAAAGAGGAAACAAACGGGAGCTGATATCGGCGGGCCTCCATTGACGAGGGGATTGTATTATACTTTAGGTGGAAACAACACGGAGGGAGGAAGGGAAATGGCGGTTAAAGTTCTGAACGATGAAGAAGTACGACGCAGGCTGCAGGCGGGGATTGACAAGCTCGCCGGCACAGTGCGGGTCACATTGGGCCCTAAAGGGCGTAACGGGGTCATCGCCGTTCAGGGCAGAGCGCCCCTGGTGACCAGTGATGGGGCGGCCCTTGTGAAGGAGCTGGAGCTGCCGGACTTTGTTGAAAACATGGGGGCTCAGATCATTCGGGAGATCGCCCTGAAAACCAGGGAAACGGCAGGAGACGGAACGACCACCGCCATCGTCCTGGCTCAGGCGATCACTGATCTGAGTTTTAGAAATATCAGTGCCGGGGCAAACCCCATGGTGATGAAAAAAGGGATGCAGCACGCGACCCAGCTGGCCGGGGCGGCCATCAGGAAATTATCAAATCCGGTGAACACCACTGAGACGATAATCCAGGTGGCAGCTCTCGCAGCCCGGGATCAGTACCTGGGTGAACTCATTGCCGAGGCCATTACGCAGGTGGGACCGGAAGGTGTTTCTGTGACGGAGTCGAATACCGTGGAGACGGGTCTGAAGATCCAGCCCGGGATGCAGATTGACCGAAGTTTCCTGCTGCCTCAGATGGCGGATGATCCCCGCCGGATGGTCTCCGAACTGATCGAACCGTATGTGCTGATCACCGATCAGCGGATCACCGACGGTCATGAGCTCGTCCCGCTGATGGAAAAACTGGCTCCTCTGGGCCGCCCGCTGCTCGTGGTCGCTGAAGAGATCAGCGGTGAGGTGCTGGGTTTACTGATGGAGAACAAACGGCGGGGGATCCTGAACACGGTGGCCATTCACCCGCCGGCCTACGGAGAGGGCCGGCAGGATCAACTGGAGGATCTGGCGCTGCTCACCGAAGGGATCTTTTTCAGTGAGACCACAGACCATGCGGATCTTAAAGCGGCAACCTCGGAGATGCTGGGTCGGGCTGCCTACGTCAGGATTGACGGCCGGAGCACCATGATCCGCGTGACGGGTCCAGGCGGTGAGGTGGCACAACGGATCCGATATCTGAGGATGTGCCACGACCGGTCGCAGTATGAGTTTGACCGGCAGCAGCTGAAGGCGCGCATCGCAAGATTGGGCAAAGGGATGGCGTTGATTGAGATCGGGGCATCCTCTGAAGTGGAAATGAAAGAGATCAGACAGCGCGGGGAAGATGGCCTCAATGCAGCAAAGGCAGCGCTGGAACAGGGCGTGGTCCCGGGGGGCGGCGTCGCATATCTCAGATGCATTCCGGCACTGCAGGCCTATGCCGATACCCTGTCCGGTGACATGAGAACAGGTGTCCTGATCCTGATCCGCGCACTGGAGGCGCCCGCCCGGCAGATCGCGGAAAACGCCGGCTTCAGCGGTGCAGAGGTCCTGTCAGGAATACGCAGCCGCCCGGCCGGATTTGGATTCGATGCCATGAAGGGAATCTATGTCAATATGATGGAGCACGGGATCGCAGATCCCGCGCTGGTGACTGCCCGTGCC
Source organism: uncultured Clostridium sp. (assembly GCA_964475185.1). Classification (GTDB taxonomy): domain Bacteria; phylum Bacillota; class Clostridia; order Clostridiales; family Clostridiaceae; genus JG1575. Next base: position 312 of record CAYYVR010000228.1, on the reverse strand, counting down.
CTGCAGAATGCCTCATCGGCTGCCCAGGCGCTGATCACCTCCCAGGCCGGAGTGATAAAGATCCGGTGAACCTGACTCGCTGCCGCATCCTCTGCAGATCAGTGATCCGCCGGAATAGTCCCCCGATCCGCCTTATTTGAAAGGACGGACCGGGGGACTGCTTTCAGTGGAAGAACTTCGCAAAGACAGGACCGCCCCAGACAGAATAACTACACTATAAAGGGAGATCTAAAAAAGCAGGATTATCAATGGAACGATCTAAATGATTATTCCGGCGAAAATGAGCCACTCCAACATTAATTGTGACCCGGC
>CAYYVR010000227.1:0-2429 GCA_964475185.1 uncultured Clostridium sp. | reverse complement strand
CGTCCTCCTGCTGATCGCTCTGCTTTTCCTGATCCTCTATTAAGCCCTTCCCACTCTGTAAGCCTGATCTGGTCATCCCTTCTTCCCATGAAACAGGAGACGAGGTCTGATGAAGGAGCAGCGAAAATCAGCAATGAACAGTGGAAAACAGCCTCCCGGGCCGGCACTGGGAAACAGGCAGCAAATCAAACCGGTTCTATTAAACAAGCCTGCAGCGAAGGGATCGCTGCAGGCTGTTTAATGGATGGATTTCTATTCGTCATTCAGAATCGGTGTCTCTTATTCTTTGGGAACAAATGCCGGAACATTGCCCGTAGCTGCCACTTCTCCGGCGATCCAGCCATGGACGGCTGCATCGGGAATGGCGTTGGATCCGAGGCGGTTGGTGCCATGGACTCCGCCGGATACTTCACCGGCTGCATAAAGACCCGGTATGACGTGGTTCCAGATGTCGATGACTTCCGTCCTTGCATTGATCTCCAGGCCGCCCATGGTGTGATGGACGGATGGCCACTGCGGAACGGCATAATATGGACCTTCTTCGATCTTCAGCATGACGCCCTTGTCAATGACCTTGCCGAAATCAGGATCCTCTCCCTGCTCCACATAGCCATTATGGGTATCAATGGTTTGCTGAAGCGTTTCCGCGGTCATTGCCACGGATTTACCCTGATACTGGTGGTCGTTGATCTGTTTCACCAGATCTTCCAGGGTGTCGGCCCTGAAGATCCGCTCCTGAGCCATTCCGCCTTCCAGCTGAGCGGGCGCGATGAATCCGCCCTTGTCGACGATCTCCTGGCCAAAGATCGAGAAAGTCGGGAATCCGCCGCTGTTCTGAGCGGCTCTGGAGCAAACGTCGCGCCGTTCGCCTTCATTGACATACCGCTTTCCGTTTGCGTCCACATAGACGATCCCCGAAGAAGGACCGGAGAAGGGGATGACCGCAGTGGCATCCAGCACTCCGTTGTCGGGATTGGCAAAGGGATACAGCTGGATATAGGCCATCTGGATGGTATTGGCGCCGATCTCCTGGGCCATGGTGATCCCTTCGCCGGTGGCCCCGACATGATTTGTCGTGGGCAGATCCGCCGTCAGCGCGGGCACATAGCGCTGGCGCATTTCAATGTTTCCCGAGAATCCGCCGGTTGAAAGGATGACGCCCTTTTCCGCCTTGAGGTTCAGTGTCTTGCCGTCCCTGTCGCGGACCCGGATCCCCACGACTCGCTGTTCGCCGGCGGTCTCGCGGTAGATCTGCGTCATGGTCGTCTCCAGATGGACTTTGCAGTCCGTCTTGGCAAGGAGTTCCTTCTGTACCCGGACGATGTCCGCCCCTACGCCATTTTCAGTGGTGTAGGTCCGATACCCGTAGTGTCCGCCCGGCCGGGTGATGGATTCGCGGACCTTGAGACCATTGTCCAGCATCAGGTTCAGGAATTCCGGTGAGCCGTAAACCAGATTCTTCACCAGTTCCGGCCGGCCCATGAAATCTCCGCCGGCAATGGTGTCTTCGATATGCTTTTCAGCAGTGTCCGGTGTCAGATTCAGTTTTGCATAGAATTCGTCCGCCAGTTTGGACGTGTAGGCGGCATAGACTCCGCCGTTGATCTGCGAGTTACCGCCCAGCATCGGCATTTTTTCGATCAGGGCGACACTGGCTCCTTTGCTGGCTGCTGTGTAGGATGCGGACAGCCCGGCGAAGCCGCCGCCGATGACGATGATGTCATAGGTTTCATCCCAGGTAGAGGGTAATTCTTTTGTACCCATGAGCGGACGGGCATCTTCTGCCGTTTCCACGGCTACCGGTGCCACTTCGAACTCAGCCAGGTTCGCACCGGCCTGTTCCAGGGCCTGCTTCACGGCATCCAGGATCCCCTGGCTGGTGTAGGTCGCACCCGAAACCGTATCGACCTTTATGCTCTGCTGTCCGGTGATCATCGCAGGCAGATCACGCAGTGCCGCTTCGGCCACCGTCGGCGTTTCCGTATGTTCGAGGATCTCCACCTCATCGATGGCCTTTTCGGACAATACAACTTTCACTTTCATGGGGTTGAGTCCCTTGGCATCGATGACATACTCACCGGGTGTCATGGGGCTGATCTCCCGGGCCTGGGTGGCAGGGGCCGTCTCAGCAGGCTGGGTCGCAGCAGTGGTGTCGGCTGTGGTCGTGGACGGGTCGGTCTGAGCCGTTGTCGTGTCAGACTGGGGTGTGGTCGTGTCGGGCTGGGCTGTGGTCGTGTCGGTGGCGGCTGGTGTACATGCAGTCATTCCAAGAATGGCAGCGGCAAGAAGAAAACTGATTCCTTTTTTCCTGAACAGCATGATCTCACTCCTTTACGATTTCATCATCGTTATCAAAATGTTTTCAAATACATTTCCCGAATTCCCTAAAACAATATAGTCTACAGTAAGACCTGACCCTTTTTCGATTG
>CAYYVR010000226.1:0-2438 GCA_964475185.1 uncultured Clostridium sp. | reverse complement strand
CATAACCGGCCGCGGATGGGGCCGGACGCCAGGCGGTCTGGCCTGGTCCGTCTGACAGGATCCGGATCAGCTCAGCGAACCCGGGGCCGGAACCAATGACATCCCGCTAGGATCCGCCGGTCAGAATTTAGGTCGTCAGGGACTGCGGCGTTCCGTCTCCGATGGTTCAGCAAAGAAGAGACCCTGCACTGACAGGATCTCTTTGAAACACTTAAATTCAATCTATTTGTTTTCTTTGGCTTCCTTCAGTTTTTTGGCTTTTTCGATGATCTTTGGCACTTCCTGGGCCGGAACTTCCTCATAGCGGACGAATTCTGCAGAGAATTCACCTCTGGCCTGGGTCATGGATTTCAGATCGGAGGAATACCGCTGGATCTCCGCCATCGGGATCTCCGCAATCACTTTCTGCATGCCGTCTTCCGGTTCCATGCCAAGGACTCTGCCGCGTTTCTTGTTGATGTCTCCGATGACATCGCCCATGTAATCATCAGGCACTGTGACTTCCAGTTTCATGATGGGTTCCAGAATGATCGGCTGGGCTTCCTCCATCCCTTTCTTGAAGGCCATGGACGCTGCGATCTTAAAGGCCATTTCCGAGGAATCCACGGCATGGGAAGATCCGTCATACAGCGTTGCTCTCAGCTTGATGACCGGATATCCGGCCAGCACGCCTTCATGGATCGCTTCGCGCAATCCTTTTTCAACCGCCGGAATGAAGTTTCTCGGAACCGTTCCGCCGACGACCTGATCGACGAATTCAAGTTCTTCTTCCCCATCGGGCCGCTGTTCGAACCGGATCTTGACATCGCCGTACTGGCCGTGTCCGCCGGATTGTTTCTTGTGTTTGCCCTGAACGTCGGATTTGCCCTTGATGGTCTCCCGATAAGGCAGGGTCGGTTCGGACAGATCGACATCGGCACCGAATTTGGCTTTCAGTTTGGATGCCAGGACTTCCAGATGGGTCTCACCCTGTCCGGACATGATGACTTCAGCCGTTTCCGGGCTGCGTTCCACGGTGAAGGTGGGATCCTCTTCCAGAAGACGGTTCAGTCCCGAGGAGATCTTATCTTCGTCCCCCTTGGACTTTGGCAGAACGGTGAGGCTCATGACCGGCTGCGGGAAGTTGATCGCATCATAGCGGACCTTGAAGGCTGGATCACACAGCGTGTCACCGGTCTTGGTGACGGCAAGCTTGGCCACTGCGCCGATATCACCGGCGATGACCTTGTCGGCCGGTGCCTGATTCTTGCCTTTCAGGTAGAAGAAATTAGTCAGTTTTTCATTCTTTTCCCGGTTGGGATTGTAGACATTCATTTCCCCCTGCGCCGTCCCGGTGATGGTCCGGAACAGAGAGATTTTTCCGACAAAGGGGTCGGCAATGGTTTTGAACACGATGGCGGAGAATGGCTTGTCTGCTGCGAGCTTGACAAAGATCTCCTCCTGGCTGTTCAATTCGATGGCTTTCTGCGGAATGGCATATTCCGGGGACGGGAAGGCTTCAATGATATCTTCCAGCAGCGTGGTGAGACCGATCTGCTCGGCAGCCGATCCGCACATGACCGGTGCGATGTCACCAGACACACAGCCTTCGATGAGGGCTTTGTAGACTTCATCATTGGTCAGCTTCTCACCGCCGATGTACTTGTCCAGCAGAACTTCATCGTTCTGGGCCACGGATTCCATCAGGAGTTCATGGAGTTCTTCGATGCGGTCTTTATATTCGGCAGGGATCTCCCGCTCCTCCATGTTCCCGGTGGCTTTATCTGTAAATCTGGCGCGCTTGGACACGACGTTGATGACCCCCTGCAGGTTGGATTCCTTGCCAATGGGGTACTGAACGGCGACGACCGGCATGCCGAATTTTTCTTTCAATGCTTCAAATACTTTATCAAAGTCCGCATTTTCGCGGTCCATCTTGTTAACGTAAAAGGCTCTGGGAAGTTTGATCTTTTCCGTGTACTTCCAGGCTTTTTCAGTACCGACTTCGATACCTGATGTGGCGGACAGGACGATCATGGCGATGTCCACCGCTCTCATTCCCTGTATGGTTTCTCCGACGAAATCAAAATATCCGGGTAAGTCGACCAGGTTGATCTTGTATCCATCATAATATACGGGCGCCACAGAGGCCTGTAAGGAAATCTGGCGTTTCTTTTCTTCCGGATCAAAGTCGGAAACCGTATTTCCATCTTCAACCTTTCCCATTCTGTCGGTTGCACCTGAAAAATTCAGAAGCGCTTCCATCAGCGTGGTTTTACCAGACCCACTGTGGCCTATAAGGCCCACGTTTCTTAATTTGTCGGTTGTGTAGTCCATTCCGTTCATAACCGTCTTCCTCCTGTTGGTCGATTTTTATTTGTCAGGTCTATCAATTGAGAGACTGTTCAAAGAATGGGTCCGAAGGACCCTTAGTTACTATGAATTATAATGCAATGACA
>CAYYVR010000225.1:0-2440 GCA_964475185.1 uncultured Clostridium sp. | reverse complement strand
AACAAAAATGAGGACTCAGATCGCATAAACCTCAATTTTGACACCCAAACCATGTTTAAGGAATCACCAGTTTATCTAGTGCTTCATCATGAAGGCGGTAAATGTGGCGGATGTTGTACATGAGTTCCACCGCAATCTCCTCCCAGGTCTTGAAGCAAAGGTATCGAAGTTCCAGTAGGGTCTGAAGCTCGGTGTTGCCAATGGTCTTAACACAGCGGATAATATCACGCTTTATGCCGACCAGTTCATCAATGTCGTGGAGAATCTCAACTTGTAGGTCAACGATCTTCGCCACCGTATCAGCAACCGTGGACACGCTACGTTCTGAATTACCTGGCATTCCCGTTAATGTCGACGTGCATTTCTCGGCAAGATCACGTAAAGAGTCAATTTGCTCTAGTTTACTGCGAATGAGCCGGTCTAGGCCACGAGCCTGAATAAGATAATCTCGATTAGTCATGCCTTGCCTCCTCACGTAGCTTTGCAAGAAGCATGTTAGGGTCAAGGCTTGTTAGAACACCGAACCATTCAGAACGGAAGAAAAGTTCAATCGATTTTTTATTGCGCCTGTGAATCGCTTCTTCTGGGCGCTTTTTATACCAGCGGAGAGCCGTTCGATAATCCTCTGCAGCTCGCAAGATGATGGCGTTGGCTAAGGTCTCATATGGATCCATTGTGTGTACCTCCGAATGTTTATTCTCTCGGATTGGCACGGATTGTCTTTGATTGTCTTTAGATTTGCAGATCTGCTTTTACGGCATCAATGAGGGCTGACTGACTTTTATCCTTGTCAGTTAAAACCTGAAGGATTCGCTCATCAATGGTTCCCTTTGCTACGATGTGCTGCACCACAACCGTTTCGGAAGTTTGGCCTTGCCGCCAGAGACGGGCATTCGTTTGTTGATATAGTTCCAAGGACCACGTCAGGCCAAACCACACCAGGTAGGATCCTCCACTTTGAAGGTTTAACCCATGGCCGGCAGAGGCGGGGTGGATCAGTCCAATAGGGAGTTCTCCGCTGTTCCATCGGCGGATACTCTCAGAACTGTCCAACTTGGAGAAAGTGACTTGAAGTTTTGTCAGGCGATTAGTGATCCGAACCAAATCATGCTTAAACCAGTAGGCTATTAGGATCGGCTCTCCAGCGGCTGATTCGATGATGTCTTCCAGGGCATCCAATTTTCTTTCATGGATGCTGGTGGTCTCGCCATCGTCGGTGTAGATCGCACCATTTGCCATCTGGCATAGCTTACCCGTGAGTGCCGCGGCATTTGCAGCAGTGATTTCGCCATCAGGGAGCTGCAAAACAAGATCCTTTTTTAAATCATCATAACGCTTACGTTCATTCACGGAGAGGCGGACTGGGTACTCACAACTAACCAGCTCCGGCATTTCCAAATAGTCGGTGGATTTCATGGAGATGGTGATATCGGAAATTTTGTCATAGATTCGATCTTCTGCTCCTGGCATTGGCTTATAGCTAAAAACCACCTGGCCATTTCGCTTATCAGGCTGGAAGTACTCCAGACGGTAATGGCTGATGTACCTTCCAAGGCGAGCACCCAGGTCCAATAATCGAAACTGTGCCCATAGGTCCATAAGGCCATTGGCTGAAGGGGTATCTGTGAGTCCTATGATCCGCTTGATCTTTGGCCTGACTTTCATGAGGGCCTTAAAGCGCTTGGATTGATAATTTTTGAAGGACGAAAGCTCATCAACCACAACCGTGTCGTAGTGAAAGGGCAACTTGCTATCCTCAATGAGCCACTGGACATTTTCGCGGTTGATGATGTAGATGTCAGCAGGTTTCATTAAGGCCGCCCGTCGCTCTGCCTCGGTGCCAACGGCCACTGAGTAGATAAGGTTTTGCAGATGATTCCACTTAACAACTTCAGCAGGCCATGTCTCTCGAGCGACTCGAAGAGGGGCAATCACCAGAATGCGATGGGCTTGGAAGCTGTCAAAAAGAAGATTGTTTAGCGCCGTCAGTGTGATGCTGGTTTTGCCAAGACCCATGGATAATAGAATCGCTGAGATAGGATGATCCTCAACGTATTGGATGGCGTAGTTCTGGTAATTATGAGGCTCGTATCTCATCAAGGATCCTCCCAATTTGCGCTTCATCATCAAGGACAAATACTTTAAAACCTAGATTTCTCAAGAGTTTATGCCTTGCCAGTTGTAGGGCATGAGGCTCTTCACCCGGAGATTTCACCTCAACGAATGCCATCTGACCTCCGGGTAGAAGTACTATTCGGTCTGGCATACCATCGAACCCGGGACTAATAAACTTTGGGGAGATGCCTCCCATGGCTTTTACAGCTTTTACAAGTTTTTGCTCGATTGAACAAAATCGCTACGCGATAGTTCTTTGTTACAATTCTATACTTAGAGGGTTATGAATAATTGCTACTTTTCAGGAAGCAATTGCATAAACCTC
>CAYYVR010000224.1:0-2446 GCA_964475185.1 uncultured Clostridium sp. | reverse complement strand
ACCTTTATATTAAACCATTTATCCATTAGATTCACGCAGAAGTTTCACGCAGAAGTTTCACGCAGAAGATTTACACAAGATTCGAACAGAAGATGATGCACAATGGTTGTATCAGGGTTCATTTAGGTGTAAAATTACACTAACAAAGGAATTGGGAGTGTATTATGACAAAAAATGAATTCGTTGAATTTATGGATAAAAAATTGAAGCTTGTCCGAACCGAATATGGTCTGACACAGGATAAAATGGCCATAGTACTCGGCATTTCCAAAAAAACTCTGGTCGAAATCGAGAAAAACCGGAAGAGTCTGGGCTGGACCGGTGCCGTTGCGCTGGCCAGCATCTTTTCCCACAGCATCGTTCTCCAGGATGCCACCGGCGGGGATCTCGATGACATCATCATCGCACTGGCTTTCAAAGACATGGCAGTGGATTACCCAAAAACCTGGGGCGGAAAAGTCTGGTGGAAGACGATATCCGAACAGAAAGGGTTTAAGATCCAGCAGAACATGTTCTCCCGGCATTTCCGCCTTCTGAATCCTGAGAATCGGAGGATCTACGCTTCCTTCCACCAGGAAGAAGTGGAAGAGACCATGGCGGAGCTGATCAGGGGCTAATTATGATGGCAGTCGATCCTGCTGTTAGTTCAGCGGGCCGGGTGCCGTCGAGCCGCAGGGATAAAGGAATACGATCACGGAAAAAACCTGCAAACCGCAGGTTTTTTTACGTGATCGTGGGATACGCCGAATGACGGGGAATCACGCATGATGGTGACGAGGGGGGCTTTTCGGTGTAAACTGGCTGATAAGAGGACACTGGAAATAACGCAGTATTTATAGAGGAGTTCAGATGATCAGAATATTTCACAATGGAAAAATATATGTGGAAAAAGGACAGTTTTGCCAGGCGCTGTCCGTTCAAGACGGGATCATTCAGCGAACCGGAGGGGACGATGAGATCCTTGCCCATGGCGCCGATGAGATCATCGATCTGCAGGGCGCCGCTGTGGTCCCGGGGTTCAACGACAGTCACCTGCATCTGGGAATGGTGGGAGAAAATATGCGAACCTGTGACTTGAGGGGTGCGCGATCGGTTCAGGAAATCGTTGAGCGGGGGATGGCATTTCTGGAACGGTTTCCCGAGACCCCGATCCTGATTGGAAAGGGCTGGAACCAGAATGAATTTGAAGGGGAACACAGAATGCCGGATCGATGGGATCTTGATCGGATCTCGACATCGATCCCCGTCATTTTTGACCGCGTCTGCATCCATGTGGCGGCAGCCAACACGAGGGCGCTGGAGCTCCTGGGCGTCGATGCGGATACCCGGATCGAAGGCGGCCAGATCCTGCGGACAGAGAATGGTTCGGCAACGGGGATCTTCACTGAAAATGGCGTTGGCTTTCTGCATTCGATCATTCCGGAAAAAACCAGCCGGGATCTGGCAGAGGATCTCCTGCGGGCTGCCGATCTGGCCCTGAGCCGGGGGATCACATCGGTGCAGTCCTGCGATGTGCTGATGAGCAGAAATCCCCAGGCGGTGTTTGAGACCGTCGGAGATCTGGTTTCGACGGGCAGGCTGAAACTTCGCTATGGTCATCAGTTCAATTTCAGGGATCCTGAAACCTTCCGGGAGTATCTGGCAGGGGAACGGCTCAATCCAATCTACGATGAACGTGTTTATTCCAAGGGGGCTTTGAAACTGTTCAAAGACGGATCTTTGGGCGGACGCACGGCCCGTCTGAGCCGGGACTACAGCGATGCGCCCGGAGAGCGGGGAATGGAGGCGATGACCGATGAAGATCTCCTGAAATGGTGCCGTCTTGCCGCAGATCATGGGATCCGGGTCATAACCCATGCCATCGGGGATGATGCGGTGCAAAGCGTCATCGATGCATACAGTAAGGTCCTGGAGGAGGGCGAAAACCGGCTTCGCCACGGCATCGTCCATGCTCAGATCACAACGGCGGAGCAGCTCAGAGACCTTGCCCGGCTGAAGATCCCGGTCATGGTCCAGCCCGTTTTCCTGGAATCAGATCTGCCCATCATCACTGACAGGGTGGGCGATCTGGCAGCGTCCTCCTATGCCTTCCATTCCCTGGTCTCACTGGGAGCCCCCGTCAGTATCAGTACGGATTCGCCGGTGGAAAGCCTGGATCCCTTTGTTAATATCTTTAGCGCGATGATGCGCACAAAGCTCGACGGTACCCCAGAGGGCGGCTTTTTCCCGGAGGAACGAATGGGACTGGAAGAAGCCCTGGATGCCTATACCATTGGCAGTGCGTGGAACGAAGGGAAGGAGCTTTTCAAAGGCCGTCTGAAACCGGGCTTTGCCGCCGACATGGCGGTCCTCGATGGCGATCCGTTCATCATGGATCCCGCCCGCATCCCCGAGGTTTCGGTGATCCGGACCATTGTTGACGGGGTCACCGTATATTCAGCAAAAA
>CAYYVR010000223.1:0-2458 GCA_964475185.1 uncultured Clostridium sp. | reverse complement strand
GATTACCAACAGACACAATTCGGAGGCTGGCCCTTTGAATCGCCCGAAGTCTATCACAGCACAGATCAGGAGCGTTTTGCCGAGTATCCGGACGGACGGGTCGAATACCCGGGAATGGAGCAATAAAAAAGCAGAACGTATCTGCAGCAAAGGGCGCCCATCACGGGGTGAAAACCTCAACGATGAGCCAGGTGAAAATAGGCGGCATTTGGCCAGAAAAATGACCCCGAATACAAAGGCACCCGGAATGATCAGGGATCAGGCCGGGTGCCTCTTTGCGAACGGAACGATGCCAGCAGTCATCCGCCCGTTTTCAGTCTCATGGCCACGAAGGGACCGCCAATGAGTGCAATGGAATACAATTTTTTCGAGCGTTGCATAAAAAAAGCACCCATGCCGATCAGGCCAGCGGAAGATCCAAAGATCCCGCTTCGAACGGGACTGATTGGACTGAAAAAATCCGGATCGCGAGATCGCCCTTCACGGAAACATCCCATGACGGGCTGAAGCGGGGACCCTCAGATCTCATCTTACCTGGGCCAGCCGTAAAAAAACCCTGCAGCCACGGCCAGACCTGCGGCATAGTAATAGAACCAGGGTTTGTGCAACCGGACCAGTACCAGCAAGGTGATGACTGCAATGCCCAGGATCAGGGCAAGGGCAACGGGGATGGTTTGGTAAAACATCAACAGGACTGTGATGATCAGCATGGTCAGCGGCGCGGTCAGAACAATGGCCTTGACCAGATCTGATGCCCTGGATCGCTGAACGAGGAAGGCCAATGCGGTGAGGAGGATCCCATAGCTGATGCGCAGCATCATGGGCGTCAAGGGGCCCCGGCCATTTTGGTGAAACATAAAACGTTCCAGCAACATAAAAATCAGATAGTACCCCCCGTAAACCAAAGCGAATACCATGATCGCTCCGATGGGGATCAGGACCAGCGGGATCAGGGGTGATTTTTTATTTTCCATGTTCAGCCTCCTGGAGATTCTTTGATTGCATTAGAATTGACTGATTCTTTGGAGAGTATATATGCACCATTCGGGCAATTTATACTTATATTATACGCCGACGGCGGGAAAATGACAGGTAACCAGTGAAATCCAGGCAAATATTTTTTACTGATCGATGGCAGGCGGCATGTCATGAACGATATGAGAACACTTCATGCGGGGACACCCTATGGCTGAAAGATTGGGCTATAATTTTCATATACAAGGATTCCCGGGCTGGTTCCCGGGGAGTGAAATTTATTCTTAAAGCAAGGAGAAACCGAAAATGAATGAAAAATCAGCCAAGCCAACGCTGCGTTATGTGGTCGTCATCACGTATGTAGCCATGATCATTGTCAATGCCCTGGCTAATATCCTTCCCATCAACGGCATGGGCACCGGGGAAGTTTCCGATTCCTATCCCAATCTGTTTGCGCCGGCCGGCGTCACATTTGCCATCTGGGGTGTGATCTACCTGCTCCTGGCCGGTTATTCGCTTTATCAGCTGGGGTTTTTCCAGAAGGAAAAAACACCGGCTCTGACCCAGCTGCTGACCCGGGTCGGGACCCTGTTCAGTATTTCATCCGTTGCCAACATCCTGTGGATCTTTGCCTGGCATTATAAGATGATCCTGATTTCACTGATCCTCATGCTGGTCATTCTGGGTTGCCTGATCCTCATCAATTTGCGGATCAGGAAGGAACATCTGACCGGAAGCCAGAAACTATTCATCGGACTTCCCTTCAGTGTGTATTTTGGCTGGATCTCCGTGGCGACCATCGCCAATGTGACCACCTGGCTGGTCGATATCGGCTGGGGCGGGTTCGGGATCTCAGAGACCGCCTGGACCATCCTGATCCTCCTGGTCGGGATCGCGATCGGGATCCTGACGACCTACACCGGGAAAGCCATTGCCTATGGCCTGGTTTTCGTATGGGCTTATGCAGGGATCACACTGAAACATATCTCACCGGAGATGTTTGATTTTCAGTACCCCATGGTGGTCTACACGGCTTTGGCATCCATTGTCTTCATGCTGGTGGCCATCATTCTGGTGATCATGAAACTGATGAAAACTGAAAGGGTCAAACTGGATTCCCTTTAAAATACGGATGGATCCAATCAAAGCGTGAAGATCCCATGATTCGATGGAAACGATGTATCGATCGAAAGAAAATGGAGGCAAATAAAAATATATTTTTCGATTTATGTATCTTTCCCGACTGAAACCTGTTATGATAAGAATTGTCCGAGAGGATAAATAAAATTTTAAATACAGTTTTAAAAAGTTTTTGTCTGATCCTTAGGCTTCAGTAAACACTAAAAACAACTGTAGCTAAGGAGATCAAAATGGAAGACAAGACAATCGTATGCAGAGACTGCAACAATGAATTCACCTTTACAGTAGGCGAGCAGGAATTCTACAAAGAAAAAGGATTCGAAAACGAGCCTGTTAGATGCCC
>CAYYVR010000222.1:0-2469 GCA_964475185.1 uncultured Clostridium sp. | reverse complement strand
CCGGATAGACTGCAACGACAAATACATACCGAAACAGCTGAAGAACCGCAACTTTGCTCTGGTCCCCGCCCAGATCCCCGGCGATGAGGGCCATGTCTGACATGCCGCCGGGCACACTGGCAATGAGGGCGGTGATCCGTCCGATCCCGGTCAGGCGGTCCAGGAGGTACCCCACCGTCAGATTGATGAGGATGATGCCGATCATCAAAAGCAGCGCCGGCACGAAGACCGTGCGCAGGGCATTGATGTCTTCCCACCGCATCCGGGCGCCGATGAGCGTACCCGCCAGCATCTGGGTGACCAGACGCATGGAGGCCGGCAGATAGCCCCGGCCGGTGAGGATGTTGAACAGGGCGGCAAAAATCATGGAAAAAGTCAGCGCCCCCGCCGGGATCCCCAGGCGATACCCGAGATACCCCATCATCAGGGCGATGACCAGCGTCAGCGTCAGATTTTCCCGTTTGCGGCGTGACAGATACCAGTGATTTCGGATCGTCGTCCGTTCCTGATCCGACAGCTCCAGGGGATCATCGGAGTCTTCATCCCGTGCCGTGCGATCTCCGCTGCCGGATCCGCTGATTTTTTTCAGCATCAGCGGAAAAACGGACATCACGGCCATCAGTCTTAAAAGCTGCAGCAGCGCGACCTGCGAAGCATCGGCGCCGACATCGGCGCTCATCAGGGAAATATCCATCAGTCCGCCGGGGGCGCTGGCCATCAGTGCCGTTGGCAGATCCAGCGATGTGGCCCGGTAGAGGAAAAAGCCCATGATCAGATCCAGGGTGATCATCGAAAAGATCATCAGAAAAGCCGGCAGGATGATCCGTCTGAGCGCCAGCACATCCTTATATTGGATGGATGAGCCGATGTAGGCTCCGGCGATCATCTGGGTGATGAGCCTTAAATTGACGGGCAGTTCCGCCCGGCCCGTGACAATGGAGAAGACCGCCGCAGCGGCCATGGCCCCCACCATGGCACCGGCCGGAAATTTAAGTTTCAGAAAGAGCAGTCCTCCGGCCGTCCCAATGAGGAAGGTCAGGAGGATCCAGATCATGACGCGCTCACCGGATTAGACAGCGCGCCGATGCCGTCGATCTCCAGCCGGAGCACATCCCCAGCCTTCAGATACTTGGGCGGTTTGAACCCGGCGCCCACACCGGCAGGTGTCCCGGTGAAAATGATGTCGCCGGGGACCAGGGTGATGGCCCTGGAGATCTCATAGATGATATCCGCCACCGATTTGATCATCAGTTGGGTGGTGGATGACTGACGCAGCTCGTCATTGACGTAGCCCCTCAGTTCAAAGTCCTGTTTGTCTTCAGATTCATTGATCAGGATGCAGGGCCCCATGGCGGTGTATCCATCCAGCCCCTTCCCGAGAAACCACTGTTTATGGTTGCGCTGCAATGCCCGGGATGACAGATCATTGCCGATGCTGTAGCCGAAGATATGAGTATGGGCATCCTCCCGGCGGATGGCGGTCCCCGCTTTGCCGATGATCACCGCAAGCTCGGTCTCATAATCCATTTCCGGATCGACGCCGGCATGGATCCGGATCGCCTCCCCGTCGCCCCGGATGTAATCACAGCGTTTGCCGAAATAGGTGGTGTGGATCTGGGTCTTGTCTTCATTGAGCCCCATGGACTGGGATTCATTGACGTGTTCCTGGTAATTCAGCCCCACGCAGACCACATCCTTCACCGGATGCACGATGGGGGCGGCCGGCCGGATCCGGGTCTGATCCACCGGTTCCCCGGCCAGTTTTCCGATGGCTTCAGTCCGCCCAGCTGCCGGAATGTCCGCCAGTTCCCGGATCAGATCCGTCATGTCAGCGAACCCTTTGATCTCCACCAGTTCGTCGCCCTGCTCGATCCCGATCTGCAGTGTTCCATTCAGATAATAACTCTTAAGTTTCATAGTGCCTCCTGCGCTTTGCTGTAATCACGGAAAAATTTGCCGCCGGATGAGGAAGATCAGGATCTTGAGATCCCGGCTTTTTTCTCTTCCCGGCAGAATTCGTTCTTCTTTTATTTTACCCTGCTTTTCATCTTTTCGTTTGTATTTCGCTCATTCTCTGTCATCAGTTTGTAAAAATCTCATCTGAAAAGTCTGATTTTATCAAACGGGCATGCTGAGGTTGCGGTGTTCATTTGAAAGATGACCGCCTTCTCATCTATACTGAAGCTAATCAAGACAAAGGAGGATCTTATGTTCAGACGAAATCGGAAAATCCTTGTGATCCAGTGGCTGCTGTTCGCCCTTTTGCTGCTGGTCATGTATCTGGGCCGAAGCGGGCGGATCGGCATGACCCCGAAAAATATTCTCACCGCCATCCTGGCGACGGGCGTCCTCTCCCTGACCCTTCTGGATCGTTACCGCCAGAAGATCCTGCTCTCCCGTGATGTGATCTCTTCCGTCCTCCTGCTGATCGCTCTGCTTTTCCTGATCCTCTATTAAGCCCTTCCCACT
>CAYYVR010000221.1:0-2493 GCA_964475185.1 uncultured Clostridium sp. | reverse complement strand
AATAAAACCACCAACCGATAAAATGCTTTTTATCAATTGATGGTATTACTTATGGTGGAGATGACGGGTGTCGAACCCGTGTCCGAAAGCTGACAATCAATGCTTTCTCCGAGTGCAGCTGTCCGATTTAAATTCCCATTCCGAGCGCCCGGCAGCAGGCTATCAGTCTGGTAGCTTCATTAATCCCGTTCCGGGGGGCAAAGCTTATCCCCGGCTCGTTTTACCGGATATTTGGCGCCCTGTTCCTAGCTCCGGTGGATTAGGGCAGGACGTAGCAGCTTACGCTGCTAATTGATAATTGTTTTCTGCGTTTACAGATTCCTGTGGTTTTTTAAAGCAGGGCTACAGGCTCCTTCTACTCGCTTACAGAGACCCTCAAGCCCCCGTCGAAACCATTACATCCCCATGTGGTCCGGATTTCTTCCGGTCTCTTATTTTATAACATTTGTAAATGAAAATCAAATTAAATTGGAACATCTCCCAAAATGAGCAAGTCGGTGGTTTGTGCCGATATAATGAAACAAAGGTTAGAAGGGTTAAAGGGTACTATGAAAACTTTAGTAATAAGGCAATAATTCAAATTGAAGTGTTCAGACGAACCGGGCACAGGAGGCAGGGGATGAGGAAAAGCATAATTTACGGGGACAGCCTGGCTGGTCCCTATGGGATCGGTGCGCATCCGGCCTGGTCGCGTCAGCTGGAGGAAAAAGCCGGTACCGGCGTGGTGCAGGTGATCTGTAAAAACGGATATACGGTTTCAGACCTCATTGAATCCCTCACCCGGGACGTGCTGTCATTGGCTCCCGAAGCGGTGATTCTCCTTTGCGGCACCAATGATGCCCTCACAATGAGGAAGGCAGAGGATATTCTGTCTTCGGTGGAATTCCTTTGCAGTGAGATCCGCACCTTTGGCGCTAGACCCGTCTGGCTGATGCCGCCGCAGATCGATGCTCAAATGGCAGCCCGGACCTTTGGTGATCCATTGCCCGTCTATGAAATGGCAAATGATGAACTGAACCAGCTCCGCCAATTGACCCGAACGTCTTTCGCCGGGAAGGCTGGCACGCTGCTGACCATCGATTTGGAGGAGCTGTGCAGAGGCTACGCACGGAAATTCAGGACCCCGATCCATGGAGATGGGATCCATTTCACCCCTTTGTTTCACGACTTTCTGGCGGAGTACCTGGAGCAGATCCTTTTTCAGGATCCTCCGGTCAGCCGGATCCAGCCCAAATAGGAGAATTCAATGAAACATGTAAAAAGAATCAGAGCCATCAGCTTAACCATGGCAGGTCTGGTCATTCTTGCCGCCTGCAGCCCGGGGGCGGATCCGGTGACGACCGGGAACGGGATCCAGGCCACAGGTTCCTCCGCAGCTGAGGGAACCACCGCTTTACAGCCTGGGAGTCAAAGCCTGCCGCCAGTAGAGAGCCGAAAAGCCAACACATCCTATGCCCCGGCCTGGCCCGGTCAGACACGGGTTGCCGGTGTCCGCACTGCAGCGGCCTACGACATCGAGATCCTGACAGAAGATCTTTTATCCCCATGGAGTATCAAACCTTTGCCGGACGGACGGTTCATCGTGACGGAAAAAGCCGGCAGCCTGCGGATCATAACCGCTGACGGAACAGTTTCAAAGCCCATCGGCGGATTCCCGGAAGTCGATTCATCCGGCCAGGGCGGCTTACTGGATGTCCTTGTGGCAGAAGATTTTGAACGGAGCCGGGTTTTGTATTTCACACTGGCCGAGAAAACCGGCGAGGGATCACTGACCGCCGTGGGCAAAGCACGGTTGGCCGCAGACGAGTCAGCCGTCACTGATTTTGAGATCATTTTTCGGGCCATTCCCTATGACGGCCGGGGAGCACACTTTGGCAGCCGGCTGATCTTTGATGCCAAGGGGGATCTCATCGTCACCACCGGCGAACGCCAAAGTGCCTCAAACAGGGTCAAAGCGCAGGACCTGGAAAACGGCTGGGGGAAAGTGTTGCGGATCGATCCGGAAGGACGGCCCGCGGCAGGGAATCCATTCATGGATACAGCAGGGGCGATGCCGGAGATCTATTCCTACGGCCATCGCAACATCCAGGGGCTGGCGATGCACCCAAAGACCGGTGAGCTCTGGATCAGTGAAATGGGCCCCAGGGGCGGAGATGAACTGAACCTTGTGGAAGCCGGTAAAAATTATGGCTGGCCTGTTATCAGCTACGGCATCGAATACATCGGGACCCGCATCGGGGAAGGCATCACCCACAAAGACGGCATGGAACAGCCGGTGTATTACTGGGATCCGGTCCTGGCCCCCAGCGGCATGACGTTCTACAGCTCCGATGCGATCCCTGAATGGGAAAATAATCTGTTCATCGGCGGTCTGGCAGGTCAGCACATTGCGCGGCTGATCCTGGACGGTCACCGCGTGATCGGGGAGGAACGCCTCCTGGCTGAAGAAGGTCAGCGTTTCCGGGACATCACCGAAGCACCGGATGGCGCATT
>CAYYVR010000220.1:0-2548 GCA_964475185.1 uncultured Clostridium sp. | reverse complement strand
TTTTTTTGTTGTTCTCCCTGATCAGATCTTTGACTCTTTGACTCTTTGACTCTTCGACTCTTCGACTCTTTGCCTCTTGGCTCTTTGGCTCTTCCAAGCCTCTCTTTATCCTGGAACCAGGGTGCTTCAATTCAGCTGTCCCCTTTGGGGTCCTGAATCGTTTTGAATTCAGGCCATTTGCTCTGGCTTGGGTCCTGATCGATTGTTGTGGCCGCCCTGATTGTCTGGTTTTAAACGGGAGCTGCCGGTGCCCTCGGAGCAGTTCTCAAAACTTCCGGTGTCGGAACATACCTGGGCGAAATGATCGCTTCAACACCGCTGCCTGCAGTGTTCGTACCCTTCCTGATCGCTCTGCTGCTGTCTGTTTCCAACGGTTCAGCTACAGTTTCCCTGCTGACAGGTTCAGCCATCGTACTGCCGCTGATGCCGTCCCTGGGATTGAACCCGGTCATCGCAACACTGGCCATCGCAGCAGGATCCTCCTTCTTCTACCATGCCAACGCTTCCCATTTCTGGGTGGTCTGCAAAATGAATGATCTGGACATGAAGGAAGGTCTCTCCCTGGTCTCGGTGGGATCTGCCCTGGGCAGTATCGCAGCCGGGCTGACGGTTTGGCTGATGTCCATCGTAGTACCCCTTTAATTGAATCGCCTCTTCGAATAGTTCCCCCGGGCCTGCAGCCAGTCTGCAGGTCTTTCCATTTGAATGACTTATTTCTCAGAGGATCCCGGCCGACCGCCAAATCCGCCGGAAGGGGAACGGATCCCCTTCAAACAATCACGTCCGCGATGGGTGAAACGGCAAGAAAAAAAGACAGGGACCCCTGTCTTTCAGACTGTAGACATACGAGGTATTCCAAGGAAACATCGCATATTTTTTTGAGCCAATATTCAAAATAAGCTTTTGGGTCAGTTTTAATGGCGCGGCTTAGGATCACCTGATCCCATTGCTTTGTTCTAATTGATGGTGGATCTCTCAGACTGTCTGATCAGAACACCGAAGTGAATCGACCCCTCATGGGATCAATCGAAGTTCAGGACATATTTTTCAGTGTCGGTGATGGTATCCCAGCCATCCGTTTCAAAAATATGGAAGGCAAGTTCAATGTCGGAGATCGTTTCGATGCTGTTATCCTCCAGGTCGCTGCTGAAGAAGGTCAGCGCGGTGATGGCCCGTTTCCCGGAGGAAACCTCTGCCGACATGGAACCGTCGATCATGAATCCGTTGACGGAAACATCCCTGGCCTGGACGGTGATGGATTCTTTGCTCAGGTTTTCAATGAACAGAACAAGGCCCGGTCCGAAGATGGAGTCATCTTCTGAGATCCCTTTGGCAATGATCCGCATATCTTTTTTATCATAGAGAACTTCGCCGGCGTCATCATAGGTGTAGTCCCAGCCGTCAGCCAGGGAAGTCTTAATCTGGATGGGTTTTGAATCCAGGTAGGTATCCCAGCCGTCGGTGGTGAAAATGTGGAAGGCCAGTTCGATGTCGGCCATGGCAGAGATCCCGGCTTCGTCCAGATCGGACGCCATGAAGGTGATTTCATTATTGGCTTTCTTGCCGGCAGCCACTTCGGCGGACATCATGGCTTCGGCCATGTAGCCATTTACCGAAGTGCCGCGTGTCTGGATGGTGACATCCGTATCAGAATTGTTTTCAATGAGCACTTTGAGGGCGGGGCCAAACAATCCGTCGGACTCCAGGCCGGTCAATGTGATGAGAATATCCTTGGAATCCAACAGGACCTGAGTTTCCACCGTTGCTTCGGTACTGGCTGCGGGCTGTGTTTCGGCAGGTTCGGCGTCCTCAGGGGCAGTCTGGGCAGATGGCTGACTCGCTCCGGCAGGATCGGTCTTTTCCTGGGAGCCGCTGACTGGCTGATCGATGTCAGGGCCTGTTTCAGATGCGGCAGAACTGCAGGCGACGGTCGTAAGGATCAGCAGGACCGAGAGAAGGGCAGTGAGCTTTTTCTTCATGATTGTTCCTCCTTGATGCGAACACGATTTGATCTGTCCGGGGCAGTCCTTGCTGCCCGGCAGATCTGCAACTGATTTTACTATAGAACATTGTCCGGACAGTTTCAGAAAGGGGATTTCGCTGCTGGGGAACGAATGGATCGCGGCTGGAGGGATGGAGCATGATAGTCCCTCGGAGAAACTGCCTGGAGACAAAGGCAATTCCACAGCAAAAAAAGTTTAATGAATAAAATTCAGAAAAAATAAATAAAAAATCATTTGCAAATCTCTGAAGGTGTGATAAAGTAAATCTCATAAGTCAAAGCGCAGATAGGAAAGAGTACCCATAAAGACCGATGAAGAGAGTGCACGGGTGGTGTAAGTGCATGAACGTTTTGTGGTGAACACATCCTGGAGCTGATCGATGAACCCCTCGGGCAGTAGTTTGATCCGGAACCTCGCACCCGTTACAGTGCAAAAGTATGATAGTACTTTATGAGGTCGGCACTGTGAGGTGCTGATAAACTGAGGTGGAACCACGTGAGTAATACTCCCGTCCTCTGGCAATTGCCGGAGAACGGGAGTTTTTT
>CAYYVR010000219.1:0-2618 GCA_964475185.1 uncultured Clostridium sp. | reverse complement strand
CTCTGGGCGGCGAACAGTCAGGTCATGTGATCTTCCTGGATCACAACACCACCGGAGATGGACTGGTCACCGGACTGGCACTGGCTGCCATCGTCCATCACGGAAAAAGCAAACTGTCTGAACTGGCTTCGGTCATGAGAGAACTGCCTCAGGTCCTGGTCAATGTCAAAGTTCGGGCCGATAAGAAAAATATCCATGAAGCGGATGAGGAAGTGAAAGCCAGGATCCGGGAGATGGAAGAATCCCTCCACGGCAAAGGCCGTGTTCTGATCCGGCCTTCGGGCACGGAACCGCTCCTGCGGATCATGCTGGAAGGGGAAGATCAGTCCGAGATCGATGCCATGGCCCATGCGCTGGCTGATCTGATCAAAGCGAAGTGCAGGTGATCCATTCGGTCTTCACAACGAAACTTCATAACACATTAAAAACGGAAACTAAAACCGGGCAACCGGTCTTAGTTTCCGTTTGAACGTCGCTTTGAAGATTTTCTTGAAAAGAAGATCTGCTGGAAATCTGACTGAAAAACAGCAATGATTTATCCCCTCGATCATTTAAAATATCATAATTCAGAGCGTGTAAAGTGATCAAATGGAAAAAATATGAAAAGTATCTGTATCTTTTATGTGAACAAGTTTATAATAAAGGTGAATGAAAGTGTTTTCATGAAGCGTTTTGGAAATAAGGTGTAAGATATGGCCATAGAGTCTGCCGAAATCATCCGACTGGATCCTGTTATTGAAATGGATCGTAAAAATCTGATTCATGAGATGAGTGCGATCATGGATCCCGACCGGTTGGAAAATCTTCAGAAAGAACTGCTTACCCTTGAAGATGATATATTTGTTGTCAAAGATCCTTTGACTTCTGAAACACTGGGTTGCGTCTGCTACAAAGATTACGACCGGCTCGAAAATGCCCGGGAGATCATCCCCTGGCTGCGTGAACCGCTCTGTGAGGCTGTGCACTACGGTGAAGTCCTGCGTGAATCCATCAATATCGCTCAGCGGGCTCATCGGGCAAGCCAGGTGGTTTTAAAAATCGAAGAGACTCGCACCAGCCTGATCAAGTCTGCAGAAGCGCTGGGTTTCACCAAAGAAGGGATCTTTATCAGCAACCGGTTCCTCAAAGGGGAATTCAGTTTTTATTTCGTATATTCCTACCGGATCCGCTGAACAGGGGCTCATCGAACCACGGGAATCCGATCATTTTAAAATCCTGCCGGATCCAATTTATCCGCACTCGTTTCTCGGGAGAAGTTCGCTTGAAACGAGTGTTTTTTATGGGCAAGATCCGATGGGATCATCCGGTGGAGGGGTAGAGATCTTTGCCGTGCTTTCCATCGATCAGCGAATCCGCATGAATTCAAAAAAAGCAATTGCCGGCACCTTCAGGGGGCCGGCACTGTTTTTGATGGATCGATGGGTCCCGGATGCTTAAACCAGGAAGAGAATGGCAACACCGACGACTCCGACCAAAGCGCCGACCACTTCGTTGGGCTTGATCTTTTCTTTCAGAAGGAAGATGGAGACCGGTATGATCAGGATCGGAGTCAGGGCCATCAGCGTGGAGGCGACAGCGGTGGAGGTATACTTCACGGCCGTCAGGGAGAGAGACACGCCGACCACAGGACCGAAGATGGAGCCGATGGTGATGCCCGTCATGACGTTACGCAGGCGGAACGTCTTGAAAAAAGGCCCCCATTTACGGGTATAGGTCAGGATGAGGATGAAGCCGAGGATCCCGGCGAAGATCCTCACCTGGGTCGCGACAAAGGGATTGAGATCCCGGACGCCCATTTTGGAGAAAATCAGGCCCAGGGCCTGGCCAATGGCGCCGAGGAACGCAAACAGGATCCCCTTCATGGAGTGTTTTACCACGAGTTTTTTGCCGCCGCGCTCCCTGCCGGTGATGACGATAACGATACCCAGCACCGTCACCAGCATCCCGATGATCTGCCCTAAGCCCAGTGTTTCCTTGAGCAGGAAGTAACTCATGACGGCCGTCAGGGGCGGAGCCAGTGCCATGATCAGCATGGAGATCCGGGCGCCGATGACGATGAAAGCCTGGAACAGAAATACATCGCCAATAACAAAACCGATGAGACCGGATAGCAGGAGGATCCCGAAAGACGACCAGGTCATGTTGACGTTTTGGAATCCCTGCGTAATGATGAGATTGATCCCGGTGATGATCACAAAGGAGATCACCAGACGCATAAGATTTAATACCAGTGTGCCGACTTTTCTACCGGCATACTCAAAGGATACAGAAGAACCCACCCAACAGGCGGCCGTGAGCAGTGCCGCAATTTCTCCAAGATACATATAAACCACCTTAATTATGCAATATCTTCTATCCTACCATAATTTTTTGCGATTCAGAACAATCGCAGATACACAATTTTCCAGGGTCTTACAGATTCATTGCGTTTGACAAAAAGAAAATTTTATGGAAAGGTGCAATAAACTGACTCGTTTGAGCGTTATACCAGTGATAAGGAGTAAAGCCATGCTAATGTTCAATTTCATTCTGGCCGACGGTCCCCCCGAGCCGGAGAAAGCCCCTCCAATAGATATCGATGAAGATCTGTTCCGGCGGATCGGACAAAATGACATGAC
>CAYYVR010000218.1:0-2657 GCA_964475185.1 uncultured Clostridium sp. | reverse complement strand
CTCTGCAGCACTCTGCCGACCTGTACCGATGTGTGTTGTTCTCTATGAATGATTTTTAGCATTTACCGATCATCGGGCGTGATCCCATGATCGGTTTCCCATTCCATTATACTCCATCCAACCGGACCGGACACCCCACTCTCATCACAGTGGGATTATGCTGCGCGCTCCGCTTTCAATACATGATCGTGAAAGATTCACGTTTTGTTCAGCACCCGCTTCCGATTTTGCCATGAAGCTTTGCTATAATTGGGTCAGTCAGGGATCGGACGGACAAAAGGATCCCGGGCCGGGACCGGCTGCAGGCCAGTGGTCCATCAACGTCAGCCTCAAAAAACTTCAACATTTAACAGGAAAGAAGGAATACCATGATATTCAAAGATTTTCATCTGATCTACCCGGACCGGATCGAAAAAGGCACCCTCCGTGTCGATCACGGGATCATCCAGCGGATCAGCAACGATGCCATCAGCGATCATGAAGACGTCCGGGACGGGGAATTCGGTCTCTATCTCGCGCCCGGCTTCATCGATGTCCATGTCCACGGCGCCGGCGGTGCCGACACCATGGAGGGGACATCCGAAGCGTTTGACACCATCAGCAGTTCACTGGCCAAAACCGGCACCACAGCCTTTCTGCCCACCACCATGACCGGACCGGCCGATCAGATCCGTCAGGCGGTGCGCGCCGCCAAAGACAGCAGTTTCCGGGTCACCGGCGCCCAGATCCTGGGCGTCCACCTGGAAGGCCCCTTCATCAGTCCGGCGGCCATGGGGGCACAGGATCCCGCCCACGCCCGTCTCCCTTCCGTGGAAGCCTTCAAAAGCCTGGCAGCGGAGGATGAGGATTTCATCACCACCGTCACCCTGGCGCCGGAACTGAACGGGTCCGCCGACCTGATCGGCTACCTTCGCGCACACGGCATCAATGCGGCCATGGGCCACACCGCGGCCACCTGCGACGAAGCCCTGGCCGCCATCGATCAGGGGATCAATCATGCCACCCACCTCTACAACACCATGCCGGTATTCCACCATCGGGCGCCCGGCGCCGTGGGGGCTGTATTCGAATCCGACATCACCGCCGAGATCATCGCCGACGGGATCCACGTGGCCTGGTCGGCTCAACGGGTGGCCTTTAAGGTCAAAGGCATCGATCGCATGCTCCTGGTCACCGATGCCATGATGGCCGCCGGCCGGGGCGATGGTCATTACACGCTGGGCGGACAGGCGGTCACCGTTCAGAACAAAGAAGCGCGCCTTGCCTCCGGCGCCCTGGCCGGATCTGTTCTGACCATGGATCAGGCAGTCCGAAATGTCCTCAGTCACTCGAATCTCCCTCTCTACGATGTGATCCGGATGGCCACCTGGAATCCCGCCCTCTTCTGCGGGGTTGGAAAAAACAAAGGCCGCATTGCAGATGGCTATGATGCGGATCTCATCCTCTTCGATGAAGCGATCCGCATCGAAGCAGTCTACATCAAAGGCCGCCGAGTCCGCTGAATCAGACTCCCACCGCACGCAGTGCCCCCTCCTGCAATTGCGTGCCATGTACGATCCGGGGCAAAATCATCCCCCGGATCCAGGATCATGAACCTCAGCGAACCAGTGCTGAACAATGGACCGTTGAAACCTTGGACGGCAAAATTGCAGCGCCGGCAGATCAGATCTGCCGGCGCTGCATGCATAAAATCCGTTCAGACTGTACCGTTATGTAACGGCTGTCCGAGAAGGACGCCACACGGCCGCCGATGGTTCAGGCATCCATGGCCTTGCGGAAATTCCAGAGGTAGTAGGCGGAATCAATGGTGATCACCAGGGCAATGAACAGCAGGATCTGCTCCGTGCTGATCGCTCTCCAGTCTGAGAAAAACGGGAGCAGAACCAGTAAAACCACCAGCAGATTGCCCAGGAACTGATAATTTTTCAACGCGATCTCAGAGCTCACGGCGCGTTCACGCTCATCCTCCAGCGTCAGCACCAGATCTTCTTTCATAAAGGCGCGGAACGAAGGGAACTTTTTCCCTTTCATGGCGTTTCGCAGCAGAAAGAATATGATGAGGAGCGCAATGATCAGCGGGATGAAAAACCGGATCAGGTGGCTCTGATTCAGGATCCCGGCTTCATGGGCCGAATAGAAATCACGGCGGCCCCGCTGCGAAACGACAAGGGTCCAGGCCAGAAGGACATTCAGGAACGTTCCAATGGTAGTTTTCTTCATTTTGATTCCTCCACACGGTAGAATATTTCTTCGATCGGGGCTTCAAACAGATCCGACAGCCGAAAGGCCAGATCCAGAGACGGCGTATAGCTTCCTTTTTCCAGGGCTATAATGGTCTGACGCGTCACCTGACAGCGTTTTGCCAGATCTTCCTGGGTCAGATCCAGTTTTGCCCGGTACATTCTGATGTGATTGTTGATGGCCATCACCACACCTCCTATCTGAATTTATTGTATAGTAAACCATACATTAAGTAAAGTATATTTTACATAAAGTATGGTTTGATTTACAAAAAACAGTTTTCATTACTCCTCACGTCTCAAAAATTGTGTTGTCAGCTTCAACCAAAGGATCAGAACAGATCAGCAGGACGGATCAATGAAGAAGACAAAGAGTTGAACAGGTCGAAGAATTGAACAGGACTGAAAAGAAGAAAT
>CAYYVR010000217.1:0-2663 GCA_964475185.1 uncultured Clostridium sp. | reverse complement strand
CAAAAAATAGAAAAAGAGCACCAACCGGGCTCTTTTAACTAAGTATGAAATTATCATCAATATTGAGCTACTGCGAATATTAGAGAGTTAACAATTCACGCCACACTGATAAGAATCAGCATCCTGCGTTGCTTCAATTTCAGCGATCTGGTCAACCCGCTTCGCATGTCGGCCGCCTTCGAATTCCGCCTTCAACCACTCGTCCAGGATCATTTTCGCCAGATCAATCCCTACTACACGAGCCCCCATGCAGAGAATATTAGTATCGTTGTGCATGCGAGAAAGCTTTGCCGAATATGGCTCAGAACAAACAACAGCTCGGATCCCCTTGACCTTGTTGGCGGAAATGGATATACCGATCCCTGATCCACAGAAGAGCAGGCCTTTTTCGAATTCTCCGCTGGAAACTGCCTTGGCGACCTTTTCACCGTAGATTGGGTAATCCGTCCGTTCGGTGCTATGTGTTCCAAAATCCTTATATTCGATCCCCAACTCGTCTAAGTACCGCAAAATCTCCAGTTTAAATTCATATGCAGCATGATCGCTGCCAACGGCAAATTTCATGTCAAATCACTCCTTGTTTTTTCTTGATTATATCATTCAAGATGCAAATTAGTATGACTAGTATATTTCGTTATTCAATAATCTGCCCTACGTTTAAATTTTCTCTTGCTAAGCGGTGACCCGGCTGATCTGATACTAATCAGAGTTAAACCGTTCGCTAGGAAGTTTGCCGCCCTCTTAATATCACCTTCCAGGATCTTCTGGATCAGGACGTCCTTCAGCTGCTCGAACAATGGTTTTCCTGTGCCTGGGTATAGCATCGCAAGGTCTCCTCTTCAGTTTGCTACCACCACTTGATCTGTTCAGTTACATAACGCCGGATCTCGATGATTCCGGACTGGAGATATCCCGGGGCCGGGGCAGATTCACGATGTCTTCTTCCTTGATCGTGGTGGGCTTGTTCGATAATATCAGGATCCCTTCGGCCAGGTAGACTGCTTCTTCGATTTTGTGGGTGATGAACACCACAGTACTCTTAAGTTCTTTCCAGAGACGGATCACTTCATCCTCAAGGAAAAAGCGTAGCTTCACGTCCATCTGCCCAAAGGGGTTCACCCATAAGGAGCAGATCAGGGGTCATGCATGTGTTCATGACTGGAAAAACAAAAACAGTGATCCCAACAGCCACATCTCAAAAGGTGGTATTGAAGATCACTGTAAACTCAGTTTCCTGGACCAACTAACTGGTTGATGCATTTCAATACTGCATCACAGCTTGCAATATTTTGCCTTCACACTTAAGGTCAAAGGAATGAAGTCCTTGAGTTCCGGATAAAACATCAGTTCCTGGTCATCGGCCACACTGCCGCCCATTCCGACCACGCAGCGAGGATGTTCTTTCATCCAGGTGACGACCAGATTCCCTGCCAGGAGTCCGTTGATGATGTCACTGAGCTTGTGGTTCCAGTAGTAATTGACGGTTTCCCTAGTTGGCGATGCATAACCGCCGATTTCCATTTCCTCATCCGCTTCCGCCTGATAATAGGGATAACGAGGAACCAGTTTTCCTTCTTTTAATCCATCTTCGTCAAAAATGAGGAAGAACGGATGGGCATCATGCAGATAGAAGAATCCATCGGGCTGGAGAAACTTACCGATGACGCGGCCCCACTGTTCCAGATCCGGCAGCCAGCCAAGGACACCATCGGTGGTCAGGACAATATCATATTGTCCCACATGGACCTGATCCAGTTTCAGGACGTCGGATTGGATAAACTCGACATCAACAGCGAACTCCTGGGCCAGTTTCCTGGCAATTTCGATGTTTTCCGGCACCAGATCCACCCCGGGGACCCGGGCTCCTTTTCGGGCCAGCAGGATGGAGTCAGCCCCCGTATTGCACTGCAAATGGAGGATCCGCTTGCCGGCGATATCTCCCAGTTCTTCATCCACCAGCGGATTGAGCACAAAGGCAGGATCCGCCATCTTTTCCCTGAAATGTTCGTAATGCTCCCGGGCGATCACTCCCCAGGCTTTCTGATTCGCTTGGATCTGACTGTTCTGGTCCATGGTTCCTCCTGGCTTGGTATGTCCAAAAAAATTCCGCCCTTGTATTTCAATGAATCGACCTGGGTCATTCAACGCCAGTATTTGGTCATTCCTTTTTTCTCCTCGATGTTGTAATCGATGACCTTGTCCAGAATCTCATAGTCCACCGCCTGGTCCCATTTGATGCGGAAGAGCTCCCGAGTGGAAGTGTAACCGGCCTTCCTGAGATCTTCTTCCAGGTAGATCACGCCGGCAGCTTCCGGAGCCACTGCGATATGTCCTTTGGCCAGGCTGAAACCGATAATGAAAGTCCCATGGTCACTGAACATAGGCTGGCTCCATTTGATCTCTTCCTGGAGCTGCGGATACTGGCGTCGAATGTGGTCCAGGATCTGGCTAATTCGCGCCCGTTTTTCAGGGTCTTCGATGGTATTCAGAAAATCATTGAACGTTTTCATGGGTCTCCTTGAACCTTCATAGTTTGTGAGTCGATGCGGCGGTCTGACTAGAAACCTGGTCGCACGTTGTTTGCATAGGATGGTTATAAAAGGACCTTCCATCGACATTGGCAGACCTCTTCAGAGAGCGCGGGGCCTGACTTAAGTTGATCC
>CAYYVR010000216.1:0-2671 GCA_964475185.1 uncultured Clostridium sp. | reverse complement strand
AACAGCGATTCACGATGGCTCAGACGGAGCAGGGATCCTCTGAAGCTTCCTCTCTTTCCACCGAAGAAACAGCAACTGTCCAAGAACAAAGAAGCTATGAAAAAGAAGCCGAAAAATGAAGCAGAAAATGAAACAGGAAATGAAACAGGAAATGAAACAGGAAAAAATGAAAACAATGAAGCAATGGAAGCAATGGAAGCAATGAAAAAAACAGCCGGAAGACGCCCCAAGCCACCATTCCAGCTGTTTCCAATTGTTTAAAATGTTATTTTATCCCACTTAAATGATTTGCCGGCTCTGCGAAGGTCGCCTGATCGGATGGAAAAATCTGATTACCAGGCTTTCCGCGAACTGCCGTTCATTTTCCGACCGGAACGAAAAGGATCCGCCTCATTTAATTTCTTTTCAAGGTCCTGCTTCTCTTTCCGTTGTTTTTTAATGGCTGCATAACCCACTAAAAACAGCATGATTTTCTTAAACATAGACCGTCCTCCTTTCCCGCTCCCTTCTGCACGCCATGGCCATTTCCTGCCGGATCAGCGCCCCCAGGCAAACCCGGGGGTGCTTCAGATCCCTTCTCCATCCAGATCCAGTTCCATCTGCAGCGGTTCCTCTTCCAGGATCCGTGTCAGGAAGGAGCGGCGATGGATCTGGCAGGGGCCGAGCTGGCGGATGGACTCGATGTGGTCTTTGGATGCATAGCCCACGTTGCCGCAAAAGCCATAGCCGGGATAGAGCGCATCCATTTCTTCCATGAGTCCATCCCGGTAGACCTTGGCCAGGATCGACGCACAGGCTATGGCGGCGGATTTGGAATCCCCCTTGATGACCTTCTCATTGCGGCCTTTGAAGTTGCGGATCGGATAGCCGTCGGAGAGCACAACTTCAGGCCGGATAGCAAGCTGAGCGATGGCCTGGACGAAAATATTGTTATTGCAGTATGACAGACCCAGCGTATCGATCTCATCATTGCTGTGCTCGAACACCGCCCAGGACAAGGCTCGTTCCTTGATCAGGGGCACCAGCTCCCGGCGTTTTTTAGCCGACAGTTTTTTGGAATCATTGATCTCCAGGATCAGCTCTTCCGTCGGCGCATCATTTTTCAGGATCACCGCGGCGCCCACGATGGGTCCGGCCAGGGGTCCCCGTCCGACTTCATCCACCCCGGCCACCAGGCGGCCGAAACGTCGGTCAAAATCATACATGAGGCGCACGCGCTCCACCTCCCGGTGATGCCGCTCCTCCAGGGAAATAAAGTAATCACCCAGTTCACGAACCGATTTTCGCCGATCCCGCGCACAGGCCTCCAGCAGTTCCTGACGAAGGCTGATGCAGTTCATCAGATCCTGTCG
The DNA here is from genome assembly GCA_964475185.1 of uncultured Clostridium sp. Classification (GTDB taxonomy): domain Bacteria; phylum Bacillota; class Clostridia; order Clostridiales; family Clostridiaceae; genus JG1575. The sequence continues at coordinate 1,319 of CAYYVR010000216.1, read as the reverse complement.
GATCCAGGCCTTGATCTCCTGCGGTTTCATGGATCCCAGATCCGGTAATGAAAAAGTCATGTTCCTGCTCCTTCTTTGATTGCTTCCTTCACAGAGGATCCCCGATCCTTCCGACCGGATCTGCCGGTTTTACGTTTCTAAAGCGAAGCCTCGCTACCGATCTGAATCAGCACCAGAATCAGAATCTGAAACGAGCTCTGACCCATCACCGGATTCTACGGACGCCTCTGCCTTTGCAGTCTCCGTGCCGGAGGCCAGCTCCTGGCGCGGCCACTCCAGGGAGATCCTCCCCAGCTTTCCGCCGCGGAATTCATCCAGCAGCATCACGGCCGTACGGCTCCAGTCGGGTTCCCGGCCTTTCATGATGTAGCCCCGCTTCATGGCGATGGCTTCCATGGTCTCCAGTCCCGTTTCGCCCACTTCGACTTTGTAGCGTTCTTCCAGCCGGTCGGCGTAGTGGAGGCTGAGCCGTTCGATGAGGCGCAGTGCCAATGTTTCGATATCCATGACTTCATCTTTGATGGCGCCGGTGAAGGCCAGATTGAGGCCCACCTGCTCATCATTGAATTTGGGCCAGAGGATCCCCGGCGTATCCAGCATCTCGATGCCCTGACCGGTCTTGATCCACTGTTTGTTTCTTGTCACGCCCGGACGGTCTCCCACCTTGGCGATGGCATTTTGGGCCATGCGGTTGATAAAGGATGATTTTCCCACATTGGGGATCCCCACCACCATGACCCGCATAAAGTAGTTCATCAGACCCTTGCCGGCCATCCGGTCCAGTTTTTCCTTCAGGAGTTCCTCCAGGGCCGGCTTGATTTTATTGAGCCCCTCTCCCGTCAGACTGTTGACTTCCAGGATCACCGTCGTATCGTCGGCCAGTTCTTTTTTCCACTGGCGGGTGATCTTGTCTTCGGCCAGATCTGCCTTGTTCAGCAGGATGACCCGTGGTTTTGCCCCGATGATTTTATCCACCTCAGGATTGGCTGAGGATCGGACGATGCGGGCATCGCGGATTTCGATGACGGCATCACACAGTTTCAGGTTTTCAGTGATCTGGCGGCGGGTTTTCACCATATGCCCGGGAAACCAGTTGATTTCTGCCATAACTGCCACCTCCTTCTTTTTAAATATTTTCTGATGTATTCCTATCTGTACGTTCGATACGTCTTCTGTTTTCATCGCTTCGGAAAACTGCCCGTTCCCGGCAGGAACGTTCAGTCACATTACAGTTTAGCACAGGCCGGTTTGGGTGTGAAATCCTCCGATAGAGTAGAGCACTGAGTTTGATGGACGACCCGTAAGGGTCGTCTATTCTA
>CAYYVR010000215.1:0-2814 GCA_964475185.1 uncultured Clostridium sp. | reverse complement strand
TTTTTCAGCGTCCTCATCAAAGCGCAGAAACTCAGTGGAGCGTCTCATGATCTAAGCTGTTTCATGGAACCATTCCATTGAAAGATGACATAGAATGAATCGAAGGGACGGTTATGTGAATCCCTTTTGCAGCTCCGGTTCGTTATATTTCATTTGATATCGATCCAGTTGTTCCATTTTGCAGGATGATCGAAAATCCATGCAGGGATGATCTGTTGAGTTGAGTTTCTTTCAAACCCACCGGAATCGATCCATTCAGGGGAATATCGTCTTTTATATTAAATTGTTAACTATGTTATGATTTACTTGACAATAATTTACGAAAGAGAGGCTACCCGTATGAAACGAAAACTTGTAGCACTGTTTCTTTCTGGAATGATGGTATTCATGGGATGTGACATTGGGGGAGGTACCGATACAACGACAGCTCAAACCTCTGCAACCACAACGGCCGTCACGACGACCGGAGACACTCAGCCGTCCACCACAACGGGTGAGGCATCACAGAACTATAAAGACGGAACCTATACCGCAGAAGCATCCGGCTATGGCGGACCCGTCTCGGTGTCCATCACCTTTGCCGGGGATGAACTGACCAACGTCGAGACCCTCGGCGACACAGAGACCGCAGAGATCGGCGGAGCAGCCCTCCCGATACTGGCTGAGCGGATCACTGCTGCCAAAGGCAGCGACATCGATATCGTAGCCGGCGCCACGATGACGTCTCAGGCTGTCATTCAGGCAGCCGCAGACATCTTCCATCAGGCGGAAGGCACAACAGCGGAAGTCAGCGTAAAAATGAAACCCGGAACCTACACCGGCAAGGCGGTAGGTTTCAGCCTGGCTTATCCCACCGTCGTGGAAGTGGATGTGACTGAGGATCGAATCCAGGCGGTTCGACTCACGGATGAGTCGGGAGATACGACATCCATGATCGATACTGTGGAAAAGGCTCTGCTGCCGCGCATCATCGAAACCCAGAGTCTGGGGATCGATGGCGTCACCGGCGCCACGTCCACCAGCAATGCCGCAAAACTGGCGGTTGAAGACTGCCTGAAACAGGCCCTGACTGCCGGAGGATCCTCGGAGGATGCGCTCCTGTCCTTTATCAAGGTGAACAAACCGGAACTCAATCAGAAGGAGATCACCACTGATGTCCTGGTGGTGGGCATGGGCGGTGCCGGAACCTATACTGCCCTGCGGGCAGCTGAAAATGGAGCAAGCGTTCTGGCGATTGAAAAACAGGGACGCTATGGCGGAACCACTGCACTCACCTCTGAAATCATGTCCATCAATCCGCCGAGGATCAAAGAAAAGTATAATAATGGCGAGGATTATACCGATGCCGAGGCTTTGCATCAGGCGTGGTGGGAATACACAGAAGGAGATGCCAAGAAAGAAATCATGGATCTGTTCTTCGCCAGATCCGGAGAGGCTCTTGACTGGCTGGCCCTGGACCAGGGGATCGTCTTTGATTTTGACGCCAAACCTGGATTTACACCGCAGGATTGGTATGAGGTCAAATTCCAATGGTACTATGAAACGGATAAGCGGGGTGAAGTGGCGGCCAATTTCGATCGTCTGATCGAAACATTCGAAGGTCTTGGCGGGGAATATATGCTGGAGACCGAAGCCACTGAACTGATCGTTGATGCACAGGGTGAAGTGGTGGGCGTGAAAGCCCACAACAAGATCACCAATACCGACTACACCATCCATGCCAAGGCTGTCGTACTGGCCACAGGAGGATTCCTGGGCAGCGGCGAGATGCTGAAAAAGTATCTGTCCGATGAATATTATCCGCTCAAAGGCGAGTGGAAAGTGTATGGAAGCGCCCGCAACGACGGAAAAATGATCCAATCGGCCATTGATCTCGGTGCAGCCACCTATAACATTGGGATGCCCCCTGAAGTCCACATGTCCGGTTCCGACGCGTTCCTCAAACCCCATCTTGGTTTTAAGGTCAACTACATCGAGGGCACCTACAGTGCGATCACCGGCAAGCCGGAAGCCTGGTCAGTAGCAGACCTTCCGATGTTCCTGGGAATATCCCCGGATAGTCTGGCCGTTGGATTGGACGGTAAACGCTTTGCATCCGAAACCGGCATATCCATGCTGGATCCATGGCGCGCCGGCCCCAATTATTACAGTATATGGAGCACCCAGCAGATCGATGAAGTCCGCGACAAGGGATTCAAAAACCAACCGGGCGGTCCGGCCTCCCGTTATCTTGGCTATAACGGCCCCATCCCAAAAGAAACCCCTCTGCCTGAAGCTTATGATGTCCTGGAAGCTGCCATCAAAGAAGGCTTTGTATTCAAGGCAGATACTTTGGAGGAACTTGCTGATCAGATCGGTCTGGATCCCAAGACTTTGGTCAATACAGTATCGGACTATAACGCTTTTACCGAAAGCGGAGAGGATACCGAATTCAGGAAACCTGCTGAATTCCTCGCTGAAATCGGGGACGGGCCTTATTACGCAGTGAAAATGGCCAGTTACTCCTATAACACCTGTGCCGGTCTGGACGTCAACACAGAGTTGCAGGTGCTGTCAACGACTGGAGAGGCGATCCCGGGTCTGTTTGCAGTGGGCAGCGACAGTGCCGGTGTCCTGTTCAGTGAGAAGAAACCTTACGTCACCTTTGGCGGAGCCAACAATGGCTGGGTCCTCACCTCAGGATATCTCTGCGGAGATACTGCTGCTGAATTCGCGAAAAACAGATAACCCATAACATGAACCTATGCTTCCCATCAAAGACAGGGACTGAACGTTTTGTTCAGTCCCTGAATCCATTGAGATGGGATTTCTTTG
>CAYYVR010000214.1:0-2824 GCA_964475185.1 uncultured Clostridium sp. | reverse complement strand
GAAGCCTCCCTGTGCTTTCTGACCGGTCTTAGATCAATACAGTATTCTTTCCCAGACTTTCTTTCCATCGATATAAGTACTCTGGATGGAGCCTTTATAGGTGAAGGGTTCAGCATTCAGCACCACAAAGTCAGCATCTTTGCCAGCTTCCAGTGAACCCACCCGATGGTCGATGCCCAGGGCCTGCGCCGGATTAATGGTCATCGCTTTCAGCGTTTCAGCAAAGGGAAGACCATATTTGTGGGCCACGGCGCCATATTGCAGAAAATACCGGCAGTTTAAAAACGGATGGTCGGTCATCAGGCAGACTTTGACGCCGGCTTTTGCCAGTATGGCCGGTGTCTCATCGGAAAGATCTGCCATTTCCGGTTTCGTTGCACTGGAAAGTCCGGCGCCGACCATGGCGGTGACCTGCTTTTTCCCTAAATAAGCTGCCACCTTGTGGCCTTCCGTGCAGTGTTCAATGGAATAGTCGATGCCAAGTTCTTCACAGATTCGGGTCACCGTCACGATATCATCATGGCGGTGCGCATGAACTCGAAATGGAATCTCTTTCTTTAACACCATGAGGCCGGATTCCAGGTTCAGATCCGTTGAAAAGGGCTGGTTTTCCTGTTCTGCCTTTGCCTTCTTTTCACCGTAGGCTTTAGCCTGCGCAAAATAGTCCCGCATCATGGCTGCAACTGCCATCCGCGTTGCCGGGGACCGGCCCTTCCCGCCATGCCAGCCCTTCGGGTTTTCACCGGTGGCGCCTTTTAAGCCGGTAGGATGTTTTACGATCATCTCATCGATGACATCCCCATAGGTTTTACACGCAAATGCCAATCCGCCGATGGGATTCCCTGAGCCGGGCAGGATCTGGAGGGTGGTGATCCCCCCTTCACGGGCTGACTCAAAGCTGATTTGCCGGGGATTGACCGAATCCATCGCCCTTACTTCCCCGGTGATTGGCCGCACCGATTCATTGCCATCCATCCCGGCAGCACCTTCTCCATCGCCCCACATCCCCACATGACTGTGGGCGTCGATCAACCCTGGGATGATCACTTTCCCGCTTAAATCAATGACCTCATCACCATCTGAAATGTCAGCGGTCTGGCCGATGTGTTCGATTTTCCCCTGATCGTTGACGGTAAGGATTCCGTTTTCCAGAACGTCCCCCACCACAGGATAAATTTTAGCTCCCTTGAAAACCAGCATTATTGGACCTCCCTTTCATAAATCACTTCACCATCGATCATGGTCAGATCAGCAAAACTGGAATGCTCCAGGGGATGGCCGGACCATAGAACCACGTCGGCGTCCTTGCCGGGCTCCAGCGAACCCACCCGGTCATCGATCCCAATGTGTTCAGCTGAAGATAAGGTGATCGCCCTTAAGGCGCTTTCATCAGACATGCCCCACTGCGTGGCGATGCTGGCAGTTAATATCAGATTCCGCCCATCGATCACCGGATGGTCCGTGATCAGGCAAAATGGGATGCCCGCCCGGTCAAATAACACCGGCGTTCTGAAATCACGGTCTTTATTCTCCACTTTCGATGGGTAGTTCAGCGTCGGACCGACGGCACAGTGGACCTGTTCTTTTTTGATCAGATCCCTGACCGCGTGGCCATCCGTTACGTGTTCCAGGATAAAGGGAATATCAAACTCTTTGCCGATGCGGATGGCCGTCACGATATCATCGTGTCTGTGGCAGTGGATGATCAGCGGGATCTCGCCTTTGATCACCGGCAGTAAATGGATGCTCTGACGATCTTCCTCCGGCGCCTGCGACGCTGCGTCTGATTGTTCCGCCCTTGCCAGATATTCTTTGGCTTTTAACAGCGCCTGTCTTAAAATGGCGGCACTGCCCATCCTGGTGGCCGGCGATTTGTCCTGTCTGCCATACAGCATTTTCGGGTTTTCACCTAAAGCTGCTTTGATCCCGATGGGGTCTTTCAGCACGGATTCATCCACGATATGGCCTTTGCACTTCAGGGCCAGTCCGGTCCCTCCGATGATGTTGCCGCTCCCCGGCAGGATCCCCACTGAAGTGATCCCGGCCTTTCTGAAGTGATCAAAGGCCTGATCTTCCATATTGATCCCGTCACGCACACTGCAAAACGGCGTAAGCGGCGAGGTCGATTCATTGGTGTCCTGCCCCTCTTTCCCAATTCCGCTTTCAGCTAATCCCAGGTGGGTGTGCGCATCGATCAGACCCGGGGTCAGGACCCGTCCTTTCCCGTCAATGATCCGCTCACAGTTGGATAAATCCACCGCTTGCCCCACTTCTTTTATTTTTCCATCGGCAATTAAAATGCATCCATTTTCGATGGTCCCATTGGCTATGGTTTCAATTCTCGCATTCCTGATTCCAATCACAATATCACTCCCATCACTACATCTGGTTAAATTCAAGCCGGTTTTTCATCCGAACGCTCTGTCATTAAGTATAGCATCCTCCTGAAATTTTCTGTACCGGCTGAAGAAGTGAACGGCTCTGCCATCAAAACTGTGCCGCTTCCAACACCCGGATCCTCATTGACCGACCGGATCCTGATGGATCCCGATGCTCCATGCAGCACACAGAGCAGCCCCTCTGACCGGGAACTCGTGGTCTTCCGCGATTCATTCGGCTCCAGCCTCATCCCGCTGCTGGCCCAGGGCTATGCCCGCACCACGGTCATTGATATCCGCTACATTGCGCCTTCCAGGCTGGACCAGCTGGTTTCCTTCCACGGTCAGGATGTGCTCTTCCTCTTTAGCTTCATCCGGAGTTTTAGCCGGATTAATTAGAGACTGCTGAATGGGCCCGGAACATAGTGTTCAAGCCACTTTCAGCT
>CAYYVR010000213.1:0-2931 GCA_964475185.1 uncultured Clostridium sp. | reverse complement strand
AATGGACTTGAAAGGATCTGATCGAAAATGGATAAAATGAAAATACGCAAAATAATCGGCGGCCTCATCGGACTGGCTGCAGGGGCCTTCGGCGGCGGCTATCTCGGCCTGATCCTGGGCGGAACCTTCCTGGGTGGGTTTGACATCCATGAACTCACGGGCTTTGAAGGGTATGAACTGACCACCTACCTTGGCATCGTCGCAGGCGGGATCTTCGGGATCTTTATGGGCATCAAACTTGCGATGCGCTCTGCTGAACCCCCGGCCGATCGCTGATCCTCATGCAAAAACCAGCCATACCACGTATGACTGGTTTTTGAGTTGATCCGTGTGTTCTGTGATCAGTGTGTTCCACGATCATTTTCTCTGACCCCCGTTTTTTTGAAGGGCCGCTGGTCCATCTGGATGTCCTGCTAAGATGTCCCACTAAGAGGTCCTGCTTAGATGTCCTGCTTAGAGGTCCTGCTTAGATGTCCATTTAAGATGACCGTTTAAACGATGGCAGCTCCGCCGTCCACCAGGATCAGCTGGCCCTGAACATAACTGGATGCATCAGAAGACAGATAAATGATGGTGCCGTTGAGTTCTTCCTTGTGTCCCGGACGCCCCGCCGGATTCTGATAATTATATCCCTTCAGGAACTCTTCAGATTTGAACAGCGTGTCTTTGGTCATCTCTGATTCAAAGAGCCCCGGTCCGATGGCGTTGACGGTGATGCCGTACCGTCCGTAGGAACCGGCCATGGCACGGGTCAGACCCACCACCGCCGCTTTGGAGGCGTTGTAGGAATGACGGATGAAGACATCCTGCTTGTCCACGATGACTGCGTTCACCGAAGCCGTGTTGACGATCTTGCCGTAGTTCTGTTCCTTCATGATCGGCACGACATACTTCGAGCACAGGAAGATCCCTTTGACGTTGGTGTCAAAGGATTTGTCCCAGTCTTCCTCGGACATGGTATCGACCCCGCCGGTGACGGCGACGCCGGCATTGTTGAAGAGGATATCGATCCGGCCGTATTCGTCCCTGACCTTTTCCATGGCTGCCTTGACGGATTCTTCCGATGTGACATCACATTCCACCGCCAGCGCTTTTCTACCCAGTTTTTCAACGGTTTCCTCGACATCCCTGAGCTTCTCCAGACGACGGGCCAGGATGGCCACATCCGCACCGGCCTCGGCATAGGCAACGGCAGCTCTCGCTCCGATCCCCGAACTGGCGCCGGTGATCACAGCCACTTTTCCTGTCAGATCAAATAATTTCATCGCAATGTCCTCCTGTTTAACTTTTTTTGATTTCCTTTATTTTTGTTTTTCCATTGACTGGTTGAATGAATCCCAAAGCGGTCAGCAGACAAACTGCTCTTTCAGCTTGGTGCTTCCTTCAGTCTCTTCCTGAGATTTCTTTCTGAGAGTCCTTCCTGAGATTTCTTCATTCAATCATATGAAACACTCTGATCTTCATTATAGTTGTATTTGAAAATCCTTTGGGTGAAGGGAGCAAAACGCTAAAGATAATTTACTTCGCGTTCACACCGTTCATACTTCATTGACCATCACAGGGCCCGTTTTGATTGATCCACTGGAAGCTGACTTTTTGCCATCAAAACGATCCCTCTGTATCTCTGTCTGATTTCAATTGTTTTTTCTGCTCACAAAGCCTGCGCCAGAATCCCTTTCAGGGACTATAATCAGAATAAGCTCAGGCGCCGGACTGCCTTTCCATCTGCGGTGGGGGATTCCCGCGGTGCCTGAAAACACATGAAAATGGAGTGATATATATGATCATTGAGATCCCCGGCTATCAGACACTGTCCCTGGATCACATCGTGTTGGATTTCAACGGCACCATTGCGGCGGATGGGATCATCCGGACTTCCGTCCGCGATCTGATCCAGGCCCTGGGTCAGTCCTATACGGTGCACGTTCTCACCTCGGATACCCAGGGTACGGCCGCCCGTGAGGTCACCGGACTGCCCGTCCGCCTTGAAATCATTCCGGGTGCCCATGCCAGTGAAGCCAAGCAGGCTTTTGTCGATGGTCTGGGCGGCCATCGCTGTGCCTGCATCGGCAACGGACGAAACGACCGCCTGATGTTTCAAAGCGCTGCGCTCTCTGTGGCGGTGCTGGAGGAAGAAGGCCTTTATGCGGGGATCCTCAGCGAAGCGGACCTTCTGGTCCGATCCACTGAGGATGCGCTGAAGCTCCTCATGGACCCGAAACGGCTCATCGCTGATCTGCGGGGGTGAAAAAATTTTCAGCAGGAAATGCCCGATCTTTTATGATCAGCATCAGCAAGCTCCGGCAGGGTTTCCCCACCGGAGCTTGCTCGACCTACTCTGTGATCTCATAATAACTGTTATCGTCTCTCTTCTCCAATGTAATGTAATCCGCCACCTGGAATGTCCCGGTATCTTCATCCCAGCGGATGGTGAAATTACGCTGGATGCTTTTATCCGGGATCCACAGGATCGCTCTGGCACTGCCATAGCCGCGATTGGGCACTTCCATGTCGGTGTAATCCAGATCCAGCGGGGAAGGATCCCTCTCATTGGAGATCCGAACGGCCTCCAGGATCTCCTCGTTGGTGGGCTTTGGTGCCATCTTGCACGCACTGAGGGAGAACAGAAGGAAGGACATCAGAAGAAGGATGGCTGCCAGCAGCGCGGCGCTCCGCTTATTTCCTGTCGGGTTGTTTTGCCTGAACATCAGCTTCACCTTCCTTTTCTGATCCTGTCAGTTTATCCGTTCTGCATCCTCTGCGCCTGACCCCGGGTCGGCTTTCAGTAGTCTTTGTTTTATTGTAACGGGGCCTTGCCTGAAAAATCCAGTGATATCTGAAAAATGATCGAAAGAAAACCCTGTTAGTGATCTTATCTAGTTTATATGTATATCTGATATATCTTGTTTGTTTTATTTGTTTTTATTTGTT
>CAYYVR010000212.1:0-2934 GCA_964475185.1 uncultured Clostridium sp. | reverse complement strand
GTGCCGAAGGGACTAATTTCAGGGGCTCTTGCAATGCGTGAGATCCGGGCAGGGACCAAACATTCCCCCGCGTGCCCTCCTCGCCGGAGCCGGTTTGGGATGGATCAGGCAACTGTGCTGCTATGGAAAAAAGCTTCATTGGTAAGATGCAGCGGATTTTCTGATCGAACCCTGAAATGTCCCCCTGAACCAACGGCGCTGAAACTTATCCAACCTGACATCATGATCGTCTCGTTTACCAAAAGGTTTTAGGGATCTGCCTGCTTGAATCCGAGGATTTCAAAGCAGTGGTGACCTGTACCCCTGAATTTTCGTTTAAAGCTCGGATGTGCACTCAGATCAGCGATTATCCGGTGTTTATATTAAAATATTAACTATGTTATGATTTAGTTGACAAAATTTTAATGAAAGAGAGGCCTCAACAGTGAAACGTAAAATTTTCGCACTATTTCTCTCTGGCATGATGATCTTCATGGGATGCGACACAGGTGGAGGCACTGATACAACGACACCGCAAACCACTAGTCCTGCAACGACCACGGCGGTAACAACAGCCGGTGACACGCAACCGTCAACGACGGCGGGTGAGGCGCAGAAGTTCAAGGATGGCACCTATACTGCAGAAGCTGCTGGCTACGGCGGCCCCGTCAGCGTCTCCATCACCTTTGCCGGTGATGAGCTGACCAAAGTCGAAGCGGTTGGCGATGCCGAGACAGCGGAGATCGGTAAAGCCGCACTCCCGGTACTGGCTGAGCGGATCACTGCTGCCGGCAGCAGCCAGATCGATATCGTGGCCGGGGCAAGCATGACGTCCCAGGCCGTCATCCAGGCGGCGGGCGACATCTTCCATCAGGCGGAAGGGACCACAGCGGACGTCACCGTAAAAATGAAACCGGGCACGTATACCGGTCAGGCGGTGGGTTTCAGTCTGTCCTATCCGACGCTTCTGGAAGTGGATGTAACTGAAGATCAAATCGAAGCCATACGCCTCCTGGATGACTCAGGGGATACGACCTCCATGCTGGATGCAGTGACCAAAGCCTTCGTGCCGCGGATCATCGAAGCTCAGAGTCTGGGCATCGATGGCGTCACAGGCGTCACCACCACCAGCAATTCCACCAAACTGGCAGTGGAAGACGCACTCCGGCAGGCACTGATCGCCGGGGGCTCCTCGGAGGATGCATTGCTCGCATTCATGAAAGTGGTCAAACCAGACCTCAAGACCGAAGAACTCTCCACAGAGGTCCTGGTGGTGGGCATGGGCGGTTCCGGTACCTACACAGCACTGCGGGCCGCAGAACAGGGCGCTCAGGTGCTGGCCATCGACAAACAGGGCCGCTATGGCGGAACGACGGCGCTGACCTCAGAGATCATGGCCATCAATCCCCCCAAAGTGAAGGAACAATACAACGGGGGAGAAGACTTCACGGATGCCGATGCACTGTATGAGGCCTGGTGGGAATATACCGAAGGCGATGCGAAAAAGGACATGCTGGATCTGTTCTTTGCAAGGTCCGGCGAAGCCTTTGACTGGCTGGCCATGGAACAGGACGTTCTGTTTGATTTCGAGGCTAAACCGGGATTCACACCCCAGGACTGGTATAAAGTCAAATTCCAGTGGGCGCCCAACAAGCCGCCGGAGCATCCGGAAATGTTCTTCTACGCTTATAACAAACGGGAAATCGCCGCCAATTTTGACAACATGATCCAAAAATACGAAACATTGGGCGGAAAATATCTGCTGGAGACCGAAGCCACGGAGTTGCTAATGGACGATGACGGCGCGGTGGTGGGGGTAAAAGCCCATAACAGGATCACCAACACCGACTACATTATCAAAGCCAAGGCCGTCGTGATGGCCACCGGCGGATTCCTGGGCAGCCCGGAGATGCTGGTGAAATATCTGTCCAATGAATACTATCCGCTCAAAGGCGAGTGGAAAGTGTACGGCAGTGCCCGCAACGACGGAAAAATGATCCAGGCAGCCATTGACAATGGAGCAGCCACCTATAACATCGGGATGCCCCCGGAAGTCCATATGTCCGGTTCGGAATCCTTCCTGAAGCCCCACCTTGGGTTCGGAGTCAATTATGTGGAAGGGTCCTACAGCCCCATCACCGGTAAAGAGGAAGCCTGGTCGGTGGCCGATCTGCCAATGTTTTTAGGCATCTCGCCCAACAGTCTGGCCGTTAACATGGAAGGCAAGCGCTTTGCTTCTGAAACCGGCATCGCCATGCTGGATCCCTGGCTGGCCGGACCGAATTTCTACAGCATCTGGAGTACGCCGCAGCTGGATTCCATCCGTGATGCCGGGTTCCAGCATCCCCTGGGCGGCGTTTCGGCAGGGTTCCTGGGTTACAACGGCGCCATTCCGATGAACACCCCGCTTCCGGAGACGTATGATGTCCTGGAGGCAGCCATCCGGGAAGGCTTTGTCTTCAAAGCCGACACACTGGAGGAACTGGCTGCCCTGATCTGCGTCGACCTGAACAATCTGGTCGAAACCGTGACCAGCTACAATGGATTCGCCCAAAGCGGAGAAGATCCTGAATTCAGGAAACCCAAAGAGTTCCTCGTCGAGATCAAAGACGGACCGTACTACGCAGTGAAAATGGCCAGTTACTCCTACAATACCTGTGCCGGACTGGACATCAATCCGGATATGCAGGTACTGAAAACCACAGGCGAGCCGATCCCCGGTCTGTTTGCAGTGGGCAGTGACAGCGCCGGCGTCCTGTTCAGCGAGAAAAAACCTTATGTGACCTTTGGCGGAGCCAATAACGGCTGGGTCCTCACCTCAGGTTATGTCTGCGGCGAGACGGTGGCTGAATATGTGAAGAACAAATAATCAGACTCCTATGGCCGTTTTCCGGCAAATATCAAAATAACCTCCTGGGACTGAAGTTAAACTCAGTCCCTTTTTCTGTGATGTAA
>CAYYVR010000211.1:0-2964 GCA_964475185.1 uncultured Clostridium sp. | reverse complement strand
GCGCCCAGGGCCTGGGGACCATGTCCGACCAGACGACGGATCTGAAAAGCATTGCTGGCGGCACATCTGCCGGATTGGAAACCATAAAGCAGAATCTGCAAAGTGAGATCGCAGCGATCAAAGACAGCCTCCCCGAAGCCTCACCGGACCAATTCACTGAAATTTCCACCAGACTTTCAGAAATGGGCAACGGATTGATCAGCTTCAGCGAAAGCATCCTGACCATGCCGGAGGAAATAGCAGGATCCCTGGGGGAAGGGCCCGCTGAAATACTCTCTGACATGAAAGCAAAGATGGAAACAGAAATTGCTGATATGAAGTCAAGCCTGTCTGGCGGCATGGATCCTGAAGGATTAAAATCCATGGCTCAGGGACTGACGGCGATGGGTGAAAAGCTCAAGGAAATGGGCGGGGGCATCTCCAATCTGCCAGATAAAATGAGTGAAGCCCTGACCGGCTCCATGGATCCATCCGCTTTGTTCGCTGCCATGATGACTGACATCGAAGCTGATGTTGAGGACATGAAAAGCAGTTTAACGGGCGGCATCGATCCGGAAGAACTCAAAACCATGGCAGACGGCTTTGTGACCATGGGTGAAAACCTGAAGAAGATGGGAGGCGGCATCGCCAATCTGCCGGATAAAATTGGTGAAACGCTCTCGGCCTCCATGGATCCATCGGTGTTATTTTCCGGGATGATGGCTGACATCGAAAATGAAGTCACTGAAATGAAATCCAGCTTATCCGGCGGCATCGATCCGGATGAACTGGCAACCATGGCTGACGGTTTCGTTACGATGGGTGAAAACCTGGAGGAGCTCAGTGAGGGATTGGAGACGTTCCATGAGAAATCAGGCATGCTGGCGGCTGATATCCCCCATGATCAGAAGGAATTGGACAACATTTGGTTTGAAGAAGACGGAACGTTGAGGGAGGTGTTCTCGGATACCGTCATCGACGATGAGCACATGATGGTCATGATCAAATTAGAAGGGAACATCGATGACGGGGACAAGGATGCGTTATTCCTGGACGTGACTCGTGCCATGGAACAGGAGTATTCTGACACCGGCAACATCGACTATGTCATTTCCGGCAAACCCGTGTTAGACTCCTCCCTGCGCCAGGAAATGAAATCAAACATGCAGCTGATGGTTGTGATGGCGGTCTTCATCATGCTGGCGATCCTGTTTTTCATTTTCAATGTCAGATGGAAAATACTGAGTATCGGGGTCATCCTGGTTTCAGTGATTGCAACCCTCGGTTTGATGGGGCACCTCAGTGTTTCCATGACCATGGTATCCATGGCGGTATTCCCCATCCTGATCGGACTTGGGATCGACTATTCCATTCAATTCCATAACCGCTATGAAGAAGAACGGTCGGTGACAAACTCGCTGTCACAAATCGGAAAAGCCGTTGCTGTTGCCGTTTTTGCCACCATGTTAGGATTTATTTCACTCTACGCTTCGCCGGTGCCGATGATCAAAGACTTCGGAAAAATGCTGACCATTGGCGTGATCATCAGCTTTTTAGGCAGTGTCTTCCTGTTGATGCCGATCCTGAAAATCAGAGACCAGGTGAATCCCAAATCAAAACCCGGCACCGCAAACGGACCGGAAGAAGATGGCGTGATCAGCAGATTGTTGGGCAAAACGGCGAAACTCGTCACAAAATTTGCTCCCCTGGTTCTGATCATTGCAGTATCCCTGGCAGGATTGGGGCTGGCAGCAGATTCGCGTGTCGGCGTGGAGACGGACATTGAAACCTTTATGCCGCAGGAAATGGCGGCACTGGGAGATATCCACTACGTGCGGGATGTCGTCGGTTCTACGGACCAGATGGTGCTCTATCTGAAAGATGACAATATACTGGCTGAGGAAAACATAGCATGGATCCAGAACAAAGTGGAAGTGATAAAAACAGACTTCCAGGGTCAGGTCGAAGATGTCAGATCCATCGATAATTTAGTAGAGAACTTCTCAGATCAGGATGATTTGAGCCATGCCGAGTATCTGGATGCGGTGAATGATATACCGGACAGCCAGAGAAGTATGTTCCTCAGCGAGGACGGAACCAAAGGAGCTGTTATTCTCAATATCAGGCACATGCCGACAGAACAACTGCAGCGCTTCGTAGAGGATATGAGGGAAACCCTGAAGGGTGCTCCGATGGAAGTATCCGTCACCGGAAAGAGTGTACTTGACGTTGAAATGGTCAAAGGACTCACGGAGGGACGGGTTATGATGACGATTCTTGGGATCGGATTAGTGTTCGCTGCCCTGCTGCTGATATACCGCAATCTGTTCAAAGCTTTGATCCCGGTTCTCCCGATCATTTTGATCGTCGGAATGTCCGGTGGGATCATGTACCTGCTGGGCCTGAAATATACGCCGATCACAGCGACACTGGGGGCATTGATCCTTGGGATGGGAACTGAAATGACCATCATGCTGCTGGAGCGATATATGGAAGAACGCAGCAATAACAAGAGCAAAGCTGAGGCAATGGCAATTACGGTGAAACGAATCGGGAAAGCGACGCTGGCTTCCGGATTGACCACCATCGGCGGATTCAGCGTGCTGATGTTTTCGAACTTTGTGATATTGAAAGACTTTGGACTGATGACGGTCATTAACGTGTCATTGGCTCTGGTCAGTACCTTTGTCATATTACCGGCTGTGATTTGGATCTTTGACCGCTTTATTGTGAAAGAGACATCCGAAGAATCGGCGGAAGACCCCTATGGGGATGATTCCTTCGGCAGTCAGGAAACATAAGATTTTGACCGGACTCTATGACCGGATTCCATGACCGGGATCCATGACCGGGATCTTTGACCGGGTGCGTGAAACAGTGTCCGCACTGTCTGGCTCACCGGCCGAAGAGACCCCAATGCCTGCCGCCATCAGGCGGCAATCAAGGGATGAACATGAACCTCCTGGATCACCAGGGGGTTTTCCC
>CAYYVR010000210.1:0-2981 GCA_964475185.1 uncultured Clostridium sp. | reverse complement strand
AGACTGGCCAGGTAGAGCACAGCCACTTCGAATTCATAACCCAGTGCCTCCAGGGCCAATGGTTCCAGCCTGATCGTTGTGCCGATGTAGTGACGGGCGCCCTTGATGACGCCGTAGGTACCCAGTTTTTCGGATTCACGGGCCTTCTGCATGTCAAGAAAATGAAAGCTGATCGGTTTGCCGAAGGGGTTCTCCAGGGACCGGACAAAGGTTTTTAAGTCGCTGATGGTCTCAGCGGCAACGGTCTGGTCGGAATAGTTTCTCACACTGTACCGTTTGCGTACGGTTTCTTCGATGGGAAAATGTATATCCATTTTTTGATCCTCCATGATGGGTATTCTCTGATTAATAAGTGTAGCATCATTCCTCCTGCCTGTTCGCAATGGGAGGGATTATTAACAAAATCAAGACCTCCCGGGAACAGACCTTCGAACTTTTAAGTTATGCGGATTCTTCCTCTCCGGTTGACACAAGGGCGGGATCGGTGCCGTAAAGGATCCTGCTCAGAGGCCTTGATTCGAGATAGCCTGGCTCGCCTGATCAGAGCCTGATCAGAGGCGGCACCCCGGAAATTTTCCCTGCATTCATCTGGTAACAATGACTTTTCCGGATTGTAAAGAAACCTTTCAAGAGTGTTTACAATTCATTCATTGCATTTAAAATAGAATTAGTCTAAGATAGAGACATAGGTTGATTCAAGTTCTGTCCCTCCAGGGGGATGGATAAAATAAAAAATGGAGGAACAAACATTATGAAAAAGAAATATTTAGCTAATTTAATGGTAGGGAACGTCCTGCTCCATAACTTACACTGGAACGTTGAAGGCAAGGCCTTCAAGCAGGTCCATGAGTATCTGGAAGCACTCTATGATGACGCCTTCGAAAAGTATGACGAAGTTGCAGAGCGGATGAAGATGGACGGAAACATGCCGCCGGCAACCATGAAGGAATATCTGGAACTGACGGATCTCAAAGAACTCGAAGTGCGCGGCTACTCCATCGAGGAATCGTTGGAACAGGCTAAGAAATACCTTGAACACATGAAGGCACTGGCCCTGAAGATCCGCAGCGAAGCCACTGAGGAAGAGTTTGCCTGGGCCAATATGATGGAAGACCATGTGGCCGGCTATGACAAGGAGATCTGGTTCATCAGGCAGGCTCTGGCATAAACCGCCCATCCAGTCAAATCAGTCATTAACTGAATCATATTTCAAATCGGAGAGAGCAGATCAACTGTTCTCTCCGATTTCTTTATCTTGGCATCCATGATCAGCGGCGGATGCGGTGTGAGGCATCTTCAATCCCTCAGTACCAGGCTTAGGGTTTTCTCCATTTATGACGCTGCAATGGGACTTCTTCGTGGTCATCCCGGGTCGGATGGTATAAAATAGAATCAATCCATAAAATCAGACGAAGCAGAATTTAAGCAGGATCACATGGACCCGAATTTTGAACAGGGGACCGGTGATGTCATCCCATCACTACGGCTCAAATTGGACGGATCAAACTGAATCCGGCAGTGTTCCGGGGAATCAGACGGGGCCAGACCGGGTCCGATTGATGATGACGGGGACTTGCACGCAGGAGGAAATATGCTGAAGAAACTCAGAATGTATTATAACGATAATAAACCCTGGTTTTATCTGGTCTCTACGGCCGCCTGGGGAGCGATCCTGGCCATCGTCGTCCTCCTGATCAACACCAAGGCGCTGCCGGTGATCAACCGGGTCCCTGATTTCCTTCTGACCAATGTTTCCCTGGCTCAGTCCATCCTGGGTACGCTGGCAGGGGCCCTTCTGACCATCACGACCTTCACCTTTTCCACCACCATGGTGGTGCTGACCACCTATTCGTCGAATTATTCTCCCCGCGTCGTGGAGAATTTTCTCCAGGATAAAACCACGATGAAAGTTCTGGGTACATTCATCGGCGGATTTGTCTACAGTATCGCGACGCTGTACTTCCTGGGGGAGATCTTCACCAGTGACCGGGTCCTGTCGGCCAGTGTGGCCATCGTCTATGCCATCTGGTGCGTCATCCAGTTTGTTGTCTTTATCTTTTCAGTGGCAAATTCCGTGCAGGCTCAGAATCTCATCTCCGGCCTGTACGATGAAGCCAGGACCATCATTGATGAGTTCATCGACCAGAATCAGTCCAGACGCAGGGATGCCTATCAGACGGATCACTTCAGCATCCAGAGTGAGATTCTGGCGCATGAAAGCGGCTATCTGGTGGCGTTGGACAGCCATGAGATCCATGAGAAGCTGTCCGGCCGGGAGTATCGGCTGGTCATCCATCCCCAGATCGGAGATTTTGTCAGCAAAGGGGATCCCCTTGCGCTGCTTTTTTCTCATGAGAACGAGGAAGATCTGGAGGAGACCAGCGATCAGATCCAAAAGAGCTTCAGTTTTTCCAGTAAGCGCTATACCATCACCGATTACCGCTATGCCATCCAGAAACTGGTCGACATCGCCCTTCGGGCCATCTCGCCGGGGATCAACGACCCCAATACCGCCATCAGCTGCATCCACTCCCTGGAGCTTCTGACCGGCCGTCTGGCCACCATTGAAGGAGATTATCAGATCATTGAATCACCCAAGGCAGATGAGGATACGTTTGCCGATCTGATCCTGGAAAATTATAATTTCAGGGATGATCTTTATGATACTTACAGCCAGCTGGTCCATTACGGGAAAGAGGACATTTCAGTTGTTCTTGCCCTGCTGGACGCCCTGGCCGGCGCCGTTAACCCCAGCACGGCAGGGAATCGTGCACACCTGAGGGAAATGGCACAGTATATCTATGACAGCAGCAAAGAGTACTTCAATCACCCCATGGATCATGCCCGCATCCAGCAGCGGATGCAGAAGATCTTCCGAAGTGAATAGCTTTTGAAGAACAACACCCGAAAGGATGATCGCTTCGGGGGCTCTCATATTTATCATTGCAATAAGCGGCCATCTCGCCTGAGATGACCGCTTT
>CAYYVR010000209.1:0-3033 GCA_964475185.1 uncultured Clostridium sp. | reverse complement strand
TATTAATTCTTTACCGACAAATAGGTTGATTCATTAAATTGAAAATCTTTTACTCACTACACATTTGTCAAATAACAAGTTAAATCCCCCAGTTACTTTTCCAGTCAGATCAAATCCAGTGGTACTATTTATTTTTTTGATAAACTTATCTCCCCGGTGACAAGGGATTTGCAAATTGACAATATTAACAATCCTTGAATAAACTTTTGGTGAGTTTTAATATAAGAATTAGATTCAGCTCGGGGAAATCTTTCTGATCCCGGAGTACTAACGACATAGGGGGAAATAGTATGTTTAAACGACTTATAACATCTGTTATCGCATTGACCATGGCAGTTGGCCTTTCAGCCTGCACAAAGCCTGCTGAAACAACCACACCATCTACCGGAGGCGATACGACGACTGCCGGTGGAACCGGTTATCAGTTCACCAAACAGGAACCAGGCAGTTACCACATCGGCATCGTTACCGGTACTGTTTCACAGTCCGAGGATGAGCTTCGCGGTGCTGAAGCCCTGATCGCAAAGTACAAGTCCGTTGATGACGGCGGTATGATCCAGCATGTCACCTATCCTGATAATTTCGACCAGGAACAGGAAGCCACCATTCAGTCCATCACCCAGCTGGCCAATGATCCTAAAATGAAGGCCATCATTGTCAATCAGGCAGTCCCCGGTACAGTCGCCGCATTCAAGAAAATCAGAGAAACCAGACCTGATATCCTCCTTTTGGCAAATTCCTCTCAGGAAGATCCCAAGATGATCGATGCTGCTGCCGATATGGTCGTTGACCCCGATAACATCAATCGCGGTTATCTGATCCCCTGGGTCGCCAAGCAATTGGGCGCCACAAAGTTTGTCCACATCTCATTCCCGCGCCACATGTCCATCGAACTTCTCTCCAGAAGAAGAAACATCATGAAGGCAGCCTGCGAAGATCTGGGAATGGAATTCATCGATGAAACCGCTCCGGACCCAATGTCAGACGTCAAGGTCGCCGGCGCCAAAAAGTATATCCAGGATCAGATGCCTGCCTGGGTCGAAAAATACGGAAAAGATACGGCATTCTTTGCTACCAATGATGCACAGACCGAACCGCTGCTGAACCGCGTCGCTTCCCTCGGTGCGATCTTTGTTGAACCGGATCTGCCTTCCCCGATCATGGGTTATCCCGCCGCACTGAACATCAGCCTTACCGAAGAGGCAGGAAACTGGCCCGCCATTCTCGCCAAAGTTGAAGACGCAGTGAAGCAGACAGCCGGCAGCGGCCGCATGGGTACCTGGGCATACTCCTATGGATTCACAGGATCTGAAGGATTCGGCGAATTTGCCAAAGGCGTTCTCGAAGGAACCTATCAGTTTGATTCCAAGGAAGATCTGATCGAAGCGTTCAAGTCTGTTACCCCAGGTGCAGAATGGAATGGAACCAACTATGTTGACAGCCAGACCGGAGAAACCAAGACCAACCATGTCATGGTCTATCAGGATACCTATGTATTCGGCAAAGGCTACATGGGCGCCACCAAAGTGGAAGTTCCGGAAAAGTTCCTCAATATCAAAAACGACTAACTATCGCTGTAATGTTCAATCTAATTAGCGGCATAAACGGCTCTTTGAGCCGTTTATGTTTTAATCAGACAATAGGAGAGAGGTGAAATAATGTCCTCAGAAAAAGAACTCTTGCGATTGGAAGCGATCGGAAAAGAATTTAACGGCAACAGGGTTCTGAAGGATGTCAATTTTTCGTTGAATGAAGGCCAGATCCTTGGTCTGGTGGGGGAGAACGGTGCCGGAAAATCGACGTTGATGAAAATCCTGTTCGGCATGGAAGTGATCCATGAAACAGGCGGGTACGAGGGAGAGATTTACTTTCAGGGAAATAAAGTGGAATTCAAATCTCCGGTTCAGGCCCTTGAGGCCGGCATCGGCATGGTCCATCAGGAATTCTCCCTGATCCCGGGATTCACTGCCACTGAAAACATTCAGCTGAACATGGAAAAGACCAAAAAGACATTGATTTCCAAAATCGCCGGGAAAAAATTCGAATCCCTTGACAGGAAAACCATGGAACAGGAATCCCAGGCTGCCATTGGCATGCTGGGGGTCAATATCGATGCCGGCACGTTTGTATCAGAGATGCCGGTGGGTCATAAGCAATTCATTGAAATCGCCCGGGAGATCAACCGAAAGCAAGTCAAGCTGCTTGTTCTGGATGAGCCAACGGCTGTCCTGACGGAATCAGAAGCCATTTATCTGAAAGACGCAATGAAAAAACTTGCTGACCTGGGCATCGGAATCATTTTTATTTCCCACCGACTCAATGAGATCACAGGCATATGCGATAAAATCGTCGTTCTCCGGGATGGCATCGTCGTCAGGGAGACGCCCGTCGAGGGGGTCCGGGTCCGTGATATCGCTGAATGGATGGTGGGCAGAGGCGTCAACGAATCAGTGCGCCATGTGGCCCGTGTGCTGAATGATGATGACATCATCATGGAAATCAAAAATCTTTGGGTCGATATGCCAGGCGAAACCGTGCGGGATGTCGATCTGAAAATCCGAAGGGGCGAGATCCTGGGCATCGGAGGACTGGCCGGACAGGGTAAAATCGGTCTTCCCAACGGTGTGATGGGGCTGTATCCATCGGGCGGCGAAATCAGCTACAATGGCGAAAAACTGGACTTTACAGATCCGAAAAACCCGCTGATGGCGAAAATCGCCTTCGTTTCCGAAGATCGCCGCGGGGTCGGCTTGCTGCTGGATGAATCCATCGACTGGAACATTGGGTTCAATGCCATGCAGATCCAAAATAAATTTCTGAAGAAAGTCGGACCGTTCCAGGTGCGGGATGATAAAGCCCTTCGGGAACTGGCTCAGAAATATATGGATCAGCTGGAAATAAAAGCAACGGGTCCGTCTCAGCATGCCCGGAGCCTGTCCGGCGGAAATCAGCAGAAAGTATGCCTTGCAAAAGCCTTTGCTACAAATCCTGATCTCCTCTTTGTTTCAGAACCCACCCGGGGGATCGATGTGG
>CAYYVR010000208.1:0-3034 GCA_964475185.1 uncultured Clostridium sp. | reverse complement strand
TAATGGAATGAGAAAAGACGCAAGGAGAATGAACCATGAAACTACCAGAGGAAGGTAATATCGCCATTGGTCAGGTGGGCAAGCCCCACGGCATCAAGGGAGAAGTCAAGGTCCTGCCGCTGACGGACGATCTGCGGCGTTTTCGCCGGCTGACCTATGTCATCATCAAAGGCGTGGAATATAAAGTGGAATTCGTCAAGCTCCAGGCCGACCGGGCCATTCTCAAACTGGCCGGATTCGACGCCCCGGAGCCCCTGGCGGCCCTGAAGGATGAATATGTGGAAGTGCGTTTTGAAGACGCTGTGAAAAAGAAAAAGGATGAATATTTCATTGATGAGCTGCGCGGCATGCAGGTTTTTGACAGCGAGGGCGAGGATCTGGGCATCATCTACGATGTCATCCAGACCGGATCCAATGATGTCTACTGGATCCAGAAACCGAAGCAGCTTCTGATCCCGGCCATGAAGACCATTGTGATCAGCATCGACGTGGACGGCAATAAAATGGTGATCCGCCCCGCCAGGGAATGGAACTATGAGGATTGATGTCCTGACGCTGTTTCCTGAAATGTTCGAGGTCCTTTCCCACAGCATCATGGGCCGGGCCCGCCAGGCGGGCCTGTATTCACTGGAGCTCCATAACATCAGAGCGTTCAGCACGGACCGCCACAACCGGGTGGATGACTCCCCCTATGGCGGCGGATTCGGGATGGTCATGGCCTGCCAGCCCATCATGGACGGCATTGCCGCGGTGAAAGAAGCCAATCCCGGCCCCGTGATCTTTCTGGGCCCCCGGGGGAAGACCTTTGATCAGGCCAAAGCCAGGGAGCTGAGCCAGCTGGATGGATTCACGCTGCTGTGCGGTCATTATGAAGGCATCGATGAGCGGATCTATTCCGTCATCGATGAGGAGATCTCCATTGGGGATTTTATTCTCACCGGCGGTGAGATGGCTGCGCTGCCCCTCATCGATGCCGTCGTCCGGCTGATCCCCGGAGCCCTGGGGTCCCATGAGTCCACCTTTGAGGAATCCTTCACCGAAGGGAGCCTTGAATATCCCCACTATACGAAACCTGCAGACTTCCGCGGCATGAAAGTGCCTGCGGTGCTTTTGTCGGGCCATCATGAAAAGATCCGCCAGTGGCGGCGGTTCATGTCCCTGGAGCTGACCCGCCAGCGCCGCCCGGATCTTTATCACAAACTGACGCTCACCAGAGAGGATCATAAGATCATCCGCAAGGTAACAGAAGAAATGTCCCGGGCGACCGCGCAGGAACAAGCCCGCACAGAGGCCGAAGCCCGGGCCAAAGATCAGAGCCAGGCTCAAATCAGTGCTCAACCCGTCGAACCTGCGATGGGGCCAAACGATCCAGCGATGGAGGCGTCCCCAGAGAACCAGACGATGGATCAGGCACCGGATCAGACAGTGGATCCCGCGGCAGATGAGAGAAGGGCGCCAGCGGATGACACGGGAATTGACACGGGAAACTAACCGGAAAACAAATCGGGAAATGATTCGGGAAATGATCCGGTCACAGGCTGAATAAAAGTCGAACTGCTGGCAGACGGACGGAGAATGTCAGTGCCGGCGGGGGATCAATGTGACGCGTGAACTTGCAACTGCATAAAATATGGAGAATCGGATAAATTATTTTATTCGGTTCTTTTTTTGTTATGCAGGATTTGCTGCGGAATCTAATTGATTGGCTGATATCGATCAGCCATGGGATGGCGCGGACAGACACATTTTCGTGATGATGTTTCAGCCGTTTTGAAATCACAGCAGATCCGGTGTTGGGCTCAGATGCTTTCCTGGGGCGCCGAAAAAGCCTTTGTTTAAATGATTAAACGAGAGTGACAACTTATGTTTGATTTAAGGGTTGTTTTAATGTAAAATTATACTGTAAATGAATTCTTTTGCCGATAATCCGTACCTGGGATGCATATTCCGGCAAACGGACTTCTTTAATAGTCAAAAAGGGGGCGACACGATTGAACAAAACTGCAAGAGATATTTCACTGGAACGTGCTTCCGTATTGAAATCAAAGATCCAGGAATACCTGGATGTCAAAGACAAGATCCCGTCGGGACTGAACAGTCAGGCGATGATCAGCGAACGAAAAACCCGGATCATGGAAGAGCTGGGCGCCACCGAGGAACAATGGAATGACTGGCACTGGCAGGTCAGTGCCCGGATCAAGGACTCGGATACATTAGACCGCCTCATCGGACTCACTGAAAAGCAAAAAGCCGAGATCGACCGGGTGGGCGCAAAATTCCGCTGGGCCATTTCGCCGAATTTTCTGGCACTCATCGGCAATGAAGATCCGCTTTCCCATTATGAGAATCCGGTCTTTCTGCAATCCATTCCCATTGGGCTGGAAATGAAGGAAGGCCATGGCAAACCCGACCCCATGGGGGAGGAATATACCAACCCGGCTGAAGCCGTCACCCGGCGCTATTCAGACCGTCTCATCATTTACGCCACCAATCAGTGCGGCATGTACTGCCGGCACTGTCAGCGGCGGCGCAACATCGGAGAATTTGACCGTCCGACCTCCACGGAGGATCTGGAAAAGGCCATCGAGTATGTTCGCAATAATCCGGAGATCCGTGATGTGCTCATCACCGGCGGCGATCCGCTGACGCTCTCTGATGATCGCATCGACTGGCTGCTGTCAAAGCTGGATGAGATCGATCATGTGGAGATCAAACGGATCGGGACGAGGATGCCCATCACCATCCCCCAGCGGGTCACCGAGGATTTCTGCAATATGCTCAAAAAGCACCATCCGCTGTATATCAATATCCAGTGCAATCATCCCCTGGAGCTGACCGAAGATGTCAGAGACGCTCTGGCCAGATTATCGGAAGCCGGAGTCCCGCTGGGCAATCAGGCGGTCCTGCTCAAAGGCATCAACGATGATCCCCATATCATGAAAAAGCTCAATCAGGATCTGCTGCGCTGCCGCGTGAAGCCTTATTATATTTTCCATGCCAAGGAAGTCATCGGCACAGAGCATTTCCGCACCAG
>CAYYVR010000207.1:1876-3139 GCA_964475185.1 uncultured Clostridium sp. | reverse complement strand
AGAAGACAAAGAGTTGAACAGGTCGAAGAATTGAACAGGACTGAAAAGAAGAAATTCTCAAAGAAAAGCGATGCCGAAACATCGCTTTTCTTCTTTATTGATCACTGACGGCTTTCATGTGACGGGTGTCCCTGGGCCCCCTGCGCAGGATCAGCAATGTCACTTCCGGGCGATTGTCCACCCGGGGGATCGGCTTGACCTGGCCAAGACCGGAAGAAACATGCAGGTAAGCGTTCCCCTTATGGAACAGTCCGCGGTCCAGTTCCGGAAAGAACTTGCGTTCCGGAGACAGCAATCCGCCTTTTCCGTAGATCCGGATGATCCCGCCATGGGTGTGCCCCGAGAGCATCAGATCAAACCCGTGATCGGCGATGCTGCGAAAGTAATTGGGCCGGTGGATCAGTGCCACCTCAAACCGGTTCTCCGCCGGAGCGGGCAGCCACCTGGCCGGATCAAAGAAATCCTCATTAAAACCCAGTCCCTGATAGTGGCTGTGATCATCGGCCATTCCGGCAAACCGGATGGGCAGATCCGCAGGCTGGTAGGTGGCTCCGTCGAGGAGTTTCAGATTGTGATTTTCCAGTTTTCGATACAGCACCGACCGGTTCAGCTGCTGATAGCCCGTCAGCGTCCGCTGCAGATTTTCGTGGTTGCCTGAGACGAAGAGTTTGACCAGGCGCTTGTCCAGACCTGCCACCAGGTTCAGAAAGGCCTCCCCGTCATCGGAGAAACTGTGGACCATATCCCCCGTAATGCAGAGGATATCGGGTTCCAGTGCGCTGATCTGCCTGACCAGTTTTTCGTTGTCTTTCCCGAAAACCGCTCCGTGCAGGTCTGAAATATGCACGATCCGGTAGCCCTCCAGCGCTTCCGGAAGATCCGGATAATATAGCTGGGCGATCCCGCTGCGCAATGCCTTGTTCTGATACACCTGATACCCGACCAGCGACAGCAGGCCGGCAGTTTTGAACAGGATCTTTCCTAATTTATTGGCCATATGACTTGATCTCCTGTTAAGTTATAAGTTTGCCTCTCATCTGTTGGGTTGATGCGATCCGCCAGGCTGCTCTCGTGCGAATCCTTATATATTATACTCTTATTCAGCTTGTTTTTTCTCTTTTTTATCGCGTCAAAACCCGGATCAACTTCCCCTGCCCGATAAAACAGCGATGCATCGAAAAAATCGCCGCACCAAAAAGAAGGCTTCTTCCAACAAGCCTTCTTAAGGGGGCGATTCAATTGCTTTTTAATCTATCTTTTCAT
>CAYYVR010000207.1:0-1776 GCA_964475185.1 uncultured Clostridium sp. | reverse complement strand
GACTCGGTGTCAGTGCCGCCGGTCTGCGTCTCACCTGCTGCGCCGGATCAGCTCATCAGTTTTCTGATGTCATCCACCTTGTTCAGCGCTTCCCAGGGCAGATCCAGATCATTGCGGCCGAAATGTCCGTAGGCCGCGATCTGGCGGTACAGCGGCCGGCGCAGATCCAGATTGTTGATGATGGCGCCGGGTCTTAAGTCAAAGACCTGTTCAATGATCTCAATGATCCGGTCTTCCTTCAGTTTTCCGGTGCCAAAGGTCTCGACTTCAATGGAAACAGGCTCGGCAACACCGATGGCATAGGCCAGCTCGATCTCCAGTTTGTCCGCCACGCCGGCGGCCACCAGGTTCTTTGCCACCCAGCGGGCAGCGTACGCTGCAGACCGGTCGACCTTGGTCGGATCCTTGCCCGAGAATGCCCCGCCGCCGTGACGGCCGTATCCGCCGTAGGTATCGACGATGATCTTACGGCCGGTGAGACCGGAATCTGCGCCCGGTCCGCCCAGGACAAACCGTCCGGTGGGGTTGATCAGGTACCGTGTATTTTCATCCAGGAGATGGGCCGGAACAATGGGGTCGATGACAAATTTTCTGAGGTCCCGGGTGATCTGGTCCCAGTTCGCTTCGGGGGCATGCTGGGTCGAGATGACGATGGTATCGACCCGGACCGGCTTTTCATCTTCATATTCCACGGTGACCTGCGTCTTGCCATCGGGACGGAGATAGTCCAGCGTTCCGTCCTTGCGAACGTCAGCCAGCCGCTTGGCCAGACGGTGCGCCAGGTGGATGGGCATGGGCATGTAGCTTTCCGTTTCATTGGTGGCAAAGCCGAACATCATCCCCTGATCGCCGGCGCCGAATTTCTCCTCAAAGCTTTTGGAGGATGCGCCGCGCTTCTCCAGCGCGTCATCCACACCCAACGCGATGTCAGGGCTCTGCTCGTTGATCGAGGTCAGCACGGCGCAGGTATCGGCATCGAAACCGTACTTGGCACGGACATAACCGATCTCCGTCACAGTCTGACGGACGATTTTCGGGATGTCGACGTAGCAATCCGTCGTGATCTCCCCCATGACCAGGATCAGTCCGGTGGACGCGCAGGTCTCACAGGCAACTCTGGCCTCCGGATCCTGAGCCAGGATCGCATCTAAGACTGCATCCGAGATCTGGTCGCAGACTTTATCGGGATGTCCTTCCGTAACCGACTCTGATGTGAACAACTTTTTCATTGATTAACCTCCTTGGATCGCTCCGGACATGCATTCGGAGCATAAAAAAATAACCTTACGCGCGACGACAGAAGGTTATTCCTTAGAATACTTCTCTCATCTTGCGCCAATGCGCAGGAATTGGCACCGTGCATCACTGCCGGTTGCCGGGCTTCACAGGGCCTTTTTTCCCTCCACCTCTCTTGATAAGAGTAACTATTAAATTATTGAATTGGTGGAGGAGAGTGGATTTGAACCACTGAAGTCTGTGACAACAGATTTACAGTCTGCCCCCTTTGGCCACTCGGGAACTCCTCCGGAGCTGGTGGTCAGAATCGAACTGACAACCTGCTGATTACAAATCAGCTGCTCTGCCTTTGAGCCACACCAGCATACTGCCGGCACAAAGCCGGCTGATTCAATTTTAATGGTGGAGGAGAGTGGATTTGAACCACTGAAGTCTGTGACAACAGATTTACAGTCTGCCCCCTTTGGCCACTCGGGAACTCCTCCGGAGCTGGTGGTCAGAATCGAACTGACAACCTGCTGATTACAAATCAGCTGCTCT
>CAYYVR010000206.1:0-3202 GCA_964475185.1 uncultured Clostridium sp. | reverse complement strand
ACAAGCGATCAGCGTCGTGCCCCGGATGCCGATGCGGTCAAAGAGTTTGCCCAGGATCACTTTTCCCACGGCCAGAGATCCCATGATCAGCGCCACCACATTGGCACTGAAGGTGATGGAATAGCCGATCTGCGTCAGATGCGGAGCCACATTCATCATCAGCGCGTTGATGACGATGAGCAGCAGAATACCGCAAAGATTCAGGATCCAGAACCGGGGAGAGCGCATGGCTTCGTGCAGCGTGATCCCGTCAGGATCCCCTTGCAGTCTGCCGGCCTCACTGGCGGCGGTCATTCCGTAGGGTGCAAGTCCTTTGTCTTTGGGGTGGACTTTCAGGACAAAGAACACACAGGGGATCACCAGAAGTGCCATGAGCAGGGCAAGGATCTGATAGGCAATGCGCCAGCCATACCCTTCGATCCAGATCCCCGTCAGAGCGCTGAAGATCATCCCGCCCACTCCGCTGCCCATGAAGGCGATGCCCAGGGCCGTTCCCCTGCCCTGGTCGAACCAGTTGCTGAGGATGATCGACAGGGGGAGGATCGAGATCAGTGTCAGCGCGACGCTGGACACCAGGGCTATGAGATAAAACATCCAAAGCGGCGTCGCCAGAGAATACATGAAAAAGGACAGGACCAACACCAGGGATGCGGTTTTCATCAGTCTGATCAGATCAAAGCGCCGGAAGATCTTTCCGGCCAGCAGGGAGATCACCATCTGACTGGCTGCCCGGATGGTCATGGTGGCGTTGATCTGGGACCGGGTGAATCCCAGATCCGAACTGATCGGCTCGATGAACAGACTGGAGCAATTGTAGAGGATCCCCCAGCCGGCGGCCATGATGAGAAACGCAGCGCCCACGATGAACCATCCATAATGTATTTCTTTGAAGCGGATTTTATTCATGTCGGGCACCTCCTGTCCGCATTGATTTCCCGGCCGGATCATTCCCCTCCGGGCCGGGATCGTGCGTGTTTATTAATTCTCAGAACCTGACTCGGCCAGATCAAAGTCGATCTCGACGATTTTTTTGGGCCGGCCCACGCCCTTGGCAACGGAATTGGTGACGACCCGGGCGCAGTCTGCGTCCAGGAATTTATCAAGGATGCGCCGTGCGCTTCGTTCGGTGACCCCCAGATACTGTCCCATGGTATCCGAGCTGAAGGTGGAAACCTGGTGTTTCGCCATGATGGAAAGGATCTTGGAGAGGTAGGTCGAACTGATGCCGATGCGCTGCGCCAGTTCATTCATCCGCCGGTCCGAAACCTGCAGGACGTAGGACTGCTCCTGACTGTCGCGGATGGGCCCCCGGACATTGCTGTTTTCATCCACAATGAAGAACGCCGCGGTGGAACTCTTCTGGGCCAGTTCCAGCGCCGTGGTCGCATTGTATTCGGCGTTCCAGCCGGTATGGCCAAAGCCGAGGCCTGTATGGATGACGATTTTGTCCATATCAAAATCCATCATGGTATTGATGTATCCATCCATGCTCTCTTCATCGGCCAGCGTCCGCCGGGTCCCGAAAATCATATACTTGTCCGGCCCCACCTGGAACATGCTGCCCTGCACCTCCCGCAGATAGTTGATCAGTTCCTTTTCCACGCGGTTGCGTTTGATCAGATTATCATACTGCGCCGTGACATTGCTTTTCATGTTTTTGATCTGGATGAGGAGGATGGCGATCTGATTCGCCGTGATTTCGCTGGTCCGGATCTTGCCGATCAGATTTTTCAGCGCAAGGATGATCAGGGGAGTGGTCATGTTGAGGCGGTAGACCGGGAGTCCCTTTTCCAGCAATTGATCGTACGCCGAGCGCAGCGCGCTGAGGATCACATCGATTTTCCCCTCGTTCCATAGTTCCAGATGACGATCAATGTATTCTTTCTCCGACCGTTCCGGATCATAAGGCATGGAATACACTTCTTTGACTGGCAGTCCAAATTCCTCGCTCACCATGTGCACCAGATCCTCATCGACAATGTCGACGCTGATTCGCTCCATGGACCTGTTGTCTTCCCGGATCTCCCAGAAAGCCTTGATCAGACTGGAATCATTTCTCGTGATCGCCTCATGAGGTTTGCTGATCCTGAATTTTTTTTCTGCCTCCCCCAGCAGGGCGCAGCCCGTGAACAGCAGCCCGTCGGTCTTATTGATGGCCGCTTCGATGACCTCACCCACTGATTCAACTTTTTCACTGAGAAATACCCGATACTCAATGCCCGGGAAATATTCCCCGATGACCGACAATACCATGTTGACTGATTTCTCAGGACCGATGATCCCTATCTTCATTGCCACCCTCCCTATTCCTTGCGCTGTTCGTCTTGATTCCGCTGCTTTTTTGTTTTACCACCCTGCCTCTTCAGGCTTCTGTGACGGACGGGCCATTTCCTCTTGTTGTCCCGTCTCTGGGATGCCAGTCCGAAAAGAGCAGCCGGCTGTCGTATCTTTGTTATCATTGTACCATTGGAAACCATTTCCGTTGAATACGCATGAATAATTCTTCATCACCAGCCCCGGCCACGGCAGATGAACGCCTCTGATCAGCGCGAAAAACCCATGGTTCCTTATTTTAGAACCATGGGTTTTATCCAATGCAAATCTTCCTGATATCCTTCATCGGGCCGGGATTTATGAGGATCTGATCGCGACCGAAGCGATTTCTACAGTCTGTACCGGGTTTATAATCAGCTTTTCAATCCTGAAACGGACTTCTACAGCTGACCCTTCCAGCGGACGATTCCGCCCTTGAGGTCAAACATCTGATCGGCCAGATTATTCTTATTGAGGAACCGGTAGGCAAAGGCGCTTCTGGAACCTGTGAGACAGTAAAGCAGCACAACTTCCTTCTTGTCTGCATATTTTTTCAGTTCATTCAGATGAACGCCCAGCATGTTGACGGGGATATTTTTGGCTTTTTTGATATGCCCTTCCCTGAATTCCTGGGGTGAGCGAACATCGATGATGTGGGCGCCTTCAGCGGCTTTCTTTAAAAATTCTTCCTGTTCGATGGAGTAGGTGTTTCCAAATCCAAACATAGTACTGATTCCTCGTTTCTTTCGTAAAATTTTATCTGCAGTCAAATAGCTTATATATATGGGATCTCCCGCTCTTTCGGAGCCGGGATATTTTTTTCAAGTAACGTCCCCTTCATTAATATATCGTATTTTCCCGATTAATCAAGTTAATTTTTTGTTTTTTG
>CAYYVR010000205.1:0-3205 GCA_964475185.1 uncultured Clostridium sp. | reverse complement strand
ATAGATAGTTTCGATCCGCTGACTGTAGATCGGCCAGTCTTTCAGTTTCGTCTCCATCAGCATGTTGGTTTCATATTCAAACCGCTCTCCGGGGACCTGGAGCAGATCCTCCATGAATTCTCTGGGGATGACCCGAAGGCCGGTCTGGGTATCCTCCACATCGATGCCGGTGGAGAGACGGAGAATGTTCCGGGTCAGGACATTTCCGAGCTTATTATGCAGGGGCACATCCTTGTCAAAACTGCGCACGCCCAGGATCAGCGCCCGGGGATGCTGCCGGGCCAGCTCGATGCACTTCATCATGTCCGCATAGCTGTGCTGTCCGTCCGAATCGATGGTCACCATCCGGCGGACATCCGGATAATCCGCTAATACAGCCTTCATGGCTGTTTTCAGGGCAGCCCCTTTCCCCCGGTTGACTTCATGACGGAGCACATGGGCTCCCAGGGTCTCGGTTTCCCTGAAAATCTCATCGTATGCCGGGCCGCTGCCATCATTGATGATCAGGATCGGAAACTCCTTTTCCCGTTCGACGATGGCGTGCATTAAATCCAGCATCTTATGGTCCGGTTCCAGCGATGGGATGACAATGATCGTATCTTCCATGTTAATTACCTCGAATCCATTGATTTTGCAGATCGCAGCATGTGCCATACCTTGATCCGCTGTCGGCAGGCGTTTCCCTGCGGCGTACACCCCTGGTGCACAGACTCTGCAAGGGTCCCTCCCTGACCTGATGTATTCATTTTATCACTTCGATTCACCCCGGTCCTTGTTCTGATTCCATGTTAACCTTCCGTTTTCAAAACGTTGAGAAACAATGCCTGGGCACTTGTTTTTTATCTGAATTTCAAATCTGATCCCGCTCTTCAGATCTGCTGCCTGACTGGTGCGCCTGCGCGAGTACCCTTGTGGCGTCTGGCCCTATAGGTCGACACGGATCCGCCTACGCAGGTCTCCCTGGTCCAAAGACTGCGTCCCCATCCTTTGAGCACCTCATAAGGGGTTGAAATATGTTATCATTAGGATATTGTATCCAACACCGGATCCTTCCGGTCATTAAACAATCGAGGAGTTTTATCATGAATATACTGGTAACAGGCGGCTTGGGCTTCATCGGCAGCCATACGGTGATCGAATTGCTCAGGCACGACCACCGGGTGGTCATTGCTGACAATCTGGTCAATTCCAAAATCGAAGTACTGGACCGGATCCTGGAGATCAGCGGGGTCCGACCGGACTTTTATCCCTTTGATGTGACACGGGAAGATGAAGTGGAAGCGATTTTCAAGGCGCATGCCTTCGATGGGGTCATCCATTTCGCCGGACTCAAGGCGGTGGGAGAATCCGTGGCCAAGCCACTGGCATACTACTATAACAATCTGGTCAGTACCATGGTTTTGAGTAAATTATGCCTGAAATACGGCGTCAGCAAGTTTGTGTTCAGTTCCTCCGCCACGGTGTACGGCGATCAGCCTTCGCCGCTCAGGGAGGAGCTGGCATTGAAAAAGACCACCAATCCCTATGGGGAGACCAAGGCCATGAGCGAACGGATCCTGTCTGACACCGCTGCGGCCAATCCGGATTTCGCAGTGACTCTGCTTCGTTATTTCAATCCCGTGGGCGCCCATGCCAGCGGCCTCATCGGCGAAGATCCCAACGGGATCCCCAATAACCTGATGCCCTTTGTGACCAAAGTGGCCAAGGGTCAGCTCCCGGTCCTCAATGTATTCGGCAATGATTATGAAACGGCGGATGGCACTGGTGTGCGGGACTACATCCACGTGGCAGATCTTGCTGAAGGCCATGTCAAAGCCATTGAACATCTGGGCCGCGGAGTCCACATCTACAACCTGGGCACCGGCCGGGGCACTTCCGTTTTGGAATTGATCCATGCCTTCATGAAGGTCAACAACGTTCCCGTTCCCTATCAGATCGTGGACCGCCGTCCCGGAGACCTGGCCATATGCTATGCCGACCCGGCCAAAGCCGAACAGGAGCTCCACTGGCGCGCCAGCCGGGGCATCGAGGATATGGTCCGTGACGCCTGGCATTTCGAACAGAAGCAGCAATAGTCAAAAGCACTCATCCGGCAGATGGGTGCTTTGATGATTCATTGCTCATTTTCGGCTCGCAGACGATTCAAAAAAAGGTGTCAGCCAATGCTCAGCCGCCGGCAGATCTGCCATTTAGCAGGGGCTGTCAAAGGCCTTTTCGGCAAAGTCCACCGCATCCTCAAGGGATCGGCCGGTGAACGCCTGGGCGGGAAAGATCCTGCCAGATTTTTTATCGGACGCAAAAACACCGACAACGACTCCGGGAATCACACTTTCCGGCGGGTTGGGCGCATTGGGACCGCCCAGATCGGTGCGGCACCACCCCGGATCCGTGAGATTGAGCATGACATCCGTCCCCTGGAGTGTAGAGCCCAGATCAACGGTCACTTTATCCAGGGCCGCCTTGCTGGCCGAATATCCCGCCTGCTCAGGTTCCAGGCGGATCCCGCTGGTCGTGTTGACGATTCGGCCAAAATCCCGCTGGATCATCTTGGGTAAAAAATGATAGCAGATCATCATCGGTGCTATCGTGTTCGTCTTGAAGCTTTCCGTAAAATCCTCCGGCGGTGTCAGAAAGTACTCCTCACGGTAGGCGATCTGAAGCCCTGCATTGTTCAGGATGATGTCGACATCGACGCCAAGATCATCGATCTGGCCCAGCATGCGCCGGACCTGATCCGGATCCGAGAGTTCCGCCGCCACCGCATAAGCCTTGGCACCCATCGTTTCGATCTCACTTAGCAAGGTCTGCGTAGATTCCAGGCTGCGGCTGTGCAAAATCAGATTGCATCCCTGTTTCGCCATAAACATTGCCGCCTGATAGCCGATCCCACGGCTTGCGCCCGTGATCAGCGCCCATCTGTTTTTGACATCGATCATTTTTCCTCTCTCTCGCTGCTCTCAGGCAGTACAGTCAAAGTGTTTGTTATCCGGCTGCGCCAGCGATCCAATCAAAGAATTTGATCCTGCAGCGAAGGGTCCTCGCATACCTTGGATCGTATAAACCAGGCCTTGCCTTTTCATCAGCTCGCTTCGGTCAAATTTTTGTGTGACCATCATTTGCTGAGGGCATTTCAATCAGTCCGTTTTCACCATTATACCCCACCGGTTTGATAGGGATCGGCTTTTCAGGCAGAAAATCCCCCAAA
>CAYYVR010000204.1:0-3339 GCA_964475185.1 uncultured Clostridium sp. | reverse complement strand
CCCAAGTGTATGTTTCTGCGGTTTTTCCGCTCTATTTATTATTATATAGCATCTCCGGATGATATACGTGAACGAATCCTGAACGGAACGCGGGAGACCATGATCCTGACTATTACACATGAATATAAAAAAAAGCCTGCACAGCTTGTACAGACTTTTTTTTATTGAATTAGTCCGTTGTGAACGGAAGCAATGCAATATTTCTGGATCTCTTGATCGCTGAAGTAAGGGTTCTCTGATGTTTTGCACAGGTGCCGGAAATTCTTCTGGGAAGAATCTTTCCTCTTTCTGTGATAAACTTTCTCAGCTTTGGAACATCCTTGTAATCAATCTCGTCTACTTTATCGACACAGAATTGGCAGACTTTACGTCTGGAACGTCTCATTCTGGGATTGGATCCTCTTTTGAAATCGCTTCTTCCCTCTCTCTGACCGCCTCTGTCTGAATTATATTCTCTAGCCATTTGTTATCCTCCTTTCCATGATTCCCTGTCGGGATTTCGGATGAATAACCGTTGGCAGGATTTCTGCCTGTTCGCGGTTTTGGTTTAGAACGGGATATCTCCCTCATCCACGGGAGTCATATCCTCAAATCCTGATCCAAAGTCGCTTCCATTGTTAAAATCATTGCCGCCTGATCGGGCGGGATTAGCGTTGCCTCTGGGTCCGTCACCCCATTCGATGAACTGGACTTCTTCAGCAACTACTTCAGTGACATATCGTTTGGAACCATCTTTGGCATCATAGGATCTGGTCTGAATTCTTCCGGCCACACCGATCAGTTTTCCTTTTGTGATGTACTGGGCAGTCGATTCTGCCTGCTTGCCCCAGATCACTACGGGAATAAAATCAGCTTCCTTCTGTCCATCTTTCGTGAATCTCCGATCGACGGCCAGAGTAATCGTGGTGACGGCTGTGCCGGCACCGGGTGTGTACCTTAATTCAGGATCTCTTGTCAGTCTTCCTATCAATGTTACTTTGTTCATTTTACACCATCCTTATTTATCTAATACGACGATGATGTGGCGAAGAACTCCATCAGTAATTCTGTAAATTCTGTCGAGTTCCTTCGGTAATGCTGAATCACTTTCAAAGTTCATCAGTACATAAGTACCTTCGCTAACTTTTTTGATTTCGTAAGCAAGTCTTCTCTTGCCCCACAAATCAACATTAGCAACGGTACCTCCGCCATTCTCTATTACACCCTTGAATCTTTCGATCAGGTTGTTGACACCTTCTTCATCTAAAGACGGATGTGCAATAAATATGGTTTCATACTTTCTCATAATGTCACCTCCTCCCCCTGGACTAATGGTCATGCGTTTCACATGACAGGGATTGCAATTTCTAATTTTAGCACAGAGTCTGTGACAATACAAATAATTTTCGATTTATTTTTCACTTTCCATCGAACTGATGACTTTTTTAGCGTCTTTTTCGAATTTGCTGCGGGGCAGCATTACCATTCGTCCACATCCTAAACACCTGATCTTGATATCTGCACCCATTCGGATGACTTCCCATTGGTAAGAACCGCAGGGATGTTGTTTCTTCATTTGCACAACGGTCCCGAGATCATATTCACTGATCATTTTACCATACCTCCCTCTGAATACAACTTCACGCCAGTCCTGATGCCTTCCTGCGCCAGGCGATGCAGGATGTCCCGTCTCAGATCGTTCTCATACACCCAGTGATGGACATATTCCGCCCGGCCCTGAACTCTCAGTGTCGCACCGATGTCTCGGATGTTGACGACTCCGATATAACTGGGACCATCCAGCAGCTGATCATGATTTTCCTTGAATTCCTCACAGACTTCCTGAAGGATCCCGGCTGCCTGTTCCAAAGCATCCGTATCAGAGATCAGAACATCCACAAGGAAGCGGCGATCGCCGCGGGATACATTGGTGACTTCCTGGATATTGCCATTGGGAATGATATGCATATCCCCATTGAAATCCCTGAGCACAGTAGTCCGCAGTCCGATATCTTCCACGGTTCCCTGTCGGGTGCCGATGGTGATGTATTCTCCGATTTTGAACTTATCCTCCATCAGGATGAAAATGCCGGCAATGATGTCTTTCACGAAGCTTTGAGCTCCAAATCCCAGTGCGACACCCCCGATGGAAGTCAGCGTAAGGCCCAGCGGACCGACAAACACTGTCACGATATAGAGCAGTGCGAAAATATACAACGCATATGTCACAAGGCTCTTGAGGATCGATCGCAGCGTTTTCGCCCGGATACTCTGCGCCACCAGATCGTGTTTCATGATCTTGGCATCCAGGGTACGGTCAATGATAAAATGCAGCAGTTTGATGACCACGGTCACAGCCAGCAGTACTGCCAAGGATGCGGCCAGTTTCCCGGGAATGGCCACAAGATTGGGTTTCATGCTGAACCAGATTTCCTCCAGATTCATAAAAATATTCCTCCATCAGAAACAATCACATTATTCATGCTTCTGTTCTTAATTATACAATGTTTATTATACAGTTTCTTTGGGATGATGGGAGCCTGACCGCCTGTGAAATTCCCTGGTACCTTTTGATCGGTGTTCGTGGGTTCCATGATCCAGCGAGATGATGTGAGTTTTTCCCGAATATTCAAACACCCCATTATTAAATCGTCTTTGATCTGAAGATCAAGTTCATCTCCTATTCGTCTCAAGTTCATTTGATGTCCGGTTGGATTATTTTCATTTGA
Source organism: uncultured Clostridium sp. (assembly GCA_964475185.1). Taxonomy (GTDB): domain Bacteria; phylum Bacillota; class Clostridia; order Clostridiales; family Clostridiaceae; genus JG1575. Next base: position 631 of record CAYYVR010000204.1, on the reverse strand, counting down.
TTTTAGCAATCTTTTTATAGAATGAGATCATCAATCAAATCACCGGAAAGGAGATTTGTTCATGGCACGCAGACGGCTCGTAAAAAACCCAATATTGACGATGATCCCGATTTTAGCGCTCTCGCTGGCACTCGGCGCCTGCAGCGCCGAAACAGTTCACACCCAGGCTTCTCAGGCTCAATCTCAGGGCAGTGATGTTCTTTCAGTGATTTATCAGGAGGCTGAAAAAATCGGTCAGCAGTCCAAGGAAGTCGCTGACTCCATTACAGAGTCCGTCCAAGACTTCCTTGAGGAGGTCAGACAGTCCCTCTCCATTGAATCCGAAGACTTTGAAAAAGCCTGGGAGAAGACCAAAGAAAAACTCACCGAGATGAAGAAGGCTGCCATTTCACAGGAACGTCAGTTCCGGATCCAAAACACCACCGAGCAATTGGAGGCAAAATACAAGGAAACAATGGAACAGCTGCGGGATAACCCAAACATTCAGGCTGCAAAAACAGCTGTCTCCAAATTCTGGGCACAGGTCCAATCCGGTATGGACGATTTAACTGAATAGTTTCACGTAAAAAAAGCAGAAGGGGTGATCCTCTGCTTTTTTTATATGGGGAGTATAAAATTATTGTTTTGGCGC
>CAYYVR010000203.1:0-3440 GCA_964475185.1 uncultured Clostridium sp. | reverse complement strand
TTTCACCTTGTGTCGGATTTTCAACATTTTCCTGAACAAGAGCTTGAAGGCGTCAGCGGGCTGAAATTTTCGGGTATCATGAATAAAAGTCAAAGGGATGAATCTGAGGAGCTCAGAAGATCAGAATACCGGATCCTTTGGCTCTGATCTGAAATCACGGGCACCTCAGGATGAGCGCAGCATCACGATGATGAAACATAAAAACCCTAAAGATAAAAAGAGCCTCAAGTTAATAAGCAACGGAAGATACAAGATAAAGTAACGCAGGAAACAAGAACAGGAAATCGAAAAGATCAAAGATCAAAAGATCAAAAGATCAAAGATCAAAGATCAAAGATCAAAAGGAGAGTGCTTACACAATGAATCAACTGACACTGCTTCAAATCAATGATACGCACAGTTACCTGGAATCTCATCCTGAGATCCAGTATGGTCCGCAAGGTCTGGACATCCAGATGATGGGCGGGTTTTCCAGGATCTCGGGTCTGGTGGAGTCCATCCGGCGGAATCGCTCGAATTCCGTCCTTCTGTTTGACAACGGAGATACCTTCCATGGCACCTATGAAGCGGTGGATTCCAAAGGCGGGGTCATGGTACCGGTGATGAACCGGCTCAGACCCGATGCCATGACATTTCACTGGGACATTGCCTACGGACCGAAACGCCTTCTGGACATGGCTGAAGAATTGGATTATCCGATCCTGGCCGGGAATGTCTTCTACAGGGAGACCGATGAACTGTTCCTGAAACCCTGGATGATCCGGGAGGCACAGGGCTTAAAAATCGGCATCATCGGACTGGCATCCAATATCATCGATAAAACCATGCCGCCCAAATTCAGTGAAGGCCTTTATTTTACCATGGGCGACAAAGAGGTTTCCGGCTATGTCTCGGAATTGAAGGAACAGGGGGCCGATCTCATCGTTTTGCTTTCCCACCTGGGCTATCCCCAGGACATTGAATTGCTCCGGCAGGTCAGCGGGATCGATATCTGTCTGTCCGGACATACCCATAACCGGACCTTTGAGCCGGTCCGAATCGGCGATGCCTGGCTGATCCAGTCCGGGTCCCACGGGTCTTTCCTGGGTTGCCTGGATATTTCCATGGAAAACGGGAAAATCACCAGGGTGGATCATGAACTCCTCCCGGTGACGGAGGATCTTCCGGAAGAGGAGGGAATGACAGAACTGATCAACGATCTCCTGGAACCCTATCGCTTTCTGGAGGATGAAGTCGTCGGCGAGACGAGCGTCCTCCTTCACCGGAATACCGGGCTGGAGAGCCCCATGGACAATCTCCTGCTGTCGGCACTGCGCGATGCCGCCGGCGCACAGCTGGCTTTCTCCAATGGCTGGCGCTACGGCGTCCCGATTCCAGCAGGGCCCCTGACCATGAAGGATCTGCACCGGATCATTCCCGTGGACCCGCCGGTTTCCACCGTGAAGCTGACGGGACAGGAAGTCTGGGATATGCTGGAGGAGAATCTGGAGCATACGTATGCCAGGGATTCCTTCGATCAGATGGGCGGCTATGTCAAGCGGAGTCTGGGGATCCGCGCCTATATCAAACTGGAAAATCCCAAGGGGCAGAGGATCCAGCAGCTGTTCCTGGATGGCGATGACTTTGATCCGGAGGCAGTCTACCATACCGTTTTCGTCACCCAGCAGGGCGTGCCGGAAAAATTCGGCACAGACCGGAAAAATCTGGAGCTCTCCGCCATCGAAGCACTGAAAGATTATCTGGGCAAAGGCCCCTTTGACACTGCGACCACGGACAGTTTCATCGTCATCTGATCGTGCATCAGACTGAAAAAAGCAGGCAGCCGCCGTCTCTGAGGATCGGATCCAAAGAGACGGCGGCTGCCTTTTTCCGTGACGGAGGAGATATCCTGAACGGATTTAAGATCACTGCGTTATTTTGTTTTCTTCTCAGATTCGACAAAATCGTAGATGTAGTGGCGGACCCGGTCATAGGCATCTTCATCGCCCACCATGACAAAGGCATCTTTATCCTGGAAGGTCATGTAGGGTCCCGGGGACAGGATCAGTTCATCCTCCCGCTTGATGGCAATGATGGTGGCACCGGTGTTCTGCCAGAAATTGACTTCCCCGATGGCTTTGCCGATGAGGTGGGATTGTTCCGGGATCTCGACCTCCAGGGGAGCAAAGGGGTTGGACGTTTTGAAACGCACGGTGTAATCCAGAACGCGGTCCAGGGACTCCCGCAGTTTGCGGTCCAATTCCTCCCGCTGGTTGAGGATCTCATTGATCGCATTTTTTATGCCCGAAATGGAATCCACTTCCTTGAACTGATTGATGAAATTCATCGACAGGTCCATGGATTCCACCAGGATGCCGGAACCGTGCGTCACGGACACGATCTTCATGTCTTCAAGGAGCGATACGGAGCGGCGGATGGTCTCCGGAGAAACATTGTACTGACCGGCCAGTGTGGAGCGGCCGGATATTTTTGCCCCCTCCGGAAATTCCCCGTTGGCGATCCGGGAGGCAATATCTATGGCGATCTGCTGATAAACAGGTTTTGTTACTTTCTCAGGCTTTTTCATACGCACCCTCAATGTTTCATTTATTTGCTTTATTTGTTCTGATTCCATAGTAAGGCATACGGCAGGCGAATGCCACCATCATCTGACGGGATTTTTGCCCAAAGCGATGCTAAAGATGAAAATACTCGCTTTCCGTCAGGATCCGGTTGCCGGACCTGGAGACGATGACGGTATGTTCAAACTGAACCACCTGACTGTGATTTTCCGTGACCATGGGCCAGACGCCGTCGGGATTCTCCTCCACCCATTCATCCCCATCGGAGATGAAGGTTTCGATGGCGATGACCTGCCCTTCAAGGAGGATGGCGGAGCCTCTGCGTTCGTTGTAATTGAAAATATAGTGGGGTTCTTCATGGAGGCTGGTTCCCACACCGTGGCCCGTGAGGTTGCGCAGGACCGTATAATCATTGGCCAGAGCGGTCTTGAAGATGGCTTTGCCGATGGTGGCGGTGGACTTACCGGGGCGGGCGGCCTCTATGCCGGCTTTGAGCGCTTCCTTTGAGACTCGCAGCATATCCGCCTGCTTCAGATCCATTGCTCCGGCGATGACCGTCATTCCGGTGTCGGCATAATAGCCGCCTTTGCTGGCGGAGACGTCGATATTGACCCAGTCGCCCCCGGCCAGTGGGGTCGGGGAGGGAATGCCGTGGCAGGCCACTTCATTCACAGAGATGCAGGTATATCCCGGGAAGTCATAGCTGGATTTGGGGGCCGACAGCGCACCCTCCCGTTCCATGAGTTCCTTTGCCATCAGATCCAGTTCCAGTGTCGTTATACCCGGTCGGACGGCTTTTGCCAGCTCGTCCCGGACCAGAGCCACGATGCGGCCGATCTCCACCAGCCCATCGATGTCTTTTTGTTCTTTCGCTATCAT
>CAYYVR010000202.1:0-3502 GCA_964475185.1 uncultured Clostridium sp. | reverse complement strand
ACCGTCTCAACGTGGTTTGTCTGGGGAAACATATCCACTGGCTGAATTTTTCGGACTCGGTATCCATTTTTTACCAGGTACTCAAGATCTCTGGCCTGTGTTTCCGGATTACAGGAAATGTATATTATTTTTTCGGGTTTTAAACTGGACAGTGCTGTCAAAAATGCTTCATCACTGCCAGATCTTGGCGGATCCATGATCACCGCATCAATGGTCTCATGGTTTTTCGTCAGGTGGGTCATGAAGTCTCCGGCGTCTGCCTGATAAAAATAAACATTGTCGACCTGATTGACCTGAGCATTTTTGATGGCATCGCGGACTCCGTCCGGATTGACTTCCACGCCGATCACTTCCCTGACCTGCCGTGCAGCAACCAATGAGATCGTGCCGATCCCCGAGTAGGCATCAAGGATCCGTTCATCTCCCTGAAATCCGTCCATGCTCAGAGCCGTATCATAAAGCACTTCAGTCTGTTTCGGATTGATCTGATAGAAGGACTTGGGTGAGATGCGAAACCTCATCCCGCAGAGAACATCTTCGATGTAGCCCTTGCCGTAGATCGTTGTCTCCTTTTCGCCCAGGATCATCGAAGTGTCTTTATTGTTGATATTGAGCACGATGGTTGAGATCTCCGGATGTTCTTTGACCAGCAGCCGGACAAAATTTTTTTTCCCGGTGAAGATCGGATGGGCCGTCACCAGCACGACCATGACCTCTTTGGTTGCAAACCCAGTTCGGATCAGCACATGGCGAAGAAATCCGGTCTCCCGGTCTTCCTCATAAGGCTGCATCTTGTACTTCTTCATGATTTTTTTGATCGTCCGGATGATTTGATCGGCAACGGGGTCCTGGATGAGGCAGTTGTCGATATCGATGATGGTATGAGAATTTTCAGCATACATCCCGGCGATGATCTCTTTCTTTTTCCCGTATCCGAACGAATATTGGATCTTGTTCCGGTAAGCATAGGGATGATCCATGGTGAGGATCTTTTCAACTTTTCCGAATGACGCCAGGTATTTTTCAGCAGTCTCCTGCTTCAGCTGATTCTGAGACTCATTGGTCAGGTGCTGGAGCTGGCATCCTCCGCATTGTTCATAATAAATGCAGGGTGGTTTGGTGTGATCAAGTTTTTTAGTCATATCTTTTCTTTCCCGGAATGGAATCCCGGCCGTTTTATTGTTTTAATTTTTATTGGGTAACTGCTGGATCAGCCATCAGCTCCTGTTACTATCAAGTGGCCCCGTGCAATGGAAAGGCATTCTCCAACACATACAGCCCAGTCAGGGCTTTCATAAGAACAGGCTTTTTAATCCCCGTTGCAGGACGAATGGGACGGCTGATGGGGATCGGCCCGGGAGACACCTATTGACTCAGTCCCGGGCGCCTGTTTCCCAATCAGGTATATTATATTTTTTCAGAAGCTGCCGGGCAGATCGGATGCCATCTTCTGTGATCACAACTGATTTGGCCCGATGGCTTCCCTGCCGGATCAGATCCTCTTCATCCAGCTTATTGAGGATCCCAAAATCATACCCATTCCAGGCCATGTCCAAATCTGAAGCGAATCGCCCGCCCTCATTAAATCTCGACAGGTACAGCAGCACCATCGTCAATTCTTTCATTGCCTGTTCAGGCGTTGTATCATTCATTTTCTTATCCTCCTCCTGTTGACTGAGCCTTGCGCGAAAGTGAAAACTTACAGCATTTTTTTGATGGATACTTTGGCAGCACTCCATCCCATGCCTTTTGCCCAGGTGCGAGTCTCGGCGGCTTCCACTTTGTCTTCTTCCTCATAGATCGTGGCCAGTAGATCTGCAAACCCGCTCAATCCGCCCACATCATCCATTACAGACAGACCCTGCCGGTCAATGCAGACGGGGCGGTGCAGCCTTACAACCTTGGCCATGGCCTCGTTCAGCTCATCTATGCTGATGATGTTGTTCCTCAGGAGGTCGTCGCAGTGACTATGTTTGGTGATGGTGATGGTCCAGTTATCCCCAAAGTCATAGTTGTAGAAGAGTTCTCTCGTGACTGGGAATATGCCTTCGCGGCCTGTGACTTCATGTTCGGACGCCAGCAGGCGGTGGACGTTTAGTCTTTCCATGAGACTGAAGGTGCCGGCATCCATCATCAGGGATGCGTTCATCTCCTCCAGCGTCAGCTCACTCAGCGGCGCCTCTTTGAGGATCCTGATTTTCGTATTGGGATCCTTCTCTTTGCGATCCATATAGTCTGAAAAAGATTCTCTGACTTTGATGGGATTAAACCGATCCAAAAGGGCTTCGATATCCTGCCTTGCCATCTCAGGGTGTTCCATCGTACCGCCATAGAAATAGGGCCCGGTATACTTTTTCTTCAGCCAGGTCATGATACTGCCTGATTCATAGTCGTCATCCCAGAAAACATCTTCTTCTGCCTCGGAGGGCGGTTGGAATAGGATCCCCACCAGATCAGCCCACCCCCTGACCGTTCCTCTGGTCAATTCCTGGTATAGCTCCTCCGGCAGATAGAACCTCCGCAGGTGGGAGTTTTGCCAGCCAAATAATTTCTGGATCGCATAGTGAAGATTGTGAAGGGGCATATCGGAGGGAACCAGGATATCTCTGGTGATCACACCGTCAGGGGCTTCGCCGTAACGCCTCAGCATTCTTTTCCCATCATCTGACAGATACTCCGCACTCAGTTTCAAGCGAAGCCGCACGGGAGTGATTTCCTGTTTTGAAGTTCTCAAATCATCTTTCATCTGTTTCTCCTCTTTATGATATTTCATAAACCATTGACATCCGCTTAATTTAACACGCCATCAAATTACCGATCCAGTTCAAAAATAGCCGGCGATTTTCAGACCGCAGATCCGCTCAGGGAATCCGGATCATGGCCACCTGCCTTGAGTCATGGGAATATCAGCCAGGCTCTGTTCGTTCAGTCTTTGAAGTCCGGTTGCCGCTGGATCCGTAAAATAACAAAGACTCTGAATTCTTCCCTAAAAATATTTTCCCACCGTCTCCCTCAGGACCGGGATGACTTCTGAGTCAAACCACGGGTTCCGCTTGAACCAGCCGACGTTGATCGGTGAAGGATGGACCAGGGGGAAATACTCCGGCAGATAGCTTGTAAAGTTTCTTACGGTCTCCGTCAGGTTCTTCCTGCGGCGTTCCTTCAGATAATATCTCTGGGCATAGTCCCCAATGAGGATCATCATCTCCAAACGGGGCATTTCTGCCAGAATCCCCGGGTGCCACTGTTCGGCGAACCCCTTGCGCGGCGGAAGATCCCCAGACTTGCCTTTGCCCGGAAAATAAAAATCCATGGGGATCTGGGCGATCCGGTCGCTCTCATAGAACACCTCCCGGGAGATCCCCAGCCACTCCCGCAGGCGTTCCCCGCTCACATCGTTCCAGTACAGGCCCGACGCTTCCGCTTTTCGGCCCGGTGCCTGCCCGACTAAAGCGATCCGGGCCTCCTTCGACGCTTTGAACAGCGGTCCGATCCCTCTGGC
>CAYYVR010000201.1:0-3512 GCA_964475185.1 uncultured Clostridium sp. | reverse complement strand
GGATCACGGGATTCAATCAGTTCATCATTGATGAGACCGACCCTGTGAAGTACGGTTTCACCTTAAAGTAGAACTCATTGCCCATGTCTGCCATGATCAGATCTGGAAAAGACAGAGTTTGCGGGATAGTATAACCGAAGACGCTGCTCGATCAGTCTCCTGACATAGCACCGACAACAGGAAATGAAAGAAACAGGACAGCCGCTGGGCTGCCCTGTTTTTGTCAGATAAAGGATTTATTTTTCGACAGGATCACATGATTGGCAGGGTCGGTGTTTATTTGCCGAGGGCATCTTTGCCAGCCTGTTCGCCGCCGAGGATTCCTGAGGTAAATGCATAACCGATGCCAACGCCGTTACCCACATAGGTATCATTAAACAGCACGCCCTCTGATTCAGCCCCTACCGCGTACAATCCTTTGATGGGGATCCGGCTGTCATCAAGGACCTGGAATCCGGTGTTGACCAAAAGACCGCCAATGGATCCGAGGTTATTGATTTCAGCAATGATCGCATAGTAGGGTCCCTCATTCCCGTAGGAAAGGAGAAAATCGGAGGTTTTTCCGAAAGCGGAGTCTTTACCAGTGCTGCAGGCTTCCTGATACTGCTGGAAGGCTGCCGTGAACACTGCTTCATCCATGCCGGCATTTCGGGCCAGCTCTTCGATGGTATTGCCTTTGAAACCATGGCCGTTCTCCACCATTTTATCGAATACGGTGTAGGCATCGGTCCAGGGATTGTCAATGGTGAACTGGTCGGCAAAATCCAGGTAGAATTCCGGCGGCATGCCGGGCATGCCCGGTGCTTTAATGCCGTTGAGACCTTGCTCCATGAGGGCATCGATCTGTGATTTGGAGACGATGACCAGATGGTAGGGACCGTTAAAGGCACTGCTGTTGGCGGCGGCAACAGCAGTCAGTGTGAACGCTTCGTCCCGGAACCGTGCGCCGGATGCATTGACGTTCATCAAAGTAGGGATATAAGTCAGCATCATCGGATAACTTGCCTGAAAGCCTTCGAATTCTTTTCGAAGATCGGCAGTGGCACGCGCCAGGGTCTGGTGGAGCATCTGGCCGCCCATGTTGTCGGGTATTTTGGCACCGGCTTCCCAGGCCATTTCCAAACCTTCTCCAATATTCTGGCGCAGACCGCCGTTGATTCCTTCAAATCCGAAATGCTCTTTGACCATTTCAGCATTGGCAGCATAACCGCCAGTGGCAATGACAACAGATTTTGCTGTGATATCCAGGCGTTTACCATCTTTCTGCTCAGCCCGGACACCCACCACAGCGCCGTTTTCATCGGTGATGAGATGATTGGCGGTTGTCTGCATCAGGATCTGGCCGCCCCCTGCCTCCACAGAGTCAGCCAGCATGCGCTTTAGGGTCTCTTCCCGGGTACCGTAATCCGGAAGGAGGTGAAATTGCTCTCCGCCAAAATTCATGAATCCGGTGACATAACCCCTGTCTTTGAGCCAGTCATAGGTTTCTCCGGATCGGGTCACATACTGCCGGATGGCGGAGGAGTCGACCCGCCAATGACCGTCTCTGATCCAGTCAGCGATCATTTTTTCCTGATCACTTTGGACCCCCGCTTCGATGGCGGCAGAAGAGTCGACGAACTTGCCCGCCCAGGACAGATTGCTGGCGCCGCCGATCACGCCTGTTTTCTCCACGAGTATGACTTTGGCACCCTGGTCGGCTGCCGAAATGGCTGCCGAAACGCCCGAAGCACCGGCTCCGATGACGACGACATCTGCATCCAGCTTAGAGGCAGAAGGAGTTGTCGTTGCGGTCTGCGTGTTTGAGGTCTGTCCGGCTGAGGTCTGTCCGCCGGAAGTCTGTGCAGGCGTCCCCTGGGCCTGACTGATCGCATCCCTGACGGCCTGGATCATTGCATCGCTGGATACGGTGGCCCCTGCCGCAGTATCCACTTCCAGAGACTGACCGGCAATGATCTTCTCAGCTGTTTCAGTCAGAGCTTTGTCACCAAGGTCGGCTGTTTCCGACTGGTCCACCACCTTGATTTCGGTGATTTGATCGCCGCTGAAGGTCACAGCCACCTTGATCGGACCATTGTGACCCTCTGTTTCGATGTTGTATGTTCCCGCTTTATAGGTTGGATCAGTGGTCTTGGAATCTTCAGCGCACCCGGCTGCAAGCGTCAGCATCATGGTAAAAACCATAAAGAGACTCAGGATCTGAGGTATCATCGTTCTTCTTTTCATCTTAAATTTCCTCCTTGAAAAGTGTAATTCTTAAGTTGAGCTTAAACCTTGGTCCGACACTAAGGTCAAGCTTATTGTTAATAAAATATTTATTTATGAGGAAACTTCCACTATAATTAAGCCAGTCACAGGGAGGTATCGATATGTATAAAATCAGTGAATTCGCAGATCTGTTAGGCGTATCGCCGGATACGCTCCGTCATTATGAGAAGCTTGGAATCATCCATCCGATCAAGGAGTCCCATTCCAGCTATCGGCTGTTTGATGATCTCGACTGCCGAAACATCCTCAGAAGCCGGTGGTTTCGATCGTTGGATCTTTCGATGAAAGAAACGGCGGAGCTGACCAATCTTGGCTCCCTGGAAAAGGTCACGGAGTCGCTGGCCAAAAACCGGATCGAGCTGACAGCAGAAATCAACCGGCTTCAGGGGCTGGTGGACAAAACAGATGAAACCCTTGAGATCTGCGGACGTCTGAAATATTCTCTGAATCAAACCAGTTGGAAGACCATGCCCGCTTTTCTGCGAATCAGTCAGACCCATCAAAATACATTGATCAGCAGCCCGCATATTAATCAGACCGTGAGAGCGTGGATGAATTGTCTTCCCCACACTTTTTTTTCCTGTAAAATGTCAGGCTATGAACCTTATTCCGCCAAGACGCCGGAGTATAATTTCGGACTGGCGATCACATCAGAGGACCTTGATCAATTGGAGCTGCCGGTTCCCGCGGATGCAGAATCCATCCCTGCCTCGGAAGCGGTGGAGATCCTGATTCGACTGAAGGAAGGGGATGCCCTCAGTAATGGGGTGTTGGATCGAATGGAAAATCTGGCAGAAATTAAAAACTACCGGTCAACGGGAACTGTATATGGCAGGATCCTCTTTGCTGAGAAATCCCAGGATGGGATGTACAATTACACACAAATCCTCATGCCGGTAGAATCCATTGACTAACACCAGGGATGATCGGATCCATTCTGCCGGAAAACCAATGAGCAGTGAATACGAACATGAAAAAGAAGGCAGTCCGATGACTGTCTTCTTGGTCGGTAACGGTGAGATCCGAGCTTGGCGGAAGCGGGTCAGGGACAAGTCGGACATTAAAAATAGGTTGAGGAAACAGCAAAAGGGATAAGGAATAAGCGATTGAAAGTCAGGGGATCTTGTTTTCCATTTCAGACGGTTAAACAGGGGGAACAGAGAACAGAAGTTCAGATAAAAAGTAATTGTCAGGAAATTTAAACTCAATGGCAAATATAATGCCGGAAAAACTGTCTTAGCAGG
>CAYYVR010000200.1:0-3549 GCA_964475185.1 uncultured Clostridium sp. | reverse complement strand
CGCCGCTGCCAGAGGGTCAGAACGAATGATCCCAAATAAACCGGCCCCCGCATCTTTATTGATGCGGGGGCCGGTTTATTTGGGAATCCTTTTCGGATCCGCGGTCCTCCCAGGACCCTCCTGGGAGACAGTCAGAACACACTGTACGCAGGGCCTGCCGGACGTCAGATCTACGCCGGTTAAGGCTGATCCAGCTTTTCCCTGAGGACTTCGATGGCTTTTTGAAGCTGGGTGTCTTTCTCCTGGGAATACTCAGCCGCAGGCAGATCCTCAGGATAGGCTACGGTGATGTCCGGATTGATGCCGATCTGATGGATATTGGTTCCCTTGGGCGAATAATATGCCGCCACGGTCAGCTTGAGACCCTCACCATCCTTAAGGTCCATGATGGTCTGAACGATCCCTTTGCCGAACGACTTTTCGCCCACCAGCGTGGCAGCGTCATAGTCTTTGAGGGCGCCCGCCACCACCTCGGATGCCGAGGCGGATCCCATGTCGATGAGGACGACCAGCGGCGTTCCGATGTAGTCTCCGCCGATGGAGAGATCCTCATGGCGATTTTTATGCTTATCGATGGTGGACACGATGACCTTGTCTTCTGCGATGAAGTTGGAAGCCATGTTGATGGATTCTCGCAGGTACCCGCCGGGATTGCCGCGCAGGTCCACGATGAAGCCTTTGGCACCATCTGCGGTCAGTGCATCCAGTGCTTTTTTGAACTCTTTGTCAACATTCTGCGTGAACTGAGAGACCGTGATCAATCCCATGTCCCCTTCCAGCATTTCATATCGGACGCTCTTGGTGGTGATCTCACGGCGGACGATCTCAAAATCGATCTCCTCCTGGTCCCGCCGGATCGTCAGCGTCACCGGATCGCCTACTTCACCGCGCATATAATTGACCGCTGCGTCCATTTCCTTGCCGGTATAGACTTCCCCGTCGATGCGGATGATGACGTCGCCGGACTGAATGCCGGCTTCCTTGGCCGGACTGCCGTCGATGGGCGCCACGACGACGATCTCGTTATCCTGTACATTGATCTGGATCCCGACGCCGACGAATTTGCCCGTACTGTCCGAATTGAGGCGGCTGTATTCCTCTGCATTGTAAAACTGGCTGTAGGGATCCCCCAGGGAATCCACCATGCCTTTGATGGCGCCTTCCAGCATCTGGCCGTCATCAATGGGACCGTCATAAATCTCATAGATCTGGTCCCTGACCACGTTGAGTTTTTCCCAGCCGGCCGGCGGCGTCACCGCCCCCGCACCGGTGGCAGCGGATCCGGTGGATCCCTGGGTCACATCAGGCGGCAGCGATCCAGCGGGATCCTTTGCCTGATCTCTGCCCAAAAGCCATCCGGACATAAAGCCCAGTGCCAGGACCACGAAGCCTGCGATGAGAATGGGGATGAGTTTGCTATTTGTGCCGGCATCGCTGCCGGAATCACTGTTCTGGTCTGGAAACTGATCCAATTAAAACACCTTCTTATCTGCGTTTACACATTCAGATGCTTGCGAATCGACAGGAATGACCCCAGGGCTCCGATCACCATACCGGCCAGGGCAAACTGCCAGCTGAGCCAGTTGAGGATGACCGATGGCTGCGGCAGACTGACAAATGGCAGACTGATCCGCGCCTGGGTGAACGCATAGCGATAACCGAAGTACAGCAGCACCACGGCGATGGCAGCGCCCAGCAATCCGATGATGATCCCTTCGATGATAAAGGGCCACCGTATAAACCAGTTGGTCGCTCCGACGAATTTCATGATCTCGATTTCCTGCCGCCGGCCGAACACCGCCAGTTTGATGGAGTTGCCGATCAGGAACAGAGATATCAGAATGAGTATTGCAAATATTATAACTCCTATGAGACGAATTGTCTTCGCCCAGCTGATCAAAGTGTTCACTGTATCCGAATCATTGGCCACCGATTCCACACCGGGCTGGTTCGCTGCTGCCTTCACGACACCGGAAGCCATCTCAGGTTTTTCCAGCGTGACGATGTAGGAGCTGGGATACGGGTTGTTCGATTCCGCCGAGAAGCCGTCGAGCAAATTGGAATCCTCTGCCAGAGAGGCTTTGGCATTGTTGAATGCCGTGACCTTGTCTTCAAAGGTCACTTCCTGGACCCCATTGAGGGATCGCAGCTCCTGCGCTAATTCGTCTTTCTGCGCATCCGTGACAGTATCCGTGAGGAACACGCGGACCACCGTTTGTTCTTCCACCGTCCGCACCAGTCCGTTGATGGAGAGTGCCAGCATCAGAAACACACCGAAAATCAGAATGGTCGCCGACACCGTCGCCACAGAAGCCATTGTCACCGAAAGATTCCTTGACAGTGACTTCATCGCTTTTCCAAAGGAAGCAAATACATTATTCATCGTAGGTATACCGTCCTCTCAGCTCATCCCGGACCAGATTGCCATGATCGAAGGCCAGGACGCGTTTGTTCATTTCATCCACCAGTTCTTTGCCATGGGTGGCCATGATCACCGTGGTTCCCTGTTCATTGATGCGCAGCAAAAGACGCATGATCTCCCAGCTGGTATCCGGATCCAGGTTTCCCGTGGGCTCATCGGCGATGAGGATCCTGGGTTCATTGACCAGTGCCCGGGCAATGGAGATCCGCTGCTGTTCTCCACCGGATAACTCGTTGGGGAACGCTTTGTCGCGGCCGGTGAGACCGACCATGTCCAGGACCTGCGGCACTCGCTGCTGGATGTGGCTGGATTTGGCCGAGGTGACGCGCATGGCAAAGGCGACATTTTCATAAACGTTCATGACGGGGATCAGCTTGAAATCCTGGAATACCATGCCGATGCTGCGCCGATAAGCGGGGATGTCACGGTTTTTCAACCCGGCCAGATCCACCCCGTCCACGAGCACTTTTCCCTGCGTGGCCGTCAGCTCTCTCAGCAGCAGACGAATGAAGGTGGATTTGCCTGCACCGGATGCACCGATGAGAAACACAAATTCCCCGTCATGGATCTTCACTGAAAAATCTTTCAGCGCCGTTATGGTTTTGAATTCCTTGGTAACTTGTTCGAATTCGATCATTGACTAGTTGCTCCTTTATCCTGAACTGCACCCTGCAGTCCGTTACTTTTCTTCTGCAGACCTTGCCGCTTTCGACGCAGTCCGTCATTCTTCTTCCGATTCAGTGTATCCGCCTGGAATTCTGTCTCCAGTGAAAGCAGTATTTCGTAAATCTGCCTGCAGGAACCTGCCGCCAGCGTGCCGTCGTCTGAAAGCAGTCTTAAAAGCGGCCTGCAGTATGGGCAAAGTTAATTCTCACATATGGATATAAAGATGCAATAAAGACAACTGCACCGGCCATGGGATGCCGGTGCAGCTGGGTCGGATCAGAACAGGGAGATATCCTGGTAGCCTTCGCCGAGGACTTCACGTACTTCGTTGACGGAAAGAAAAGCCCGGGGGTCGACTGCCTTGATGTAGTTTCGCAGCTGGATATATTCTCTGCGGTTCAATACCACATAGACCACCTCCGTTGCCATCCGGGTGTAGCCGCCAAAGCCGTTGAGCATGG
>CAYYVR010000199.1:0-3577 GCA_964475185.1 uncultured Clostridium sp. | reverse complement strand
CATAAGTATAGAATTGTAACAAAGAACTATCGCGTAGCGATTTTGTTCAATGAAACAAGATAATATCTGAACCTGAAGAAGGCTTTCATCGATTACAGAAGCCCCCTTCAGACATCAATGATGAAACGAGGTATCTATGAATCACCAAATGATCGAAACACTGAAAGAACTCATCCAGATCCCGAGCCCGACCGGCTATGACCGCGAGATCCTGCCCTTCATCGAAGACAGGATCCAGGCACTGGGAATCGAAACGAAACGGCTGAACAAAGGCGCCATCCTGGCCCGGATCCCCGGCGCATCTGAGGAGGCCATTCTGTTCTCCGCCCACGTCGATACGCTGGGTGCCATGGTCAAAGAGATCAAAGGCAACGGACGCCTGAAAGTTTCCATGCTGGGGGGCTGCCCCTGGGTCAGCCTGGATGCTGAAAACTGTGTGGTCCGGACTTCCGAGGACCTGCGCATCCATGGAACGTTCCAGGGCACCAAGCCCTCCGTCCACATTGACGGAGCCGAAGTCGGGAAAACTGAACGCACCGGCGATACGACGGAACTGGTTCTGGATGAAAAAGTATCGTCCAAAGAAGAAACGGAAAAACTGGGCGTCCAGGTCGGCGACTTTGTCTTTGTGGAACCCCGCTTCACCGCCCTTCCCAACGGCTTCATCAAGACACGCTATCTGGACGACAAAGCTTCCGTGGCCATCCTGTTGGAGGCTATGGCTGCCCTGAAAAAGGAACCGGTGGAAAATACCCTGTATTTCTTCATTTCGACCTATGAGGAAGTCGGCCACGGTGCTTCGGCCGGGGTTCCGGACACCGTCCGCGAATTCATCGCTGTGGATATGGGCGCCCCGGGCAATGATCAGAACTCCTCTGAATTTGCCGTCAATATCTGCGCCAAGGATTCCAGCGGCCCCTATGATCTGGGGATCCGTGAGCGAATGGTCAGACTCTGCAAGGAACAGGCCATCCCCTACAAAGTCGACATTTACACCTACTACGGCTCCGATGCCTCCGCTTCCCTGCGGGCGGGCCATGACATCCGTACCGGACTCATCGGCGCCGGCGTTTATGCCTCCCACGGCTACGAACGGACCCACATCGAATCCATGGAAGCGACCCTGGATCTGGTTGTGGCCTACGCCAAAGCCGGACTCGAATAACACGGATCACAAGATAACCCCCGTACAAACAGGCCTGTCGCGATGACAGGCCTGTTTGTACGGGGGTTTGCCGTTGTCCAATGGGCTCCGAACTCCTCTGGATCATTTCTGAACCAGAGGACGGTTACCCTGGTGAGCCGGAGGGGATCACGCGATCGACCAGATCCAGGAAATTCTGATGGCAGATCTTTCGGATCTCCTCTTCAGAGAATCCCCTGGCTTTCAGCGCTGCGATAAAGCCCCGGGTTTTGGTGACATCCTCCAGGCCGGCGGTGGCGCGGTGGGAGGGGGCAAAGAACTCCGTTGTACCGCGAGAGAGATATTCAAAGAAATCAAAGCCAAGGGCTACGCCCCCGATGCCGATCAGATCGACGATATGTTCCAGATGGTCGATGAGCCGATCCGCTGTGCGCAGGCTGGGATCCCGGTCGATGAATTCATGAAACGCATTGATCCCCACCAGTCCGTTGCGTTCACCGATCAGTGTGATCTGCTCATCACTGAGGTTGCGCGAAACATCGCACAATGCCCTGGCGTTGGAATGACTGGCAATGACCGGGCCCGTTGAATGAGCAAGGATGTCATGGAACGTCTCATCATTGGCGTGGGAAACGTCCAGGATCATGCCCAGCTCATTGATGAGGTGCACCGCCTGGATCCCCAGGTCGGTGAGCCCCCTGGCCGGATCGCCGTCCACCCCGGTGGCCAGTGCGTTGGCTTCGTTCCAGGTGAGGCCGATATGGCGGAATCCGAACTGGTAGAGCGCATAGAGGAGGTCGATGTCATCCCCAATGGCACTGATCCCTTCCAGCCCCAGCATGACAGCCAGTTTATTTTCTCTGACGGCCTTCTGATAATCCCCCGAATGGCGCATGACTTTGAGAAAATCCCTGGCTTCAAACAGTTCCCTGCTCATAGCCTTCAGGGTCTCCCTGAGTCGTTCCCGGGGTCTGTTCTGATGGGGCGGGTCCGTCCAGACGACAAAGATACCGCCGGACATTCCCCCCTGGCGAAACCGATCCAGATGATGATTCCGGATGATGTTGCGCTCCCCTTCCAGACTTTTGATCGTCACATCCGTCCAAATGTCACCGTGTATATCAAATATCATATGGTTTCCTTTACTGTCTTTTTTCAACGGGTGAAGTTCAAAAACGAGTCGTTTGTGCTGATCACATCCGCATCAGCAGATTGCCCATGAAGATTCCCAGATAGTTCCCGATGATATACCCCATGACACCCGCCAGCATGGTGGGTCCGATGAGCCGGTTCCATCCCTTGGCGATGGCCATGGCCACTGCCGTGGTGGGGCCGCCGATATTGGCATTGGAAGCCAACAGGATCTCTTCGAGATCAAACTTGAAGATTTTTCCGAAAATCAGGGAGATCACCAGATTGATGATGACGATGATCAGGGTGAAGACTAAAAGCAGCGGCGCCTGGGTCAGAATGACCGTCAGAGAAGCCGGTACACCGATGACGACGAGGAAAATATAGATCAGGAACGTCCCGATCTCCTGGGCTCCGTTGATGCTGCCCATGAAGCCTGGGGCAAAGGTTGCCAGAGACATTGTGATGGTGGTGATCATCAGATATTTATTGCCGAGAAGTCCCTGCAGAAGATCCATGAAGAAGTTTCCGCCCGGGATCACCGATGCCAGGAATGCCGCCAGCTCCGTGGAGACCCAGACGATGGCGAAGGCCAGGGCCACGGAGAAAGCGATGTCCTTCAGCGAGATATCTTTTCTTCCCCAGTACTGAGAAGCCAAGGTCTCGCCTTCCTTATTATCCGCGGCCGCATTGACCTCATCCACATAGGGATGGGTGAATCTGGAGAGGAAGAATTTAATGGAGGGGATCGCCAACAGGGCAAAGAAGAAGACGGCCATCAGAAGATTATCTGCCACAGTCAACGCTGAGATCCAGGATTCTCCGGCACCGAAGGATTCCGCCATGGCCGCAAAGTTGACGCCGCCCCCGATGTAGGAACCGGTCATGATCGCTGCCATTTTGTACAGGTCCGGGATCGCATTCTTCAGGAGTGCAAAGGAAACAAAGACACCGACGATGGTGCCGACGGAACTGAGCAGGAACATGATCATGAACCGGCCGCTTTCACGCCAGATCTTCTTGATATTGGCATTGAAGAGCAGGAGCGGAATGGCCAGAGGAACGACATATCCCCAAACCACATCGTAGGTGGGGGCTGCCGTCGGGATCACATTGAAATTAGCCAGCAGCATGGCGATGACCAGACCGATGATGGCACCGGTGATCCGTGAGGCCCATTGGTAAGTCTGTTCCAGATAAATGCTCAGCGCCGCAATCCCAATAAGGATCGACCACAGGGCCCAGGAATTGTCAGGACTGATGAATGAGTTCATAGAATACCTCCTAAAAATTATAAAAATA
>CAYYVR010000198.1:0-3579 GCA_964475185.1 uncultured Clostridium sp. | reverse complement strand
CTTTTTAATCCCTTTGGTTGTATTTATTCTCTTGATTTTCATCCGATCCGTACCGCAGTCTGATGACTCAATGGTTTAATGAAAAGGGACAGATCGATCAGGTGATTCCATCGATGGAAACCTGAATTGTACTGATATAAAATACATTTTTAAAATCATCTTCAGGGCAGTGCGTGAACCGTTTTTTCTCTTTTCTGGCAGTGAACTTAAAATTTTACTGGACAAATCTTGTGTTTCCGTTTATTTTATTCAGTAAGAATCATTGTGATTTTATAAATAATTATGCAGAAATACTGAGAGGTGCCGTCATGAAAAAGTCTCCATCACCCCCTGGTCTGATCCAGGCTATGATTCCGCTGTTCACTGTTATTATCCTGGGATTGTTTTCCGTCATGCGCTGGAAAGCCGGCATGAATATCCCGATCCTCGGGGGGATTGCCGCCGCCGGGATCCTCGGCCTGTCACTGGGGCATTCCTGGGAAAGCCTTCAGGCAGGACTGGTCAAAGGCGTCTCCCGCGCTCTGCCGCCCCTGTTCATCATCATCCTCATCGGTCTCATCATTGGCGCCTGGATCCAGGGCGGCATCATCCCGTCGCTGATCTATTACAGCCTTCAGGTCATCAGCCCGGCCTGGTTTGTCCCGGCCGCTGCCCTGGTCACTGCCATCATCTCACTGGCCACAGGGACGTCCTTCACCTCCATTGCCACGGTGGGTCTGGCACTGATGGCAACGGGCCTGGGGATGGGGTTTCCCGCACCGCTGCTGGCAGGTGCCATTATATCCGGGGCTTATTTCGGAGACAGTCTCTCTCCCCTGTCGGATACGACAAACCTGGCCTCTGCCATGTCCGGCGCCACATTGTTTGAGCTCATCGGCCATCTGGCCAAGAGCGGGATCCCGGCTTTTCTGGCTTCCCTGGCAGCTTATTACATCTTAGGCGCTCGCCAGGCCGCCGCCGCCGGCATGGACCTGGCTGCCATCGCCGAGATCCTGAGCGGCCTTTCAGCCGCCTTCGTCATTACGCCCTGGCTTCTGCTGATCCCGCTGGCCACCATCCTGTTTTCCATAAAGAAATTCCCGGCCATCCCCTCGCTGTTCGCCGTCGGACTGCTGGGCGGACTGGCTGCCCTGGTGATCCAGGGTGCGGATCTTGGCTCTGTATTCCGCACCATGACCAATGGCTTCAAAAGTGAGACCGGTGTCGCCATGGTGGACAGCCTCCTGTCCCGGGGCGGGATCAATTCAATGGGCGGAACGCTGATCCTGCTGACACTGGCTGTGGCCTTTGGCGGGATCCTCGAGGAAATCGGCGCGCTGGAGAGGATCCTCGAATCCGTCATGTCCAAAGTCTCCTCCAGGGGTCAGCTGGTGTCCGTGACCATTGCCAGCAGTCTGATCACTGCCTTTGCCACCGGTGCGCAGCTGTTGGCCATCATGATCCCGGCCAGGATGTTTCAGAGTGCCTATCAGAAGTTCCAGCTCCATCCCAAGAACCTGGGGAGGGTCGCACAGTCCATCGGCTGCATCTGCATCAATCTGGTCCCCTGGAGCGTGCCCGCTCTGTTTGCCCAGAGCGTTCTGGGCGTCGCTCCCACTGCCTTTATCCCCTACGTGTTCTTTGCCTGGTTTACCATCCTCATCCACCTGATCCTGGGCTTCACCGGCTGGACACTGACCCCACTGACTGCGCCGCCTGAAATGGCCCCCGTGAAAGGAGTCCGCTCATGACACAACCCGTAAAAACCACCATCATCATGCTGGGAACGGGAACCCCCAATCCCGTCCCGGAACGGTCCGGGCCGGCCGTTGCCATTGTGGTGGGCCATCGTTCCTATCTGGTGGATGCCGGAACGGGCATCGTCCGCCAGGCTGCCAGAGCGCAGCGGCTGGGGTTCCCGGCCCTGGATGCCCCCCGCCTCACCACTGCCTTCATCACGCACCTTCATTCAGATCACACCCTGGGACTGGCGGATCTGATCCTGACTCCCTGGGTCCTGGAACGGAAGGACCCATTGAACCTCTTCGGACCTTCGGGCTTGGCCGCCATGACCGATCATACGCTCTCCGCCTATGATCTGGACATTCAGGCGCGCCGTTTCGGACTGGAACAGGCCAACGACACCGGGATCCGGGTGCAGGTCACTGAGATTCGGGAAGGGCTGATCTATCAGGATGATCTGGTCAAAGTCGAAGCCTTTTTGGTGGATCACCCGCCCTTTGAGGCCTACGGCTACCGATTCACCACCCCGGACAAGACCATCGTCCTTTCAGGGGATACCTGCTATAACAGCAACCTCATCGAATGGGCCCGCGGCTGTGATGTCCTGATCCACGAAGTCATTTCAGCCCAGGGCGTCCAGGCACGGGACCCCAAATGGAAAAAATACCACCTGCGGGTCCATACCACAAGCACGGACCTGGGCCGCATCGCCGAACAGGTCCGCCCCGGAAAACTGGTCCTGTACCATCAGCTCTTTATGCCTTCGCCGGATGCTTCGGGCCGAATGGTCACTGAGGCCGAACGGGAAGAGGCCATCCTGGCTGATATTGCGGCCTTCTGGCAGGGTCCGGTGATCTCCGCCAGGGACCTGGATCTCATCGAATGATCCGCCCGCTTCCCTCTCACGATCATGCCATCTCACGATCATGGCATCTCACGATCGATCCCTCTCATGAGGAATCATCCATCCCATGGATAAACCCTCATCATAATAAACTGAACTGAAGAAGACGGGCCCCCTGAATCTGGACATTTGTCCATGTTCAGGGGGCCCGTTAAATTCCGGGACGATTCACCCGATCGGCTGGTTTTTCAACCCAGCTTACCGGTCAGAGGCCGGCGCTTTTTTCATCACATCATATAGTAGATGCCGCCGCCCGGTCCCAGGGGAAGATTGAGGACAATGAAGCCGATGAGCAGAAGCGTCCACATGATGGCAAATGAAATGGAATAAGGCAGCATGTTGGAGATCATTGTGCCCATGCCGACATTCTTGTCATACTTGCGGGCAAAGGCCAGCAGAATCGGGAAATACGGAAGCAGCGGGGTCAGCGGGTTGGTGATGGAGTCCCCGATGCGATAGGCCATTTGAGTCAGGGCCGGGTCAAACTCAAGGAGCATGAACATGGGCACGAAGATCGGGGCCATAATGGCCCATTTAGCTGAGGCACTGCCTACGAAGATGTTGATGAGCGATGAGATGCCGATGAACCCGACGATGAGACCGATGCCGGTGAGACCGGCACTTTTCAGTGCTTCTGCACCTTTGACCGAGAGCACGATCCCCAGATTGCTCCAGTTGAAATAAGCAAGGAACTGAGACGCCACAAACGCCAGGACGATGTAGGGGCCCATGTCGCGCATGGAGTCGCCCATCATTCTGGCAGCGTCTTTATCGTTGCCGATGGAGCCGGTGATCTTGCCGTAAACCAGAGAAGGCAGGAAGAAAATCAGCGTGATCAGGGGCACGATCCCCTGCATCAGCGGAGCCTGATAAGCCAGGATCGAACCGGTCTCGGGATCGGCCATAAAAGCATTCTCGCCGATGCTCAGGGCACCCACAGCCAGCAGCAGGAT
>CAYYVR010000197.1:0-3591 GCA_964475185.1 uncultured Clostridium sp. | reverse complement strand
GATGAGCGGCAGCTGACCGAACGGGTCGCGATGCACTCAGTCAATATGAGGGAAAACCTCAGCCAATAAAGAAAACAACTCCCCAGGTTCATCGGTAGAACTGGGGAGTTGTCTGCTTAAGAGAATCATCGGCAGGAGCAGGAGCTGGGCAGGGACAGGTGCAGGGACAGGTGCAGGGGGCAGGGGCAGGGACAGGGACAGATGCAGGGGAGCAAAGGGGAAGAAGAATTGGGATCAAACTGCGGAACAGAAGAAATTTTTTTCGAACGGTTAAGGTATGGGAAAACGGAGCCCTGGATTTTGATCCAGTACTCGGCTTGGAATCGAGTGCTTCGATTTCATCAGCCTTGAGCCGCGACCTGGAGATCGAGTGGTTGAACCCACCCTGTCTGGTCCAATAGGTGTTTGCAGGTTCGGTCATAACCATCAGATCCACGTTTCCGGTTGGACCTCTCTGCAGGGTCATATTGATGCGATTGGGCAGACAGACTATGGCATCGGCGAGAGAGGTGATCCAGCCTTTGCAGGTTTAAGATCAGAAGCAGGCAGTAAGCTCAGGATCTGGCAGCTAAAAATGAGAACGGCATCACCCGCCGTCATGGAGTGACGCCGGGTGATGCATAGGAGAAAAGAAGGGATTTGTTTCATTTCAATTTATTGGACCTGGTTGGTTTGGGCGCATTCAGACCACAGCAATCCATTGTCTTGCCGCCAAATTCTTTTTCATTGGCCTTGGCCAGCTTTTCGAGAAAATCGAGGAGCCACTTCTTCATGTTCTTCACCTCCAGTTTATGATTCAAAACAAGAAGAGACTTGATGTATCGTCATGTTGTCTGCCTCGTCTCTTCTTCCTTAGAATATCAGCTCATTGTGGAGGAATTGTGGAGACGGCGCAGAGTTTTTCAATTCCGATCTTCCGGATTTGTCGTTATAGGCAGCAGCCGAACGGTCACCTCGGTACCTTTTCCAGGGACGCTGCTGATGGCGATGGTCCCGCTATGGGCTTCCACCACTGCCCGGGCGATGGTCAGGCCGATTCCTTTTCCGCCGGTACTGCGGCTGCGGGAGAGATCGCTGCGGTAGAAGCGTTCAAAGACAAAGGGCAGATCGCTGGGGCTGATGCCGATCCCGTCATCCCGGATCCGGACCAGGACTTCATGATCCTCGGCAGTCAGTGTGATCTGGACGGTACCTCCGTTATCAGTATACTTCAGGCCATTGGCGGTCAGATTGATGAACACCTGGTGTAGCCGATCGCGATCCCCCCGGACGAAAATGCCGTTTTGGATCTGGCTTTCCAGTGTTTTTTCATCGGCATGGAACAACGGTTCAAAGTTACCCATGACATCATGGAGGAGCTGGGACAGGTCCACCGGCTTCATCGTCATTTGGAGCTCCCCGGATTCCAGATAGGACAGATCACCGAGGTCCCGAATGAGGTTCGTGAGCCGCCGGATCTCATCCTGAAGCAGGGCCAGGCGCTGAGGCGTCGGCTCCCAAATGCCGTCCATGAAGGCTTCCAGATGGCTGTTGATGGTGGAAAGCGGGGTCCGCAGTTCGTGGGCGATATCCGAAGTCAGCCGCTTACGCAAGTGCTCCTGATGATCCAGGCGGCGGGCCATGGAGTGGATGGACTGGGCCAGTTCATCGAGCTCGATGGTCTCGGATGAGACTTCCCGGACCTGGCTGTAGTCGCCTTGTTCGATGCTTCGCGCATTTGCCTGGATGGCATAGACCGGTTTCAGGAACTGATCCTTCAGCCGGTCCCGCAGATAACGCCCCAGCAGGAGGGAAAGGATGGCTGCCAGTAAATAGATCAGGTTGGTCATGATGAGAAAGCGCCGATCCGAAGGGGCACTGAAAATGCTTTTGGGCCGGCCGATGATGAGCGTGCCTTCATCTAGACCTTCGATTGGATATTCCCGATAGCTGAATGATGATGGATCCATGAACTGGTTCCGTTCTCTCCCGACACCGCCCTGAATCGGAGCCCGTGTGCTCATCAGCACCCTGCCGTTCGCACTCTCAAGGATCACCTCAGCCTGGAGGGTAAAGGCATAATGTTCGATGCTCATCAGATCATCTTCATTCAGGATCCCGTCAAAAGCTGTCAGTTCGTCGGTGTAGGCGGCGATGGCCTGATCTTCTGTCTGGCGGGCAGCGCGCAGATAATTGGTGAAATAAAGATTCATGCCAAGATTTGACAACAGGAAAATCAGAAGGATCGAGGACAGGGCCACCCAGCTGAAGGAGCGGCCGAGCTGTTTTCCGATGGGCATCATGGCTTGTCACCCGCGAATTTGTAACCGACGCCATAGACGGTGTGGATATAGGTGGGGTTTCTGAAATCATCCTCGATCTTCTGACGCAGGTTCTTGATATGAGTGTCGATGGTCCGCTCAAATCCCTCAAAGTCGAAGCCCATGGCAGCATCGATGATCCTGGTCCGGGTGAAGACCTGGCCGGGGTATTCCATCAGCGTGCGCAGGATGGCGTATTCATTGGGCGTAAGGCTGACTTCCTGGCCCTGCTTGTACACAATTCGCTTGGTGTTATCAAGGACCAGGTCTCCGGAGCGGAAGGAATAGATTTCGGACAGATTGCCTTTGCCCCGTGTCCGTCGCAAAATCGCCTGGACACGCCCCACCAGCTCTCGCGGGCTGAAGGGTTTGGTAAGATAGTCGTCTGCGCCCAGACTGAGGCCCAGGACTTTATCATCCTCAGTGGTCTTGGCTGTCAGCATCAGGATCGGCACCTGCGATTCGCGTCGGATGATCCGGCAGACCTCTTCACCTGAAATATCGGGCAAATTGAGATCTAAAATCACGAAATCCGGACTCAGCCCGTGAAACTGTTCCAGTGCTATTGAACCGCTGAGTGCCGTATGGACTTCATATCCCTGTTTTTTCAGATAGTCCTCCACCACATTGAGGAGGTTTGGCTCATCATCGACGATGAGGATTCGTTCAGCCATAATAAATTCCTTTCATAAAGTCTGTAAGTCTGTCATTGCACTTTTTCTGATTTCTTCCAATATATCAGATTCAGGAAGATTGAGCAGCGGCCCCGAAGTTTCGGGGCCGCTGTTTCATGCTATTCCATTGTCATCAAATGCTCACAGGAACCGTCCATTGGGATGATCCCGGATTCGTGCAGATAATTCATCACATGATGGTGATAGAGGGGGTCCCTGGGCTCAGTGCCCATGAATACTGCATAGGGTCCCAGGAGACCGGCGATGGCTGCCGTCTGCTCACCGGTGAGTTTGACATTGTGCATGTCAGCAATCTCCATCGCTACAGCCGGAGCGGCTTTGGGTGAAGTACTCATCATGGCTGCCTGGACTGGAATACCAGTGAACAGGCCCAACCCAAGGGTTGCAGCCAATATCCGCTTCTTAATTTGCTTCATTCTATTCCATGCGACAGGTGGTCCTGGCTCCCTGTTCACCCTTTAGCGTCAGCGCAGAACTGATGCGGGAGTCTGCCAGACTTGCCCGCAGGCTGGGTGTTCGGCTGCATACGCATCTGGCGGAAACGCTGGATGAAGAAAAATATCTCATCGGCAAACTGGGCATCCGCCCCCTGGAAT
>CAYYVR010000196.1:0-3659 GCA_964475185.1 uncultured Clostridium sp. | reverse complement strand
CCCTCCATGGATATCCTGGTGTCCTCCAATGTGGAACGCCTTCTCTACCATCTCTGCGGCGCCGAGAAGACGGCGCGCTCCATGGCCGATCTGAACAAAGACGGATCCTATGAAGTCGATCCCTTCGCGCTGGAAGACTTCAGCGCCCAGTCCGCCACGGAGGCGGAGATGAAAGCAGCGATCCGCCTGGTCTATGAAACAGAAGGATATCTGATGGATCCGCATACCGCCTGTGCCTGGGTGGCCTGGGACAAACTGGGGCGGCCTGATGACCACATCATCCTTTCCACGGCCAGTCCCTTCAAATTCCCGCTGGTCATCCAGCAGGCTCTGACCGGAGCGGGGGAAGACGAAGCTGGGGCATTGGAATACCTGTCCGGTCTGGCGCCGGTCCATCCGGCCCTGGAGGGCATCCTCGGGCGGCCGGTCCGACACACCCGATCGGTTCGGCCGGAAGACATGCGGGAAGAATTCATTCGCTTTGCAGGAGGCAATTAAATGAAAATCAAAATACCAGCCACATCCGCCAATCTTGGCTGCGGCTATGACACTCTGGGGGTCGCACTGAGCCTTTACAACAGCTTTGATGTGACGGCGTCAGACGAGGATGTTCTGGTCGGTGACGACCGGGAAGTGGCCAAACACATGGTGTTCGGCACAAAAAATCTGGCCTGTGAGATGCTCGGGCTGCCCATGAAAAACATGAAACTCCAAGTGGAGTCAGTGATCCCCGAATCCAGAGGACTGGGCTCCTCCGCCACCTGCATCCTGGCCGGGGTCATGGCCGCGCTGTTTTTGAACGGCCGGCCCCTGGACGAAGGCGTGATCCTCAGGACCGCCACCCGGATCGAAGGTCATCCCGATAACATCGTGGCAGCCTATAAAGGCGGTCTCACGGCCTCCCTTGATACGGAAGCGGGCGTCATCTACAAGAAATTCAATACCAGCAGTGATCTGATTTTTCTCACCGTGATCCCGCCCTTTGAATTCTCAACGGCCGGTGCCAGGGCCGCACTGCCGGCCATGATCCGCCATCGTGACGCCACCGCCAATCTGGGACGGGTGATCCTTCTGGCCGACGCCCTGGAAAATGGAAAAACCCAGCACATGAAGGAACTGTTCCGTGATGAACTCCATGAGAAGTACCGGCTGCCGCTGATCCGGGACCTGGATCCTCAGTACGGCACCATCTGGGATTACTGTCAGGAACACTCCAGAGGAGTCTATCTGAGCGGGGCAGGCCCGTCCTTCATGGCCGTGGTCCAGCCCAGTGATGCAGACATCCTCAAAGCCGACCTGGAGAAAATGGCACCCCGCTACCAGATCCTGAAACTGCGCGCCAACAACTGGGGAACGGAAACATCCAGAGACTGATCCGCCGCTCCACCCATTTTTGATGATAAGAAGGAGGAAGTCATGAAAACCACATCCAAAGATCAGGTCATCCATGAGAACTTTGCTTATTTTCAGGAACATCACCCCGATATTTTTGCCGCCTACGAGGAATACGGCCGGCTGACCCATGAAGCCGGCGGCCCCCTGGATGAGAAGACCCGATGGCTGATCAAGGTGGCGGTGACCACCTCCGGGCAGAACCGTTTCGCCCAGGTGACCCACATCAAAAAGGCCCTCAAAGCAGGCTGCACGCCCCAGGAGATCGAACATGCCATTCTTCTGACGGCTCCCTCCGCCGGCTTTCCGGTGATGATGGAAGGGATCCTTGCGCTGCGCAGTGTACTCAAAGGCAACGAAGAATAGGATTCCTTCTGCCTGCAGCAGGAAAGGAACAAATCAGACGGGCCCTCAGATTGCTGCCGAACGCCATTGCAGAGGAACCCGGGCAAAGCGCATCAGACAAAAAGACAGCCCGGGCTGTCTTTTTGTCTGCGGCCAGTTCGAGCCATGGATCAACGGCAACGGAAAGGAACAGAATGTCATGGAAAACAACAAAGGGAAGGAAGACAGGGAAGACAAGGAAACAGGGAAGGCATGGAAAACAGGGAAGACAAGAAACCAGTGAAGTCATGAAAAGCACAGAAAGGGGAGAGCCATCGGAAGTCCGGGTTGCCCCGTGCTGACTGGAAATTCTCATGAAAGATATCAGATTCAGCACCTGTATTGGATTCTGGCCGGAGGTCCTGTGTTAAACTGATATTCGTTGAAAGTCGACTGATTATAGGTGGTATCAATATGAGTTGGAAATTTTCCCGTAGAATATGGCTGTTTTTGGCGGCATCGTTCAGTTTCGGTCTGGGGCAGGCCTTTACGATGCTGTTTCTTAATTTTTACCTGCGTGCACTGGGTCTGGATGCCGGGCTGCAGGGTCTGGTCAATGCCATGCCGGCATTTGTTTCCGCACTGATGAGTATTCCCGCCGTTCTCGTCACCCGCCGGCTCGGCGAGGTCACGACGATGAAACTGGGCATCGTCCTCGGGGTCATCGGCATGACCATGCTGGGCCTGTCCAACGGAGCGCCGCTGGCCTTGAGCGGATCGCTGATCCAGGGGATCGGCAGTGCCCTGATCATGGTGGCCAGTTCTCCCTTCATGGCGGCGGAAACCACCGAGGATAACCGGGTGCCGCTGTTTTCCCTGCAGATGGCCTTGTCCACCGGCGCCGGATTTCTCGGAAATATTCTGGGCGGGCAGGTCCCGTCCCTGTATTCAAGGTTTGCCGGGGTGACGGCGGATTCTCTGCCGGCGATCCGGGCAGCCATTCTGGTGGCGGTGATCTTCCAGATCGCCGGGATGATCCCGGCCCTTTTGATCCGTAATTCGGACCGGTCCCAGACCCCTGCCTACAGCCGGGTCGATGCGTTCCGCATCGAGGACAAAAAACTCATGGCCAAACTGATCCTGCCCAATATTCTGGTTGGGATGGGGGCAGGGGCCACGATCCCCTACCTGAATCTGTTCATCGAAGCCAAGTTCACCATCGATTACAGTCAGCTGGGCAGTCTCTTCGGATGGACGTCCCTGGCAACCGCGGCCACCGTGCTGATCCAGCCCTGGATCGTCCGTAAATTGGGTCAGATCCGCGCCGTTGTGGCGGTGCAGACCGCCAGCCTGCCATTTCTGTTCCTGCTGGGCTATTCACCGCTCTTTTCCCTGGTGGTGGTGGCCCTGTTCACCCGGGGGGCTCTGATGAACGCGGCCGGACCGGTATTCAGCGCCTTTGCCATGAGCAAACTGCCGGATCGTGACCGGCCCATGTTTTCCGCGTTGAACACCATGAGCTGGAATATCGGCTGGGCACTGGCCGCCACCCTCTCCGGCGTATTCCGCGGGGTATTCGGACCGGCAGGCCTTTTGCAGGCATTCAACTGGCTGTTTGCCTGGACCATCCTGATGTACGGCATGTCCATGCTTCTGACCTACCTGTGGCTGGTTCCGAAACGGCAGAAGATCCGGACTGCATAGACCGGGATCAGGAGAAATCCACACACATTCTGAAAGGATCGATCCTTCTGCCATCGATCCTTCTGCCATCGATCCTTTTGCGATTCATCCACTTGGGATCATTAAAAATAACAGGACCGGCTCAGGCGAGCCGGTCCTTTGATTTGCGGCATTTCTGCCTTTTTGTATGAGGTTGTCCTGAGGACTTGTTCCATCGCTGACCCAGGCGGGTGCCTGACATCCAGGTTGATGGCCATCTC
>CAYYVR010000195.1:0-3713 GCA_964475185.1 uncultured Clostridium sp. | reverse complement strand
CGGACTGGCCGGATCGGAAGTCACCGTATGCCGGCATCGGCGTTCAATGGTATAATATCGGAAGATGAGCCGCATGAAAAGGACGGCCATTTGAAGGGCATCCCTGCCGCTTCAGATGACGTTGCCCGCTGATTGCGCTGCGGCTCAGTAAGAAATGAAAAACAACGGGGAGGTGGTGTCGTGATCATAAATCTGTTAAATCTGTTCGGCAGTGTCGCCATCTTTCTCTATGGCGTCAAGCTCCTGGGTGAGGGACTGGAGAGTGTGGCCAGAGGGAAGCTTCGCGATATCATGGGCAGACTGACGCAGAGCCGGCTGGGAGCCCTTACGGTGGGCCTGGTCATCACCGTGATCCTGCAGTTTTCATCGGCCACGGTGATCCTGGCCATGGGCATGGTGAATTCCGGGATCATCAACCTGGTCCAGGCCGGGGGCATCATCCTGGGCGCCAACCTGGGAACACCCCTGAAAAGCCAGCTGCTGCGCTTTGATACCGCCTTCCTGATGCCGGTCTTCTTTCTGATCGGCGCCTATCTGTATATTTTCTCCAAAGTGAAGAAAAAACGGGACCTGGCGCTGATCTTTCTGGGGCTGGGCATCGTCATTGCCGGACTGGAATACCTCGATCGATCGGTGTCGGTTCCCGCCTTTGCCCAGCGCCTGGCATCCATTACCGCCACCCTGGGGTCCAACTGGTTTCTGGCGCTGCTGCTTGGCCTGGGGGTCACCGTTCTGATCCAGTCCTCATCGGCAACCATCGCCATGCTGATCATGATCGGTGCCAATGGAGCGCTGACGCCCTCTGCGATCCTGCCGCTGGTCCTGGGCGCCAATCTGGGGACCACATCCACTTCTCTGATCTCATCCCTGGGGACCCAACGGGATGGCAAGCGGGCTGCCTGGTTCCACTTCCTGGTCAACCTCTTCGGGGTGATCCTGGTCCTGCCGGCCGGTGGCTATATCACCAGTTTGGCCAGTCAGTTCTCCAATGGTTCGCTGGAAATGCAGATCGCAAATACCCATCTGTTCTTCAATCTGGTCATGGTCCTTGTGATGCTGCCCCTGACAAAGCACATCGTCCGGCTCACCGATGTGCTGCCGGGTCACGGCAAAAACGTTGAGATCACGCCGTCGCCGCTGCTGGATTCGCGCATCATCACCTCACCCACCATTGCCGAGGAGCAGAGCATCCAGCAGACCCTGCGAATGGCTGACTTTGCCAGAAACAATGTTCGCATGGCAGTGGAGGCCTACCTGAATCTGGATGATTCAGATTTCGCCGACATTGCCGGCAATGAGGATTACATCAATTATCTGGAGATCCAGATCACCAGCTTTCTGGTCAAATTATCAGCCACCGAGCCAACGGAATCGGGCCAGGATCAGCTGAATGCCACCCACCATGTCATCGCCGACATCGAAAAAATCGGCGATCTGGCGGAGTTCATCATGCAGCTGGCCCGGGAGCGTATCCAGAAGGACGAGGCGATCAGCGAAGATGCCCGCCAGGAGATCCGCGGTCTCTATAACTATGTGATCGAAGCGGTCAATGTGGCCATCGATTCCTACCGCTCAGCGGATAAAAACCTGGCATCCACGATCTATGATCTGGAAAAGCACATCATCCAGCTTGAAAGCGAATCCCGTGACAACCACATCAGACGACTGAACCGCGGCAAATGCACTGCCGCCTCGGGGATCCTGTTTCTGGATCTCATCTCCAGCCTGAAACGGATCAGCAGTCACTGTGTCAATATCGCGGAGGTCACCCTGAAAAAACGCAATGGCCGATGAGGGCGAAGACCCAAGCGGGAACGGACGTTCAGACCGATCATGGTGAGGGGAAAAAAACGGATCCCTCAGGCTGATCCGCTCAGCATCCTGAAAGACCGATCCGAGGATCAGAGCCAGCAGGATACCAGGAGGGCGCAAACAGCGCCAATGAACCGAAAAAGATCAGGGACACCTGCCAGTGCAGATGCCCCTGATCTTTTTCTATGGAGCCACTCATCCGTGGCTTTTTATGTTCGGTCCACCTGCGTTCAGATTTTTGCGGACCGCGGAATTCCTCCTCGTCTGCGACGGGAACCGTCGCGTCGTTGGCGTCTTTGACGTCGTTGTTCAATGATCAGAAATCCCGACAGCTGATGGCGCTATCCGTTGATGATCTCTCCGCCGTTGATGTGGATGGTCTGGCCGGTGATGAAGCTCGACGCGTAATCCCAGGCCAGAAAGACATAGGCTTCCGCCAGTTCCACCGGCTGACCGGGACGATCCAGCGGGCCGCCGCGTCCGAAGTTGTCCAGGCCCTCGCCGGAGAAGGTTGACGGGATCAGGGGCGTCCAGACGGGCCCGGGTGCCACCTGATTGACACGGATCTTCTTCGCGCCCAGATTGGATGCCAGGGATCGGGTAAAAGCTGCAATGGCCCCCTTGGTGGCAGAATAGTCAATGAGTTGATCATTGCCCCGGAAGGCGGTGATGGAAGTGGTGTTGATGATGCTGGCCCCTTCTTTCAGGTGCGGCAGGACTTCCCTTGTCAGGTAGAACATGCCGAAGATATTGGTACGGAAGGTGGCTTCAAGCTGTTCATTGCTGATCTCCAACAGGCTTTCCTGAGGATGCTGTTCAGCGGCATTGTTCACAAGGATGTCGATGGTATCGAACCGGTCCAGGGTATTCCTGGTAACTTCCTTCGAGAACGCCGGAGACCCGATGTCTCCGGCCAGGAGCAGGACCTGCGCCCCGTACTTTTCGCATTCTTTCTTTGTGGTCTCAGCATCTTTATGTTCATCCTTATAGACGATGACCAGTTGGGCGCCTTCCTTGGCATAGGCAATGGCGACGGCCCGGCCGATGCCGGAATCCCCGCCGGTGATGACGGCGACTTTTCCTTTGAGCCGGTCATAGCCTTTGACGCTGAGGTCTTCATAGACGGGTTCTGTGTCCATCTGGTTTTCCCTGCCCGGTCTGGTCGCTAGTTCTTCCTTTATGATCTCCTCGCCCTGAGGAAACTGATCGGTCTTATTTTCCTGTGGTTCCATTCCTTTTCCTACTTTACGTTCCATGGTTTTCCTCCTTGCATGTGATAACTTGTATCTGATAACTTGCATGTGACTTCGATCCAGCGTCAGCTGGCATAGAGTGGACGGTTCATTGATGGCGGGGTGTTCTCTTCAGCTGCAGTCGCAATGCCCCATTCCTGAGGACTCAGCAACTGATCCTGTCGATGCACCGATCTTGCTGACGGGTTTTGCCGAGGGATCTGCTGAGGGATCTGCGGATGGTTCAGGCGAAAGTCCGACTGAAGAGCCCCAGGGCTGATGGAGCCGCTTCAGGTTTCATCCTGCGGCGGGAAGAGGACGATGGCCTCCCCCAAGACGATGGCCTCCCCCAATCGGTAATATGCCCGCCAGCCATCATGTCTTTATTATCCATGGATGAAATCAACCTGGCATTAATGGAAGTTGAATTTTAATTGAATGGAAATCGGCAGATCGTAACATTTTGCCGGGATTTGTCATCTGAAGCACCCGGGGTAAGCCTCTAAACTCAGGCCCCATCTGGGTTTTCACTGTAACTCACTGAGTTCGGGTCTGTGCAGCGGCTGGATCTGCTGAAACAAAATTCACAGGAAGGCAACAGATCCTGTCTCTTTGTCGGGTCTGATGTGTCGCGGGGACATCGTCAGAACGATCTCCTAAATGTTAATT
>CAYYVR010000194.1:0-3732 GCA_964475185.1 uncultured Clostridium sp. | reverse complement strand
CGACTGGACTTTCACCAGTTAGCAATTAACGGCTTGCTGGGCACGCCAAAAAAAACAAAGCGACCCTGATTAATTTTCAGAGTCGCTGTCATCGGGTCTTTTTTCCGTCTTTTCATCATTCAAATAGCCTTCCTGATATTCTTTTCGTCTTTTGAGAAAATAAATCAGAAACGTGACTGCCGTCAGCAGTAAAAATAATAATAAAGACAGCTGATTCCTCGAATCTTTCCAGCCGCTGCCCGACGGCGCGAACAGGATCATGCCCGATACGATCACGCCAAACATCGAAGCCATGGGCAGGATCAATCCGCCGATGGGATAATTGGCCAGAAACAACTGGGCCAGTATCACGGCAATGATGATCAACACCACATAAATCATGGCAGTACCTCCTTCAGCCAATGGATCTGCTTCCATTATATGACACCGGCCCGCCATTAATCCATTCAAGTCTGCCCGGCGTTGAATATTTCACCAGCTTTGCCGGAGCTGCCGCGACCAGATCACAATGCCCCGTTTTCAGATCACGGGGCATTGTGTTTCAAGCCGCTCCTTTCAACTGCTCGGAGGATCCTTTTTCAGAAAGTCCCGGAGATTTGCCGGATCCTTTGGATCACTTCAGCTCCAGGGGGATCCTGAGTTCTTCATGCCAGGTGAATTCCGGCCTTCTGACGGTCATGGTTTCCTTTCCGGTGAAGCTGTAGCCAACCTCAAGATCCAGGACGGCACCTCCCTGTGTCAAACTCATGCTGCTGAAATCATCGACCATGAACTGATCCAATGTCAGCTGTCCTGCCGGCCAGGAGACTTCCATCCGGATCTGCCCCGGATTTTCCGGACTGTGATAGATCTTTTTGACGCTGACTCGGATCCCGCCCAGTTCAAACCCATCGCCGGGTTCAAGGATCTCTTCCTCATCGGGGATCCTGAACGTGTATTCTGCCTGATCATCGGTGGTATAGGTGATGCCGGGAATGACCAGGTCTCCCTTGCCTGCCGGGGCATCCAGGATCAGCGGGGGCATGAACCCTGTCCCATAGGACGATGGCGCTTCCAGGGTATATTTACCGCCGCTGAGCGTCTCAAAGTAAAGCGGCGTTACAAACGAGTAGGATTCCTGAAATGAGATGGGGCGAACGGTTTCTGACAGGGCATACACATAGATCTCCCAGCCCTGATCAGATCGGACCGGATCAGCCATGACCAGAACATCGGCGATCTCTCCATGAGGGAGATCCGCCGGATCCACCCGATCCAGGGGCTGAAGTGTCCCCTCCACGGTGATGCCCAATTCTTCGCTGGTGAAGCGCAGCACATCCCCGGCATCCGGAGATGCCTCATAAGAGACCTGATACACGCTCTGCGTTTCAGAGCCTGAGGCCGTCCCGCTGGGACGCCCTGAAACCACCGTTCCATTGAGTACAGCTCTGAACCGATCCAATCCGGCAGGGTTTTCTTCCTTCGGGTTCGATTCATTGATCTGGATCACCAGGACGACCTGCTCTTCGGTTGCGAACAGAATGGGCCGCCCCGCCACCTGATCCTTGCCTTCGAGGATGCTGATGTCACTGCTCATCATCATCTGGTTCCCGTTGACGGTATCCACCGCCCCGATGCCCGGGATCAGGGAAACGAGCTGACGAAGACCGGCCTGGACTGTGGGATTTAAAAGACTGAGGCCAGCCGCCACCAGCACTGCAGCTGCCAGACGGCGATAAGGAAACCTTCTGCCGGATCCTGAATGTATCGTTCCTTCGTTGGGATCTGAAAGCCGTTCCGATGCCCGCGGATTTACCTGAGACGGATTTCCTCCGATATCGGCTATGAACTTGTTCCTGATCCTGGCAGCGGACTCAGGATCGATGCGGTGGTCGGCCGGATCCATTCCCATGAGAAAACGTTCCATTTCTCCCGGTGTCAGATTCTCAAGAAATTCAGTTCTTTTTTTCATGAATGCTCCCCTCCATGTGGCTCCGCAGGGTCCGAAGGGCCCGGGAGATCCGCTGATCAATGGTGTTGGGTGTCAGATGATAGGTCATTGCCATCTCTTTGGAGCTGCGCCTGAAAAAGAAGCGCTCAATGATCATGCTCCGGTCCGGTTCACCGACGGTGTCCAGATAGGTGAGAACCTGCTGTTTCTCTTCCCGATTGATGAGATCATCGAGGATCTCACCGCCGTCATGGACCATTTCATCATCCAGCTCCAAATCGATTTTCAGCCGCCGGCTGTGGTCGATGGCACGACGCACTGCGATGGTGGCAAGATACGCTTTGATGCTTCCGCGCGCTGGGTCGAATTTGTCCCAATGCCGAAAAGCTTCAGTGAACGTCACAGAAACGACGTCCTCCACATCCTCGGTCCGGTTCAGGACCCCACGGACGATATGATGGAGCAGACCGGCATACTGATCGAAGAGCATTTCCCAGCCACGATCAGGGTCCGAATTTAAAAATAAGATCAACTCTCTGTCTTCCATAGATTCAACTCCCTTCACCCATCTATTCGGCAGAACAAAGTGATTCTGACAGGAATCTGCAAAATCCCTGAGATTTTTTTAAAATGCAGGCTTCATTCTCCGCCCCACCCTCTCCACCTTAATTTCGGGATCTTCCCGGGCATCTTTCCGGGGATCAGGAATGAATCCAATGAAAAAAGACCGGATCGGCCCGGTCCTTTTTCCCTGGATTCTATGACTATCGATATCTGCCCATCTCGCGATTCCGGCGGATGATCCCATCCAGTTCCTCGTAATCCACTCCGGAGTGGAGGATGTCGTGGCAATTGGCACAGACCGGCATCAGATCTTTTTCGGCGGAGGGATGGAACGCTTCGCCGGTTTCATCGTGTTTCAGGTGGATCTGGGTCCGGCCCTTGCCGGCATCGCCGAACACAGAGATGTAATCAAACCCGCACAGGGCACAGTTCGTTCCGTGATACTTCATGGTCTCGATGCGCCACATGAAATTCTCTTCGATGGCGCGGTATCGATCCCGGGGCGTCAGGATCCGATCATCGATCTCAATGGTATTTTCAATGATCTCACGGACAAAGATCAGACAGATGTCATAGTTCAGATCATCCCGCTTGGCAAAGCGCATGAGCGGATAGTTCGAGTTCTGACTGCTGTCATAAAAGTAACCGGCCACCAGATCCGAGAACACACTTTTGAATTTACGGCCCCAGCGCAGCTTGCCCCGGCCTTTCTCATAGGAGTCCAGATAAATGGCGCAGGGATAGGGGATCCCCTTATAGTGCAGATTAATCTCCCGGCGTTCATGGCGTTCCATGTTGATCAGGTGAAAATAGTCCTTCACTTCATTGGTGATCCTTATTTCGTTGTATTTCAGTGAGGACAGGTCGATGGATTTGACGGCCACCGTGCTGTTGAGGATTTCCCATGAGGTGTTCTCGTTTTTTATGAATTCTGACATGATTGCGTCCACCTTTATTTCATAAACTCATTATAGCAAAAACCCATTGACTTTTGCCCCCAATCTGTTTTTCTTTATGATTACCAGTAATATTACTAATTTAGAAGCCCTATGGAAGAGATATGGTCTCACTTTCTCCGGTTTCCGCTTTCCCCGGGCTGAGTTTATATTTTTTGCTTTCTCTGTAATTATTAATGGATTGCGTCAAATATTCTTGGTTTATTGGTTGCAAATTGTATATCGCAGTGTTAGGATTAGCAAAGAAAGTTTCTAAAGACCCCTTGGAGGTAATCAATATGA
>CAYYVR010000193.1:0-3786 GCA_964475185.1 uncultured Clostridium sp. | reverse complement strand
GGATGATAATACTCGCGACTTAGTGTACAATGGCATTTGGTTCTATTTTAATAAAAATATACATCAGAGGATAAGTCAGAGAATAAGGTTTGGCAGAGAAGTCTGATCCGGCAGGGAAAGCCGGGCATGATTTGCTGATTCAATAGGGAAGAGTGTCCGGAAGCTGGATTTGTTCCGGGTCAGAAGGTGATCTGCCGCAATGTGATCTTATCAACACCACTGTAACAGGGAGGCAACATGAACAGAAAACTGAGAATGGTACCCAATGCGTATCTGAAGAATGAAGATCCCCGCGAGGTCGTTTCCGAATTCACCATCGAGAAGATCCAACGTGCCCGGAAATTTATCTCAACCTTTCCCGAATATTCCGTCACACCGCTCCATGAGCTGAAAAACCTGGCCAAAGAGATCGGCGTGGGGACCATTTATCTGAAAGATGAATCCCACCGCTTCGGCCTGAATTCCTTCAAGGGGCTGGGCGGCGCCTGGGCCATGGGTCTCTACCTGGCCGACCGCCTGGGCCGGGACATCGATGAACTGTCCCTGGAGGAGCTGCTCAAACCCGAGACCAGAGAGAAGCTGGGGGACATCACGTTCTATACGGCCACGGACGGCAATCAGGGCCGGGCCATCGCCTGGGCCGCGAGAAAGCTTCAGCAGAAATCCGTAGTCTACATGCCCAAGGGTTCCGCGCAGGTCCGCCTGGATCACATCCTGGAGCAGGGCGCGGAGGCCTCCATCACCGACATGAACTACGATGATTCGGTCCGCTATGCCAGCGAGATGGCCGATAAAAACAACGGGGTCATGATCCAGGATACGGCCTGGGAAGGCTACACCGACATTCCGCTCCACATCATGCAGGGGTACGGCATCATGGCCCTGGAAGCCATGGAGCAGATCCGGGGGACCGGCCGGGAAAAGGCCACCCACGTGTTCCTTCAGGCCGGCGTCGGATCCATGGCAGGCGCCATGCAGGGCTTCATCGCCGCCTTATACCCTGACACCTGCCCGACCACCATTATCGTTGAGCCCGATGAGGCCAACTGCTTCTACCAGTCTGCCGCTCAGCATACCCTGATCAATGTAGGGGGAGATCTGCGAACCATCATGGCCGGCCTGGCCTGCGGTGAACCCAATGTGATCAGTTACGACATCATGCGGAACTGGTCCTCCTTCTTCCTCTCCCTGCCGGACTTCGTCGCAGGCGACGGCATGCGCGTCCTCGGCAATCCCGTGGAAGGGGACGTACGGATCGTGGCGGGAGAATCCGGAGCACCCCCGCTGGGCGCCCTCTACAACATCATGACCGATCCTGACCTGGCAGAGATCAAAGAAGCGTTGGGTCTGGATGAGAACTCCCGAGTGCTCATGTTCTCCACGGAAGGGGACACCGATCCGGTCCGTTATCGCGACATCGTTTGGAACGGCGCATTCTCAAGGTTTGATTAAAAGACCTGTTGCCATCTTCCCTGAGTCCAAAGGGAAGCACAGGGGCTCCTGGCAGCGGGGAGGCTTTCAGGATCGCAAGGGCTGATCGAAGGGCCTCGCAGGATCCGAAAAGGCTGAACTGAATATGATTTTAAAACACATCACTGCAATTTGTGATGTGTTTTTTTGAGCTGCGGA
Organism: uncultured Clostridium sp.; assembly: GCA_964475185.1. GTDB lineage: Bacteria > Bacillota > Clostridia > Clostridiales > Clostridiaceae > JG1575. The sequence continues at coordinate 2,157 of CAYYVR010000193.1, read as the reverse complement.
CACAGGATCCAAACCGCCACGGCCTGATACAGAATGGATGCCGGTCATCATCAAAGGCGAATCACTGTTGCAGAAAAACCGGGATTGCAGTGATGCAGACCGTTGGATCAGGCAATAAATACCGGAAAATACCAGTTTTGGCGATATTTGTTTTGACAAAGGAAAACAGTATGGTAAGATATGTAAGTGAGTACTTACATACAGGAGGCATTATGAAAGAAACCATAACCAACGATAAGACTTCCAGAGATCTTCGAAAAGCGCAAATCATCGATTCGGCGATGAAGGTCTTTATTGAAAAAGGATACAACGGAGCAACCACTGCAGGCATCGCCAGGGAAGCGGGGATCTCAGAGGTCACGTTATTCAGATATTTCAATTCAAAAAAAGAATTGTTCACCCAGGGACTGGAACCGATCCTGATCACCGGCCTGGAAAACTCCATTATGGCATCCAAGGAGCTGCCAGCCGCGGAAAAACTGAAATATATTCTGAAAGACCGGATCCAGTTCGTTTCGATCCACCATGAAATCATTAAATTGATCCTGATGGAGCGTCAGATCAATCCTGAAGTGGTGGCATTCGATTATATCAGTAAAATCGTTACGCTTTTAAAGGAATCGATTCAAAAATCAGGCGTTAACCTGAAAGACGAAGAAGTCACCGTCCGATTGCTGATGGGAAGCATTTTGTCGTTCCTTTATTTTCCGGAATCAAGGGAAGAGAAGATCGAAGAGTATGTAAATAATCTTGTGCTGAGTATCGAAGTATAAATGAGACAACGAGGAGAATCATTGGAATGAATAAAATTTTTTATAAGATCGGACGCCTCATCGAGAAATCCCCCTTCAAGGTATTGATGGGTTCGCTCCTGATCGTTGCTGTTCTGATCACAGGTGCGATCAAAGTGAATATGGCGACAGGCAATGAAACACTGGTCCAGTCAGACAGTGAGGCCTACATTGCAAACCACAGTATGGAAGCGGATTTTGGCGGCGACGCCATGATGATCCTGCTCAACGGGGATCAAACCGATTTATACAGCTATCAGAATATCGAAAAGTTATGGAACGTGGAACAGCGGCTGAAATACGAAGAGGGAATTTACTCCCTGATGAGTCCCGCCAGTGTCGTTCATCAGATCACAGACAAACAGGCAAGTCAGATCAAAGACAATATGCCTGAGATCAGCGACGGGCTGGGGCAAATGTCGGAAAAGCTGATTGAGGTCGGCACGGAATTGGGCAGCAAGACCCTCCCTGATCCTGCAGAAATCGAAAAAAAGCTGGATGATCTGATGGGCAATATGGATCCGGATCAGATCATGGAAGACCTGTTGAAAGAACAGGAGGCCGGGATGGCTGACATGGAGGCAGAGGTTTCCACCATGAGCGGCGGACTGGTGACCATGGGTGATAAGCTCATCACGGTGGGCACTGAACTGGGCGGCAAGGAAATTCCGAGTCCTGAGGAGATCGAAAAAAAGCTGGATGGTCTGATGGGCAATATGGATCCGGATCAGATCATGGCGGATCTGCTGAAACAGCAGGAAGCCGGCATGGCTGATATGGAGAAGGAAATCTCCGCCATGAGCGGCGGACTGGCGGCCATGGGGGATCAGCTCATTGGCATCGGAGCGGAAATATCCAGTCAGGAAGTGGCCGACCCCGCAGAAATCGAAGAAAAGCTGAACCGCTTCATGGCGATCATGGATCCGGAAAAACTCATGCAGGACATGCTGGAAGATCAGGAAGCTGCCATGAGTGATATGGAAGTCAAAATTGGCGAAATGAGCAGCCAGTTAAGCGGTATGGGAAATGGCCTCCTGGAAATCAGCGGGAAATTTACTTCGATGGATTCCTCGGATCTGAGCGGTCTGGGCGAGAAGTTAAATGAATTGGAAGCCATTTCAGAAAAGTTTGATGATCTGATCGATGGCCAGCTGCAGCTGGAACGTGGAATAGCCAATTTAGGCGAAGGATTATCAGAGTCCGCCAGCGGATTGGATTTGATTGCCGAGCAGCTGGACGTGATGACGGAACAGGCAGCGGATCCTGAATTAAAGCAGCAACTGATCGAAACCACTGAAAAAATCGGTCAGAGCGCCCAGGGCCTGGGGACCATGTCCGACCAGACGACGGATCTGAAAAGCATTGC
>CAYYVR010000192.1:0-3823 GCA_964475185.1 uncultured Clostridium sp. | reverse complement strand
GCATAAGTATAGAATTGTAACAAAGAACTATCGCGTAGCGATTTTGTTCAATATCTCTACGCACGAGAGGAGATTTGACTATGAAAGCTATATCCAGAATGATCCTGATCAGTTTACTGGCCCTGTCGCTGGCAGCCTGCCAGGCACCGGACACAGGAATCATCAAACCGGGGACCCCTGTTGCGTCACAGGCCTCGGGCGATACCACAGAAGATCATGAGGGATCCGCTGAGGGCGGGTCTTTGACCACTGCAACGGATTCCTCTACGATAGCCCAGCCGCAGACCACTGCGGCGGATCTGCCGGCGACAAGCCCGCAGACCACAGCAGACGAGACTTCACTGGACCAGACGGCGGCGGAAACTACACCGGCAGAGACCAAACCCGCAGAAACTGCGGCTGATCCGGAAAATCTCATTAAAAGCAATATTCCGCCGGAGTTCCAGTCAGAACTCTCCAAAGAAGCAAACGCTCTGATCATTATTTACCGGCCGGAGCTGTTTAAAGAGATCAAGGCCATCACCAAATGGACCATTGTGGAATATGACACCAATACACAGCTGTTTCTGGTGACGAAGAAAAAAGGCTCACGGGTCGAGGTGACCGATTCTCAGCTCACGGACGGCGAGGAAGTCGTCATTCCCGGTGATGTCATCCGGGACTGGGAAACGACTTCGGATTTCGAAGTGATCCGCATCGTTTATACCGATCCGGAAACCATGCCCTTCAACTTCATCCGGGTCATTGAACCCGATGGTCGGAAAACGACGCTGCCCATACATACCAGCATGCGGGACAATCCGGACTGGGAGATTTTCACCTACGATGAGAACTGATCCGATGGCATCCCATCTGCGGAAGGGATCCATTGAACTGAAAATGAACATGATACCTGGAGCTGATCCTGATGATCGGCTCTTTTTTCTTTTCAGTATGAACTGTTCTGGTCACTTCGAATCAAACCGGATCCCCCGATGGACCATGATAGATGATAATTTTCCATCTTTTTCCATCACTTATAGTTTTTTGCCAGGATCAGGATCACTTTGACCATGATATAGAGAAGATAGAGGGGCAGAAAAATTATGATCAGGATCAGTTTGAGAAGACAGCCCATCAAATCACCTTCTTTCATTTCCTGATTCCAGTTTACCCCGTTGACCGGACAGTTTCCAACCGATTGGAAATAATCGATCAGACTGAGGGAGAAAAACGACAGTTACAAGGAAACCGTCAGGTTTGCCTGGACGGCTCACGAAGAAGGCCGACAGGGCTCAGCCGGCCCTTGATCCTTCTGCCGGATCAAACGGGTTGCTTCATTCAATATTTTTTCCAGTCTTTTCAGATCTTTACAGGGGGGCCAAAGCTTTCCGGAATTTTTCCGGCTCTTTACCAGAGCTGGTTTGAGAGCTGGTTTGAGAGCCGGTTTGAGAGCCGGTTCCTGAGACGTTTTCGGAGTGAAGATCTACGCGGAAAATTGATGAAAAAAAGAGTTGAAAACAGAAATAGTTTTCGGTATCATTAGACTGTTTAAAATATTAAACAAAAAGTATAGGAGGGCCTATGAACGTTGGAGAAAAAGTGAAAAATCTGCGTCTGAAAATGGGGCTCACCCAGGAAGAACTGGCGGAGCGGTCTGATCTGACCAAGGGATTCATCTCTCAACTGGAGCGGGGCAACACCAGTCCCTCGGTGGATACCATGGCCCTGATCGTCCGGGCACTGGGCACCAATCTGGCGGAGTTTTTCAGTGAAACGGCACAGGCATCAGCGGTCTATCCCTGGTCGGAAGCCGTCGCCGTGACGGATGAAAACCTGGGCCACATCATGCATTTCCTCATCGCCAATGCCCAGCAGCTCGACATGGAGCCGGTCCTTTTGGAAATCGCCCCCGGGGGCCGTTCCAAAAGCTATTCGCCCTATGAGGGTCAGAGCTATGGGTTTGTCCTTTCGGGGTCACTGGTGCTACATCTGGATCATTCAGCTTATGCGCTGGATGCGTCAGATTCTTTTTATTTTGCGGCTGACCGGCCGTTTCATATCGAAAACCCGGGTGAAGAAACGGGCAAACTGCTCTGGGTCCTCTCACCCCCGAATTTTTAATATTTTTATCGAGGTGAATTATGGCAATCCAAATCGAATTGCAGGGAATCAATAAAGTATACGGTGAGCAAACCGTTCTGGAGGATCTGAATCTGGCGATCATGGAGGGGGAGTTCATTACTCTGCTGGGGCCCTCAGGCTGCGGCAAAACCACCACGCTGCGGATCATCGGCGGGTTTGAGCAGCCTGACCGCGGTCTGGTGCTGTTCAACGGCAAGGAGATCACAAGTCAGCCGGCCCATCTGCGGCCGGTGAACACGCTGTTCCAGCAATACTCCCTGTTCCCCCATCTGAATGTCTACGAGAACGTGGCCTTCGGCCTGCGCATCCGGGGGACGAAGGAAGCGGAGGTCCGTCAGCGGGTGTCGGAGATGCTCCGTCTGGTGAATCTGTCGGGGTATGAAAAACGAAAAGTCGATTCGCTCTCCGGCGGACAGAAACAGCGGATCGCCATGGCCCGGGCGCTGATCCTGAAACCGGCCGTATTCCTCCTGGATGAACCGCTGGGGGCGCTGGATCTCAAATTGAGAAAGGAGATGCAGATCGAACTCAAGCGGATCCAGCAGGAGCTGGGGATCACCTTCATCTTCGTCACCCATGATCAGGAGGAGGCGCTGACGCTGTCAGACCGCATCGTAGTCATGAATGAAGGGGTCATCCAGCAGATCGGGACCCCCGTGGACATCTACAATGAACCCATCAATGCCTATGTCGCGGATTTCATCGGGGAATCCAATATCCTGGAGGGCATCATGCATGATGATTTCGATGTCACTTTTTCCGGGCATCGCTTTGTCTGTTCCGATGAGGGCTTCCGGAAAAATGAAGCGGTGGATGTGGTGATCCGGCCCGAAGATCTAGAGCTGGTGGCCCCTGAAGCAGGCATGCTGCGGGGGACCGTCCGCTCGAGCCTTTTCATGGGCGTCCACAATGAAATGATCATAGCCACGGACAGGGAAAACTATCTGGTCCATTCCACCCAGCACCGGGAAGTGGGGGAGGAAGTCGGCATCCGGGTCATTCCCTATAATATCCACATCATGAGAAAAGGCGAGGTGGAAGGCGATGAAGACCTATAAGACAGCAGCCACGCCCTATCTGATCTGGGCGGCGGTTTTCATCATCATCTCCCTGGTCATGGTGATGTACTTTGCACTGACGGGTGAAACCGGTCAATTCACCCTGGGCAATTTCAGCCGTATCTGGTCGGCGCGGACCATCGGGACCCTGTGGCGGTCCCTGCGGCTGGCATTCCTGACCACCCTGTTCTGCTTTGCCATCGGCTATCCCTTTGCCTGGATCATTTCGACACTGAAGATGCGCTATCAGACCATGGCCATCATGCTCATCATGATCCCCATGTGGATGAATTTCCTTCTGCGGACGTACGCCTGGGTCACGATCCTGTCCAAGAATGGGATCTTAAACAGCCTCCTGGTCCGGATCAATCTGGCGCCCCTGGATCTTCTCTACACCGAAGGGGCGGTCCTTCTGGGCATGGTCTACAACTTTCTTCCCTTCATGATCCTGCCCATCTACACCGCCCTGGATAAAATGGATGCCGGCCTCATCGAGGCGGCCAGAGATCTGGGCGCCAACGGATTTGAAACCTTTCGGCGGGTGATTTTCCCGCTGTCACTGCCCGGCGTCGTCTCCGGCATTTCCATGGTCTTCATCCCCGCCATTTCCACCTTCGAGATCACAGCTCTGTTGGGCGGCA
>CAYYVR010000191.1:0-3863 GCA_964475185.1 uncultured Clostridium sp. | reverse complement strand
AAAAATAATAATGGCAAATTCCTGCATATTCATATCGCTTATATATTGTCTCAACGCTTACACCAATGTTTACATTAAGTTCACGTTCAGAGCTTATGCTTAACCGTTTTGATACGTTGCATTCAAATGATAGTGGTACAATGAGTTCACTATAAAGAGATGGAGCGATGTTTATGTGGAAAAAAATAGCAGCAGGTCTGCTCTTGGTCGCAGGAGGCATCCTGATTTTTTCCAATCAGATCAACGAGCGATATATCGACCATCAGGTCCAGCAAACCGTCGAGGAGGCACTGGCTGTCACCCCGACACAGATCAGAGCCAATACCGAAATGACGCTCCCGGGCCGACTGGAAAGCGATCGGTTTGATTTCTCCCAGGTGGAATCCATCAACGTCAATGAAAGCTGGCAGTCCCTGCTGGAGAAAATCATCCAGTCAGAATCAGATCTGCCTGATCCGGTTACGGACGCTGCAGGTTCAGACACCGGTCAGACGGATACAACAATAGCAGAATCTGACACTGGACAGATCGATTCATCCACCGGCAATGGCGCATCCAGTCCGGGTCAGACTCAGACACCGAGCGGACCGGAGGATCCCCCGGCGACTCAGGCAGGTCAGCAGCCGTCAGCTGCACCGACGGAACCCGCCGCCATGACGGATGAAGAAGCCAGAACAGAGATCAAAAAATATTCGGAGAAATACATCATCGGCATCATGAAGATCCCGGCCATCGATCTTGAGATCGGCATTTTAAAGGGCGTCCTCAACCGGACATTGTATCTGGGGGCAGGCACCATGCGGCCGGATCAGATCATGGGCGAGGGGAACTATCCATTGGCCGGTCACCGGACCACTCGCCCGGGACTTTTGTTCAGCGGTGTGCCGAGATTGAAGAGCGGACAATTGATCTACATCACCGACAAGGAGACAATCTATACCTATCGGGTCTATGACAAATTCAATGTCCATTCCTCTGAAGCCTATGTCATTTATGATCAGATCGCTCAGGAAAGAGGCCGGCCGGTCACCACTCTGGTCACCTGTTTTTCACTGAAGGATCCTGAGATCCGGGTCATCGTCCATGGAGAGCTCATTGACAGTCAGCCCTTCACGGAAGAAGCCTTCCGCGCGATCCGATAACGTCAAAGCCGTTGCGTGGAGAAACCTGGGGAAAACCCGTATATTGATGGATCGACCGATTCACTCAGTGAAAAAGCTGAGCTGGATCGGCCGATTTTTTTCTTCAAAGCGGGCCAGATCAGAAAATATTGCGGAGGGATCGGATGCGATGCTGGCTTCTTTCGTAATGCATCGAAATGCCTTCATCAGCAGGTCATGATCGGGACTCATGCAGGAATAGGCAGAGCCATAGGTGTTGATGTACTTTTCTTTCAGACCGGGAAAATGGCGGTCCAAGGCACGGTAAAAATACTCCCGGTCTCCGGCGCGCAGCGTGACCCCCATGCCGAAACAGATGACGCCCTGGACGCCGGCATCGGCACAATAGGCCAGGATCCCTTCCAGATTTTCCAGGGTGTCATTAATGAAGGGGAGGATCGGGGTCAGCCAGACCACGGTGGGGATCCCCTCTTCCTGAAATCGGCGCAGGACATCGACCCGCTGCCGGGTCGTGGCGACATGAGGTTCCAGGGTGCGGCAGAGATCCTCATCAAAGGTTGTCAGCGTCATCTGAAGAACGAACCGGGTTTTCTGATGGATCTTCCAGATCACATCCAGATCCCTCAGCACCAGATCCGACTTGGTCAGGACCGTGGCGCCGAACCCATGGTCGGCGATGAGTTCCAGACTCCGGCGGGTATACAGCAGCTGTTTTTCCAAAGGCAGATAGGGGTCGGACATGGCACCGGTGGAGACCATGCATTTTTTTCGTTTGCCTGCCAGTTCTTTATTCAGCAGTTCCAGACTGTTGCGCTTGACTTCGATGTCTTCGAATTCGTGCTGCATGTTGTAGCAGGTGCTCCGCGAGTCGCAGTAAATGCAGCCATGCGTGCAGCCCCGGTACAGGTTCATGCCATTTCTGGCGGAAAGGATCCCTTTGACATCCACTTCGTGCATGATGCACCTCCCAGGTCTGTCAGTGATTTCTGTCACCATTATAGCAAACATGTGTTCGATTATAAAGCAGTTCAAGGGAAAGAGGGCTGTCAGTGGTACGTTCATAAAGTAATTTCCAGGTAAAGAATATAAATCTGACCGGGCAAAGCCCAGTTATACGATATAATTGGTTATAAGTATTTTTTTTGCTCGCTCACTGTCCTATAAAATAAGAGTTGGAGGTCAGGATATGACCAAACAAGAACGAAGCTGGATCCTGCAGGATTTTGGAAACTCCGCTTACTCGATTGCCATCACCACCGCGCTGCTGCCGGTCTTCTACAAGACCTATGCCGCCGGCAATCTGAATCCCACTGACGCAACGGCCTACTGGGGCTATGCCAATTCCTTTGCGACGGCCCTCATCGTCATTCTTGCGCCCATTCTGGGCAATCTGGCCGATTACAAAGGCTACAAAAAGAAATTTTTCAATTTTTTCGTGATCCTGGCCATCGTGGCCACGGCATCGCTTTCTCTCATCGGGGAGAATCAGTGGCGACTTGCGCTGTTCATCTACATCATCACGGTCCTTGGCTCCACCGGGGCATCGATTTTTTATGATGCTTTTCTGACGGATGTCACCACGGATGAAAAGATGGACATGATCTCCAGTCAGGGGTTTGGGTTCGGCTATCTGGGCGGAACCGTCGGCTTCGGGATCTCCATGGGACTGATCTTACTTGCTCCCTCCATCGGAATGCCGGCCTCTCTGGCAACGAAGATCGCTTTTATCATCACGGCTCTGTGGTGGCTGGTTTTTTCCATCCCTTTCTTTAAAAATGTCCATCAGAATTACTGGATCGAGGGCAAACCGGATCACGTGTCAACGGTATTCAAAAAGCTTAAGGGGACCTTTCGGGAGATCTTCAAGGATAAAAATCTCCTGCTGTTCTTCATCGCTTATTTCTTCTACATTGACGGTGTGCATACCATCATCTCCATGGCCACGCCCATTGCCATCGATCTGAAACTGGGACTGACGGAAACCGAGCTTTTGATGATTCTTCTGGTCATCCAGCTGGTGGCGTTCCCCTGCGCCATTCTGTACGGCTGGCTGGCCAAGCGGTTTGGTTCACGGATCATGATCATGGTGGGCATCATTACCTATGTGGGCATCGCGATTTTCGGACTGTTCCTGAATACCAGACTTGACTTCCTGATCCTTGCCTTCCTGGTCGCAACGGCCCAGGGCGGGATACAGGCACTGTCCAGATCCTTCTTTGGGAAGCTGATCCCCAAAACCAAGAGCGCAGAGTATTTCGGAGTTTTCAATATTTTCGGAAAGATCTCATCCATCTTCGGGCCGCTATTGATGGGCATCGTCACTCAGACCACCGGAAACATCCGGTACGGGATCCTGTCCCTCGGGATTCTCTTCGTTCTCGGTTTCCTGTTCTTCCTTAAGGTGAAACCCGCATCCCGGATCAAAGAACAAGATGCTCCGGAACTGGTGAGCTGATCAAGCTCCTGGGCTGACTCTGCAATCCTTATGTTCAGATAAACAGCAAAGGAAAACCATCAATAAGGTCAACACGTTCAGAGGAGCACGTTAATAGCAGTAAGAAAAGATCAACACGAAGAGAGCAATTAGATCAGATCAAGAAAATCCCGCAAAACTTTATGGTTTTGCGGGATCACTTTTTGCCGGATGTCCTTGGGTAGAGAACCGGCGATCAAGTGAAGCGTCGTTTAAGTGAAGCGTCGATCAAGTGAAGCGTCGATCAAGTGAAGCGTCGATCAAGTGAA
>CAYYVR010000190.1:0-3938 GCA_964475185.1 uncultured Clostridium sp. | reverse complement strand
CCATGGCGAAAAAAAAGAACAGCAAACCTGAAGAAATGAAAAACGTCAAGCAGGAACAGTTGGATGAAGTTCGCGTGAACAATGACGGAAAACCCATGACGACCAACCAGGGGCTCAAAGTCTCAGAGGATGAATTTTCACTCACCGCCGGCGACCGGGGACCGACCCTCATGGAGGATTTCCATTTCCGTGAGAAGATCACCCATTTTGACCACGAACGGATCCCGGAGCGGATCGTTCATGCCCGGGGGACCGGTGCCCATGGCATATTCCAGGTCTACGAATCGATGAAGGATCTCACCAAAGCTCATTTCCTGTCGGATCCGGAGCTGGTGACCCCCGTCTTCGCCCGCTTCTCGACGGTGGCCGGCTTCCGCGGCTCGGCTGACAATGTCCGCGATGTCCGGGGCTTTGCCGTCAAGTTCTACACCCAGGAAGGCAATTACGACCTGGTGGGCAACAATATGCCCGTCTTCTTTATCCAGGATGCCATCAAATTCCCCGACCTGATCCACGCGGTGAAACCCGAACCCCACAATGAGATGCCCCAGGCATCCTCTGCCCATGACACCTTCTGGGATTTCATTGCCAACAACCAGGAAAGCGCCCATCAGATCATGTGGGCCATGTCTGACCGGGCCATCCCGCGGTCCCTGCGGATGATGGAGGGGTTCGGCATCCACACCTTCCGCTGGATCAATGAAAAAGGCGAAGCTCATTTTGTGAAATACCATTGGAAACCATTGCTGGGTGTCCATTCCAAGGTCTGGGACGAAGCGCAGAAGACCAACGGCAAGGATCCGGACTTTCACCGCCGCGATCTCACCGAAGCCATTGAAATGGGTCAGTATCCCGAATGGGAGCTGGGGGTCCAGATCCTCCCCGAGTCCGAGGAATTTTCCCTGGACTTCGATATCCTCGATCCCACCAAACTGTGGCCGGAGGAAGATGTACCGGTCCGGATCATCGGAAAAATGACACTGAATAAGACCGTCGACAACTTCTTTGCCGAGACCGAACAGGTCGCGTTCCACCCGGGTCACGTGGTGCCGGGGATCGACTTCACCAATGATCCGCTGCTGCAGGGACGCCTGTTCTCCTACACCGATACGCAGCTGATCCGCCTGGGCGGCCCCAATTTCCACCAGATCCCCATCAACCGTCCGGTGGTCCCCTATTACAACAACCAGCGGGACGGCTATCACCAGATGCAGATCCACCAGGGCGCCACCAGCTACCATAAGAATTCCATGCGGGCCAATGATCCTGCGCCGGTGCCGGAGAAAGAGGGCGGCTTTGCCCACTATCAGGAAAAAGTTGACGGCCGCAAAGTCCGCAACCGCAGTGAAAGTTTCCAGGATTTCTTCTCCCAGGCCCTGATGTTCTACAATTCCCTGACCCAGGTCGAGAAGAACCATGTTCGCGATGCCTTCATCTTCGAACTGCAGATGGTGGACTCCCTGGCCGTGCGTCAGCAGGTGACGGATATGCTGGCTGAGATCGAAAAAGATTTGGCCAAAGCCGTGGCGGAGAAGATCGGCACCAAGGTGGGCCGGAAAACGGCGATCAAGTATGACAAGGTATCCCCGGCCCTGAGCCAGGAAAACACCGTCAAAAAGCCGGATAGCCTCAAAGTGTCCATCTGGGTCACCGATGGATTTGACGCCAAACTGGTGGATGACCTGGTCAATGCCCTGAAGGAAGCCAAAGCTGTGCCGGAGATCGTTTCCTACAAATTGGGCGAGATCCAGGGGACCGATGGCTCCGTTGAGGCCAAAAAGAGCCACCTGACGGCTGCCTCCGTCCTGGTGGATGCCGGGATCTTCATCGGCGGCAAGAAACCCAAAGACCCATCCTTCATGATGCATTTCGAGCAATTCGTGAAAGACACCTACAATCACTTCAAACCCATGGCGATCCATTCGGGCATTTCGTCCTGGATCCCCAGGGAAGTCAAAAAAGACCAGCCCGGCGTCATGACCGGCGATTCCATTCCAGCTTCTGATTTCATCGAACTTCTGACTCAGATGCGGTTCTGGGAGCGTGACGTCAGGTAACAGGAGGCAGCGGCAGATGCCTGGACGATGGGGCAGGTTGCTGAGAGCAGCTCTTCATGGAGAATGACCTGCAACCCCCAGGCAGATGACCGGCTTCTCCTCTGTACGTAAAACGAATCATGGATCTGAACTGCCGATTTGACCAATTGGGCCGGCAGCAGACTGAAATATTCCAATCGCTGTATGGCAATCGGAAGGCTGCATGGCGACCCGAAGGCTGCATGAGATCCCCCGGGAAATCACGCAGCCTTTTTTCTATGCCCGGCCATGGCGGAGAAAAATAAGTTCACAGATCCGGGGACGGATCCTGTCTGCCCAGCCGCCGGTGAGGAGGATCAGCCCACTGAAACGCCGGATTGCAGTGATTCGGAACAGAAAGGGAACGGATCGTGATGAAATACCATGTTTGAAACATTTTACTGATGAAAATCAAAAATCGGGGCCGTTATAACTAATTTCGGGTAAAATGAAATTAAAGGTAAGTTACAACTGTCCAGGTCCGAAGCCATGATCCAAAGTCTGAACGTTCATCGGTAAATCAGGGATCTCTGGTTGCACGACGGCGGCAGAGGCGTGTTGTAATGGATATGATGACCTCAATGATCTGAAGGAGGCGGGAGAATGAGCAGGGACTATGACGTGATCATCGTGGGCGGCGGCATCGCCGGGCTCACCTCGGCGGCCTATCTGTCCCGGGAGGGGCTGAAGACGCTGCTGCTGGAGAAAGGGCCGGCCACGGGGGGCCTGGTCAGGACCTTTCATCACCGGGGCTTTGCCTTTGATGCGGGCATTCGCGCCTTTGAGAATTCCGGCATCGTCTTTCCCATGCTCATAAGTCTGGACATCGAACTGGATGTCGTCACCAACCCCGTGTCCATCGGCATCAAAGACCGGTGGACGGCCCTGGGATCCGGCGACAGTCTCAGCCGCTACGGGGACATGCTCCGGGCGCTCTTCCCCGCAGAAACCCGCGGGATCGGTCAGATCACAAAAGAGATCCGGCGGGTCATGCAATACATGGATGTGCTCTACGGCATCGACAATCCGCTGTTTCTGGAGGATATGAACGATCCGAAGTACCTCCTGAAGACGCTGCTGCCCTGGCTGGTCCGCTACAAGCTCAACATCGGCAAAACCATGCGCCTGGATGAGCCGGTCAACGACTATCTGCTGCGGTTCACTGAAAATCAGGCCTTCATCGACATGATCACCCAGCACTTTTTCCGGGATACGCCCACGTTTTTTGCTCTGAGCTACTTCGGGCTGTATCAGGATTATTCCTATCCCCTGGGCGGCATGGGGACGCTGGCGGCGAAACTGACGGAGTTCATCACCGATCACGGCGGCCAGATCCGGACTGACACGGAGGTGACAGACCTGGGTCACCGGTCGCGCCAGGTCACCACCCGACGGGGGGAGACCTTTGGCTATCAGAAGCTGATCTGGGCCGCCGATCAGAAACGGCTGTACGCCGCGCTGCCGGACACTGTGTCGGCGCCCATCGATGCGCAGCGGAAGATGGCCGGGGCAGGGGAGGGCGGCGATTCCATCCTGACGCTGTACATCGGGGTGGATCTTGACCCGTCTTATTTTGCTGAGCGCTGCGGCGCTCATGCCTTCTATACACCCCTCACCGACGGACTGTGCTCCATGGACCCATGGCAGGACGTCACCGGCGGCGGGGAAGATCTGAACCAATGGATGAGGGAGTATCTGGCCAAAACCACCTATGAGATCTCCTGTCCGGCCCTGCGGGATGCGACACTGGCCCCGGCGGGCCAGACCAGCGTCATCGTCAGTACCCTGATGGACTACAGGCTGGTCAGGTCGTTTTCCGATTCGGGTTCCTATGAAGAATTCAAAGCACGCTGCACCGATGCG
>CAYYVR010000189.1:0-4053 GCA_964475185.1 uncultured Clostridium sp. | reverse complement strand
TGTCCATCGGCATGCTCGTCCATGAAGGCAGTATCCTGGCGGTGATCCTCAATGGCATGCGCCTTTTGAGCTACAGATCGAAATAGCCTAGCCCACCACTCCCCCCAATACAGGCAAGGTGCCGCAGGGAGATCGCAGAGGACCGGGAAATCCCGGCAACTCGAACCTATTTAATAAAAGGCTAAGATTCATTTGATATAATACATGGGAACGATCATCCAGATTGGGGAACCGCCGGTTCCGCAGACCCACATTAAAATCACACCGAACCAAATCAAAACAACGAATCCGTACAACGAGAGGAGAAAAGATATGAAATCAGCAACCATCCAGTTGGAAACTCTGACATGCCCATCCTGCATGCTGAAAATCGAAGGCGCCTTGAAGGGAGTCGATGGCATCGACCATGAATCCGCCAAAGTATCCTTTAACACCAGCAAAGCCAAATTTGACTTTGACGAGGCGAAAGTGTCCATCGAGGAGATCGAAGGCGCCATCCGGAAAGTCGGCTATGAAGTCATCAAATCCAAAGTAAAATAAGTAAATTCAGACATTAAGAGTAAGACATTAAAAGTAAGACATTAAAAGTAAGACTTTAAAAGCAAGACTTACAGTAAGGCAGCCAAGTAAGACTATATAAGTAAGACATGAAAGAAGCGGTGCTCCTGTTCGACGGAACAAGGGACACCGCTTCTTTCATCAATTATTGAGTTGTCTGGTCAATCAGCAAGCGGATCGAGAGAACCAGGTTTCCGATCCATCGGTGGGCAGTCAGATGCGGACAGAAAATGGTCCTTAACTGGGGGATGCCCCCACGAAGGACTTCATGTCCCATTCCATATAATACCGGTCATGGCCTTGCCCGTATTCATCTTTTTTGTATTCAAGGACTTCAAAACCCAGTTTGTCTTTATAGAGCCGGATCGCTGAATCATTTTCCACATCAACGGTGAGACTCATCACGTTGTAGCCCTGCTCCACCAGATTTTCGGCGATGATCTTCAAGAATTCAAAGCCCAGTCCGTGACCCTGGAGTTCTTCTTTAATGGCGTAATCAAACAGATAGACTTTATCATCGGCGTCCCAGTCGCGCATGAAGATGGCCAGACCCATAACCGTTGGCTGATCGCGATCCTTCAGGACAAACACGTTTCCGTGACGGATCTGAGGCACCAGGCCAAACTCATTCATGCCCAGCTCACCGAATATATTCAGACCGAAGTTCACCATTCGGCTCAGGGTCTTTAAATTGAAGTCTGAAACCAGATACACGCCAAGGTGATTGACGTCATAATCGAGATTTCTGACCAGCTTGCCCGGTAAATGATTTATTTCTTCCAACATTGGCATTGTGATCTCTCCTTTGCAGTGGTTTTTATTACGCTATCAATTATACCATATCCATAGTGACCGGGATCTCAGCTCCATTGTGACCGGGCTCTCAGTCTGGGATCTGCGAATAGGACCTGTGGATCAGAATCTGAACCCGAATCCGGCCTGGCTCCTTCCGGTTGCGATGGACCAGGATCTTTGCCGAAACAGCATGAGAAAAGGAACATCTCTCAGCCCCGGCACCGGGGCGTGGAGATGTTCCTTGGATCTGCTGTAAATTCACAGCGTGCAGGTTTCAGGGATTAGTAGATGTAGATGTTGGTGGACGCGTAGCTTCCGGTGTATCCATAGGCGGTTGAATCCGCCGTGATTTTGTAGTAACCGGTGGCTGTGTAGCTGTTGGTATACATGCTCATCGTCGCGATACCCTGGCTGTTGGTGTAGGCATACTGCTGATAAGTGGTCCCATTGGGTCGGGTGACGGTGAAGATGACCCTTGCGCCATAGAGGGGCTGGTAATTCTGATCTTTGACCGATGCGGATGCGGTTGCGGTGTAGCCGCGGCTGTAGTAGTATCTGTCGGTGGAAATGGAAGTGATGGTTTTCTTTGTCACCGCATTTTCAGCGAATTTCAGTGATGTCGAGTCAGTGCTGGATGTGTATCCGCTTTTGGCTGCAGTCGCTTTGGCTGTGTAGGTACCGAGGGCAACGGTGGAGTCCGAAGTGAGAACCCAGGTGGCGATTCCCGAGGTATTGGTCACGGCGTCATAGGTCAGTGAATATCCGTCGGGCAGGGTGAAGGTGAATTTGACGGAAGCGCCGGAAAGGGAACGGCTGTTCTGGTCGGTGACTTTGGCCGTCAGTGTGATGGATTCACCGGGGTAGTAGGTGGATTTATCCGCTGTGATGGTTGTGGATGTGGCATAAACCGGCTGCGGGTCGGTGCCGGGCTCAGTGGTTCCGCCCTGGGCAGCCTGGACTGCTGCAAAGGCATTGATGATTCCGTACCCATACTCGTTGGAAGAACCTGCCGGCATTGCGGTTGATCTCAGGATGCTGCGGGCCTGAGCCGGGGTGAGATTCCGATTGGCTGAACGCATCAGGCCGAGAAGACCTGCAACGTGGGGAGTCGCCATGGAGGTTCCGGACATGAGTTCATAGCCATTGTTCGGAACGGTGCTGTAGATGTCGCTGCCAGGTGCCATGACATCGATTCCTGTGCCGTAGTTGGAGAACCAGGATCTGGAACCATTGGATGTAACTGAACCGACGGCGATGACACTGTCATAAGCGGCTGGGTAGGAAACAGAAGAATAGTTATCGTTTCCGGTCGCTGCAACGACGATGGTTCCTCTGGAAACAGCAGTTTCACAGGCGTTGTTGACGGTGGAGTCAAAAGAACCGCCGCCCAGAGACATGTTGATGACGTCAGCTCCGATCTCGGAAGCGTAGAGGATCCCCTGCGCGATGCCGTAGTTTGAACCGCGTCCATCATCGCCGAGTACTTTGACGGGAATGAGGGTCGCATTCTGCATGACGCCGGAAACGGAACCGTAGCTGGCGATGGTTCCGGCGACATGGGTGCCGTGGCCAAAGGAATCCATGGTGGTGGAACCGACAAAGCTGCGTCCCATGCTGGTGTTGACAAAGTTTCTCAGGCTCTGATGATAATGGTCGATGCCGGTGTCCAGGACAGCAACTTTCACTGCAGAGGACCCGGTGGTGATGTTCCATGCCTGAGGAGCTTTGATGAGGTTATAATGCCAGGTCTGGCTGGGATTGACCGACTGGACGGTGGCGCCGATGGCTTCTGAAATCAGGTTTGGCTCAACGTATTTGACCTTAAAGCCGCTGCCTTTGAGAATCTTCTCCAGTTCCTTTTCAGCCTTGGCCAGGTCAAACTTCTTCATGTCATATTTGACCAGATACACATAGCCCATGTTTTCGATGGTCTGGCTTGTAAACTCCATATTGGCTTTGCTGGTAGTTACTTCGAAGGAATCATAATCAACGATGGAATCTGCGATATCGAAGCCCAGTTTTTTCAGGGAAGGCTTCTTTTCCTTTAATTTTTTGTTGGGATTTTTGTTCGCTGAACTCAGGACCGTCTGGTCTTCTTCCAAAGCCAGAACCAATTCACCCTGAACGTAACCATGTTTTGCGGGATGATCCGCGTTTTTTTCCTGTTTCGGTGCTGCCATCGCAGTGCCCGACATCAGTCCGACGGCCACTGACAGTGACAGTACGAAGCTCAATATTTTTTTCATTTTTTTGCCTCCAAGCAATTTTTTTGTCCGATCGCTGATCTTTTTTTATCTGATCAGCTGCCTCTTCCCCCATTAATCATTGACTTAAGTCACTAAGCAAGACCTCCTGTTGCAAAAGTTATCATCATAACCGCAGATTCCAAGGTTGAACTGATTAAAATAGCGATTATAAAGCCATGAATTAACTTATTCGAATAAATGTATAATATACAACATTAATTGAATTTTATTGCATTTGATTGTGAATCAACTTATTTTCGGGCGCAGCAAAGGCACATAAAAAACGGTGCATTTGCTCCGTTCTTTACGTGGATTGCTGCAGTTTTCAGTTTTCCCAATAGATTCGATCTGACCTGGATTCAGCCAGTATCAATGACTGAAGCTATACGTCCTGTCTGGATTCGAGTACTTCAAGAACCAGCCAGGGATAGTCATCTTTGCGCTCGCCCTCCCC
>CAYYVR010000188.1:0-4066 GCA_964475185.1 uncultured Clostridium sp. | reverse complement strand
TCGATTTTAACGGTCCAGTTTAACGGTCCCGCACGCTCCGTTGCGGACCGCAAACCGGATTCAGGGGACACGCCTCCTCCTGCCGGGAACATCATATATCACCACGCTTTCCGCTGTGAGGGCCGGATGATGGATTTTGCCTGCCACGCCGAAAAAGACCGGGATCCAGGATCCCGGTCTCCCCTGATGACAACAGTCATCAGATTTTATTCGGTGAGGAATTATTTGTCTTTTCCGGCATGGTGGGTCGGAGCAGCTTCTTCCCCTTCGAGGGTATCGTTGTTTTCTGCCTTTGGCACTTCCTGTCCGGCTTCCGGTGTGGATTCCGAGCTGGCTACCGCAGATGCGTGGACAACGGTCTCCTGGGTTTTTTCTGCCTTTTTGACTTCAGGTTCAACCGCATAGCCGGAGAAATCCATCTGAGTCAGGCGGACATACCCTTCTCTGCGTTCTCTGGCATCCTGTTCGGTCTTGGCAAACAATGCTTCGGCCTCTTCGGGGAATGCCTTGAGCAGGGAAGCGTAGCGCACTTCGCCCATGAGGAAGTCTCTGAACGGCATCTTGGGTTCCTTGGAATCCAGGATGAAGGGGTTCTTGCCCTGTTCCTTGAGGGTCGGATTGTACCGGTATAATACCCAGTATCCGGACTCAACGGCACGTTTGGTTTCTTCCTGGCTCATGCCCATTCCGTTTTTCAGACCCTGGTTGATACAGGGAGCGTAAGCGATGACCAGGGATGGTCCATCGTAGGCTTCCGCTTCGGTCAGCGCCTTGATGGTCTGGTTCTTGTCAGCACCCATACCGATCTGAGCAACATAGACGTAGCCGTAGCTCATGGCCATCATGCCAAGATCCTTCTTCTTCGTCCGCTTACCGGCCGCTGCAAATTTTGCAATGGCTGCCGTCGGTGTGGCCTTGGAAGACTGACCGCCGGTGTTGGAGTAAACTTCTGTGTCAAGGACCAGCACGTTGACATCTTCACCGGATGCGAGGACGTGGTCAAGACCGCCGTAGCCGATATCATAGGCCCATCCGTCTCCGCCGAAGATCCACTGGCTCTTCTTGGAGAGATATTCCTTGTTGTTGTAGAGATATTTCAGGGTCTCATCGGATGAATCCTTGATCAGCGGCAGGATCGCATTGCGGGCTGCCTTGGATTCAAGCGCCTTGTCGTAGTTGGCCAGATAGTTTTCAAAGGCTGTCTTAAGTTCGCCTTCTGCCTTGCCTTCTGCGAGGTAAGCTTCGATCTTGCCCTTGAGCATCTCTCTTTGTGAATTGTAGCCCAGGTACATGCCCAGACCGAATTCAGCATTGTCTTCAAACAGGGAGTTTGCCCATGAAGGACCTTCTCCAATGTGATTCGTGGTGTACGGTGTTGCAGGTGCGGAAGCTCCCCAGATGGAGGAACAGCCCGTTGCGTTTGCGATCATCATGCGGTCGCCGTACAGCTGAGTGATGAGTCTGGTGTAAGGTGTTTCTCCGCAGCCGGCACATGCGCCTGAGAATTCAAGCAGCGGCTTTTCGAACTGAGAACCCTTCAGTGTGAATTTGTTCATCGGGTTTTCCTTGGCGGAGAGGCTCATGGCGTAATCCCAGTTCACGGTTTCGCTCATCTGTGATTCGATGGGCTTCATGATGAGAGCCTTCTCCGGAGCAGGACATACCTGAGCACAGTTTCCGCAGCCGGTACAGTCGAGAACGGATACCTTGATGGTGAACTCCATGCCTTCGAATGCTTTTCCGCCCATGGCTTTCTTGGTTTCAAAGCCTTCCGGTGCGTTGGCTTTTTCCTCTTCATTGAGAAGGAAGGGCCGGATGACGGCGTGAGGACATACATATGCACACTGGTTGCACTGGATGCACTTGTCGACCTGCCATTCAGGCACATTGACTGCAATGCCTCTCTTTTCGTAGGCGGCCGTTCCCTGCGGGAATGTACCGTCGGCGATGTCGGCGAATACGGAGACCGGGAGATCGTCGCCGGCTTGAGCGTTCATCGGCATCAGGACCCTGGAGATGAACTCTGGAACTTCTGCGTTGACGGCATTTTCTTCCGCCAGGCTGTTCCATGCAGGATCGATGGCAATCTGGACCAGTGCGTTGACACCCTTGTCGATGGCTTCGTTGTTCATGTTGACGATCTTCTCGCCCTTCATGCCGTAGCTCTTGACCACAGAATCCTTCAGATACTTCACAGCATCTTCAACCGGGATGACGTTGGCCAGCTTGAAGAATCCAGCCTGCATGATCATGTTGATCCGTGTTCCCAGACCGATCTCTTCTGCAATGCTCTGCGCATCGATGGTGTAGAACTTGGCGTTCTTCTCAGCCAGGGCTTTCTTCAGGCTTGCCGGCAGCTTGGATGCGACTTCTTCCGGTGACCACGGGGAGTTGAGCAGGAATGTTCCGCCGTCCTTGAGTCCCTTGAGAAGGTCGTATTTATATACATAGGATGGGTTATGGCAGGCAATGAAGTCTGCACTCTGAACGAGGTAAGGCGCTCTGATCTTGTTTTTGCCGAATCTCAGATGGGAAACGGTGATACCGCCTGACTTCTTGGAATCATAGGAGAAATAGCCCTGCGCGTACAGGTCGGTGTGGTCACCGATGATCTTGATCGCGGACTTGTTGGCTCCGACGGTTCCATCAGAACCAAGACCCCAGAATTTACACTGGACAGTTCCTTCGGGTGTGATGTTGACTTCTTCGGAGGTGGGCAGCGACGTGAAGGTCAGGTCATCCACGATGCCGACGGTGAAGCCATTCTTGACTTCATTCATTTTCAGGTTTTCAAATACTGAAATGATCTGGCCGGGCGTAACATCCTTGGAACCCAGTCCATAACGGCCGCCGACGATCTCAGGGCGGTTGTCGCTCTCATAGTATGCGGTCCGGACATCCTGGTATAAAGGCTCTCCCAGGGATCCCGGTTCCTTGGTGCGGTCAAGCACTGCGATTTTCTTGACTGACTTTGGCACTGCATCGAGGAAGTGCCTGATGGAGAACGGGCGGTACAGGTGGACGTTGACCAAACCAACTTTTTCACCCCTGGCGACCAGGTAATCCACAACTTCTTCAGCAGCGTCACAGACTGAACCCATGGCGATGACAACATGTTCTGCATCGGGTGCCCCATGATAGTTGAACAGGCTGTAATTTCTGCCAGTGACTTTATTGACTTCGTGCATGTAATTTTCAACAATGCCGGGAACTTCGTTGTAGAAACGGTTGGAAGCTTCTCTGCCCTGGAAATAGATGTCAGGGTTCTGAGCTGTTCCTCTGGTGACCGGGCGTTCCGGGTTCAGGGATTTGCTTCTGAATTCCTGGACTTTATCCATGTCGACGAGTTTTTCCATTTCTTCATTGGTCCAGACTTCGATCTTCTGGATCTCATGGGATGTACGGAATCCGTCAAAGAAATTCAGAACCGGCAGACTGGCCTTGATGGCGGTGAGATGGGCCACGACGGAAAGATCCATGACTTCCTGTACACTGGATTCAGCCAGCATGATAAATCCGGAAGCTCTGGTGGCCATGACGTCCTGGTGATCGCCGAAGATGGAAAGCGCATGGGTGGCGAGGGCTCTGGCTGCAACATGGAACACGCCCGGCAACAGTTCACCGGCGATTTTATACATGTTCGGCAGCATGAGCAGAAGCCCCTGGGAAGCTGTATATGTGCTGGTCAGTGCGCCTGCCTGCAATGAACCGTGCATGGCGCCGGCTGCCCCTGCTTCTGACTGCATTTCAGTCACCTTTACGGTTGTACCGAAAATATTCTTTCTCCCCTTGGATGACCATTCGTCAATGGACTCAGGCATCGGTGAAGATGGTGTGATCGGATAGATCGTAGCTACTTCTGAAAACGCATAAGATACGTGAGCAGCAGCAGTATTACCATCCATGGTTTTGATTTGTCTCATGTCTGTAATCTCTCCCTTACATTGTTTTTTCGAAGCCGGTCTGCTCAGATGCTCTGTTTTTTCTCAAAACGGAACATAAAAAGCAGATAAACTTCAATGATACACGATTATATTTTTAAAAAATTCTCCGCCATGAACTATTC
>CAYYVR010000187.1:0-4146 GCA_964475185.1 uncultured Clostridium sp. | reverse complement strand
CACAGATCAAAAGACATAGAAAGATATGGTGATTTAATGAACGATGAAAAGACCATAGCCGGCATTGCAACGTCAGCCAGTTTGAGTTCCATCAGCGTGATCCGCCTCTCTGGAGAAGACGCACTGGCGGTCACAGACAGAATCTTCAGAGGCATCAACGCGAGACCGCTGTTGGATATTCGTCCCTTTTCGATCCGTTACGGACATATTTTAAATACCGATGGCAGTGTCATCGATGAGGTGCTGGTCAGTTACTTCAAGGCGCCCAAAAGCTATACCGGGGAAGACGTGGTGGAGATCTCCTGTCACGGCGGTCCCCTGCCCGTTCGGCGGATCCTCGAACGGATCCTGGAACACGGCGTCCGGCTGGCTCAGCCGGGTGAATTCACCAAGCGGGCCTTTCTCAACGGGCGAATCGACCTTTCCCAGGCAGAGGCGGTGATGGATATCATAGAATCAAGAACTGACGCGGCGCTGCGTTCTGCCAATGATCAAAGCCGGGGTTCACTGTCCCGCAGGATCCTGGAAATGCGGGATTCGCTGATGAATGTCATGGCAAAGATCGAAGTGACGCTGGATTTTCCGGATGATGATCTGGATCGGGCCTCGGATCTGGTCCTGGCCGATGAACTGGAAGTCATCCGGGATGCCGTTGCAAAACTGCTGGCAACCTCAGAAAAGGGCAAGCTGCTCCGGGAAGGATTGAAAGTGGTCATTGCGGGCAAGCCCAATGTCGGCAAGTCTTCCCTGCTCAATGTCCTGCTGGATGAACAGCGCGCCATCGTGACGGAAATACCCGGGACCACCCGGGATGTCATTGAAGAGTATATCAATCTGGAGGGGATTCCCCTCCGGCTCACAGACACAGCCGGGATCCGTGAAACCAGGGATCTTGTCGAGTCCATCGGAGTGGAGCGATCGAAACAGAGCATTGAAGAAGCAGATCTGATCATTCTGGTCCTGGATCTGTCACGCCATCTGTCAGAGGAAGATCATGATCTGCTGGACATCACCAAAGACCGCAAGCGGATCATTCTCCTGAATAAGGAAGATCTGCCCAAGATCGCGGATGTCCCTGCTTCGATCCTTGAAGAAGCCTCTGTGATCTCTGCGCTGAACAACTTCGGACTGGACCGGCTCAGGGAGAGGATCCGGGAGATGACACTGGGTGCGGCCGCCGGATTTGATGAGACGCTGGTCACTGGTGCGCGGCACAAGGAAGCCCTGATGAAAGCGGAGCAATCCCTTGAAGAAGCGGTCGCAGCCATCCGCCAGTCGATCCCGATGGATCTGGTGACCATAGACGTCCATGATGCCTGGTCGGCGCTGGGCGAAATAACAGGCGATACGCTGCAGGATGATCTGGTCGATAAGATCTTCTCCGGCTTCTGTATCGGAAAGTAGGTAACGAACATGCCATACATTGGTGAATCATATGATGTAATCGTAGTGGGCGGCGGTCATGCCGGGGTCGAAGCAGCCCTGGCCCCTGCCCGGCTGGGACTGAAGACCGCTCTTTTGACACTCAATCTCGACTCCTGCGCCTTCCTTCCCTGCAATCCCAATATCGGCGGGACGGCCAAGGGCCACCTGGTTCGGGAAGTCGATGCGCTGGGCGGGCAGATGGGATTGAATATCGACAAAACGTTCATTCAGTCCAGGATGCTGAATACCTCCAGAGGACCTGCGGTCCATTCACTTCGGGCGCAGGCTGACAAAAAGCGTTACCAGGAAGAGATGATCAGGACCCTGGAAAGTCAGAAAAATCTGTACTTATACCAGGTCGAAGCGACGGGTCTGGCCGTGGAAAACGGAACGGCCACGGGGGTGATCACAAAAAACGGTGCGTTGCTCAATGCCAAAGCCATCATCCTGTGCACGGGAACCTATCTCAAAGGCAAAATCATCATCGGTGAAACCAGCTATTCCTCCGGTCCATCAGGACTTCAGCCTGCCAATGACTTATCTCAGAGTTTGCTGGATCTGGGGATCGAATTGCGGCGGTTTAAAACCGGAACTCCAGCCAGAGTCCATCGCCGGAGCATCGACTTTTCAGTGATGGAGGAACAAAAAGGCGAAACCCCGATCTATCCTTTTTCCTTTATGAATACGACACTGACAAGAGACCATCAGGTAAGCTGTTACCTCACCTACACTGCGCCGCAAACCCATGAGATCATCATCAGCAATATTCATCGATCGCCCATGTACAATGGATCCATTGAAGGGGTCGGTCCGCGCTACTGCCCCTCGATCGAAGATAAGCTGGTCAAATTTCCGGATAAATCAAGACATCAGATATTTATTGAACCTGAAACTGAATTTGGCAGCGAGATGTATATACAAGGTATGTCAACGTCCCTGCCGGAGGATGTCCAAATCGAATTTCTTCGCTCCGTTCCCGGTCTGGAACGGGCGGAAATCACCCGGCCCGGATATGCCATTGAGTATGACTGCATCGATCCTCTTCAGCTGAAGCCTACATTGGAATTCAAGCGGATCAGTCAGCTGTTCAGTGCAGGTCAGATCAACGGCACCTCCGGGTACGAAGAAGCTGCCGGTCAGGGGCTCGTCGCTGGCATCAATGCCTCCCTGAGCATCCTGGGTAAAGAGCAGATCATCATCGATCGGTCTCAGGCGTACATCGGGGTATTGATCGATGACCTGGTCACAAAAGGGACGGAAGAACCCTACCGGATGATGACCGCACGTTCAGAATATCGGCTGGAACTTCGCCAGGACAACGCCGACCTGAGGCTGACTGAACTTGGCAGACAAGTTGGTCTTGTCAGTGATGAACGGTGGTCCATGTTTCAGGACCGAAAGGCCAAGATTGAAGAAGAAAAACTTCGACTCAAGTCCATCACAGTCACAGGGAAGACTGACCAGAATCAGTTGATGGAGTTGCTGGGCAGTACTGAAATCAAAAAAGCCACTTCCCTTTATGATCTCATCAAACGACCGGAATTGAATTACGATAATCTGGAACCGTTGGATCCGAACCGTCCTGAATTGAGAATGGATATCAAAGATGAAATCAATATTCAAATCAAGTATGAAGGCTATATCACGAAGGAACAGGACAAAATCAGACAGTTCAGAAAAATGGAACACAAGCAAATTCCAGATAATGTTAATTACTTAACGATAAAGGGGTTAAGAAAAGAAGCGCAGATAAAACTCGATCGCTTTAAACCGCTTAACTTAGGCCAGGCTTCAAGAATTTCGGGTGTCTCTCCTGCTGACGTCAATGTGCTGCAAATTTACCTGGAAACAAGGAGGGAGACAGATGGAAAATAGTCTCGACCTGTTAAAGCGGATCGCTGAACCGATGGAGATGGATGTTTCACGTGAAACATTTGAGCGCTTTGTGATTTACAAGGATTTACTAAAAGAATGGAATCGTAAGATCAATCTTACGGCGATCACAGAGGATCATGGCATATTTCTTAAACATTTTGCTGATTCCATTACAATATTCCGGCTTCCGGAAATCAGAAAAGCTCATTCTGTCATTGATGTTGGAACAGGGGCTGGCTTTCCGGGTTTTCCAATGAAGATTATTTCGCCTGATATCGAGCTTACTTTACTTGATCCCCTTAACAAACGGTTGAATTTTCTGCGTGAAGTTTCATCTCAGCTTGGACTTGAGACTGTTCATTTCATTCACGGCCGAGCAGAAGATGTTTCACGTGAAACATCTCACCGGGATCATTATGATTTAGCTGTTTCTCGTGCTGTCGCACTTTTACCCACGTTAATGGAATACTGCCTGCCTTTTGTAGCAGTTGATCACCATTTTGTTGCAATGAAAGGTCCTGGCGTTGATCGTGAACTTCAGCTAAATAAACGTATTTTCAATGAATTATCTTCTAAACTGGTCAGAGTCGATCAAGTAAATGATTTGGACGATTTCGATCATAATCTGGTCCTGATCCAAAAAATAGCAAAAACGAACAGGACCTATCCAAGGAAAAATGCTCAAATTAAGAAAGATAATCAGAGGTACAGGGATCAGTTGGAAGAACGTAAAATTTAACGAAATTTACGAGCAGCCTGAGGCCATGTTTCACGTGAAACATGGCCTCAGGTTTTTTATGTTATAGGAAATTATACAAATCTGGAACTCTCTCAGTCCGCTTATTA
>CAYYVR010000186.1:0-4163 GCA_964475185.1 uncultured Clostridium sp. | reverse complement strand
TGTGAGTGCTCTGAACGGTGATTTTGGGCACATTTTCAGATTTATAATATTGATAAAATATTAATAAATTATGGACATATTATGATAAACTTATTTCCATTGGCGTTTATTTTCACTCTGCAGAGACTTCTTGTCCTCTGCCAGATCCAAAGTCTCTGGCTGGATGAAGCTTTGCTTCTCCTGCCGGAAAAACCCAGGAGGAATCAATTTATGTTAAAAGCCCTACTAATCATCGCTCTGTCAGCGTTGGCCTCGCTGATCTCAGTGCCTGTCGGCAGCGAAGGTTTTCGAATCACCTTCGGCATCGTCGTACTGATCTCCGCGCTGCACCTGTTCAAACCCAAGCACCCTGTGCTCCTGGCCCTGGTGACCGGGCTCGCCGTCAGTGTCGTCCGAATTTTTGCGGATTCAATGTCCATGGAGATGACCGGAGCCATCGCGTCGAATTATCTGCTGGAGATAGCTTTTTATGTGACCTATGCCTTTGTCTACAACTGGGCCATCACGACCAACACATCGAAGTACCCGCTGCCGCTGGTGGTTGCTCTGGTGCTGTGTGACACCGGTGCCAATACCGTGGAGTTTGCCCTTCGCCATCTGGCAGCCAACAGCGCGTGGGACACCACTTCCTTCATTTCCATTCTGCTGGCTGCCTTTGTACGCTCCGTTGTGATCGTCTTTGTCATCTGGCTGTTCGATCATTTCATGGGCAGGAACAAGGAGGGTTACAATGGCATTTCTGGATAGTATCAGTGCATTTCTCTGGAATTATATCTTGTTGTTTGCGTTGGTGGGTGTCGGTCTGTATATGACGGTGCTGCTGAAGTTCCCTCAGTTCACCCGGGTTCTTCCGGCCATCACCAAGCTCATCTCAGACATCAAGGCCGGCAAAAAAGTCGAAGACGGCCGAATGACGCCCTTCCAGTCCCTGGCTACGGCCGTGGCCGCCCAGGTCGGGACAGGTAACATTGTCGGTGTTGCCACCGCCATTGCTTCGGGGGGACCTGGCGCAGCCTTCTGGATGATCCTCTCCGCCTTCTTCGGGATGTCCACCATCTTCGGTGAGGCTGTCCTGGCGCAGATCTACCGCCACCAGACAGAGTCCGGAGAACTGGTCGGAGGACCGGCCTACTACATCCGTGACGGTTTGAACAGCAAGTTCCTGGCAAGGATCTTTGCCGTCTTCTGCGTACTGGCGCTGGGCATCGTCGGCATCATGGTCCAGTCCAACGCCGTCGTCGTGTCCCTGAACCAGTCCTTCGGCGTTCCATCCCCCTGGGCGACGGCCGGTCTTCTGGCTGTCGTAGGTATCATCCTCACCGGCGGAATGGACCGCATCGCTGCCTTCTCCGAAAAGGTCGTTCCCGTCATGGCGCTGGCCTATGTCGTGGGCAGTCTCCTCATTGTGATCATCAACATCACTGCCTTTATCCCTGCCCTTCGGCTGATCATGGTCTCTGCGTTCACACCGGAAGCCGTTGGCGGCGGTGTCCTCGGCATCACGATCCAGCAGACCATCCGGTTCGGGATCGCCCGCGGCCTCTTCTCCAATGAAGCCGGCATGGGGTCCACCCCGCATTCCCACGCCGTGGCCCAGACCGATCATCCCGCAGAACAGGGGTTCATCGCCATGATCGGTGTGTTCATCTCCACCTTCATGATCTGCACCTCCACCGTTCTGGTCAATTTGCTGTCGGGAAGCTATGATGCCTCGATCCCAGCCTCAGAGATGGCAAAGACCGCCACCGTCATGACGCAGACTGCGTTTGCCAATGGATTCGGGAATTTCGGCAGTGCCTTCCTGTCGATCTCGCTGTCCAGCTTTGCACTGACCACCATCGTCGGATGGTACTTCTTCGCAGAGTCCAATGTGAAGCTCCTGTTCCACGATAAAAAGTTCTTTGTCGTCGGCTTCAAGATCATCGCCCTGGCCTTCCTGGTCGTCGGTCCCTTCGTTGAACCGGACAACCTCTGGAAAATATCCGATCTCTTCACCGGACTGATGGCCCTGCCCAATATCATTGCGCTGGTGTTCCTGTCCAAGCAGGTCAGCTGGATCCTCAAAGATTATGACCAGCGCTCCCTCAATGGCAATCTGGTCTGGCCGGACCTGAAGGATGTTCCAAAAAGCAGATTCCAGAAATAAGCCGGGCGTTAAACACTGCCTCCGAAAATACTCTTTTTAAAGAAGCTTTAAATTAAAAGGACGATGGAAAATCATACGCTGATTTTCCATCGTCCTTTTTATTTTTAAGAATCGGAATGACCGACACTCTTTCCTGTGAGATCCGCGGCAAGGTCAACGACGACCATGCGATGTACAAAATCTTATACTTAGCAGGCACGCCATTGAGTATGCAGAGACTGAGCCGGAGAGCCCACGCGGTGAACAACCATACTGAAGGGGGATTCCCCAAAGCGGATCGTCTTTCGCACCTCCCTTCATGATCGAGCCCGGCTGGATCAAGGAGAAGAATGAGATCGACTCCATCATCGTTACAATGACGGGATTCAGTGTAAGCAAAGAGCCCTGTAATGACAAGGCCAGAATGACAACTCCGGCCAGGTTCACTGGGTATGGATGGCGAGATTTGAGACTTTCGGATCATTATCGTGCCTGATCAGTTAACAGGGTACTCTGGCCTTACGCCTTCGCCGCGGGATGCAAGCTGTTTGTTCCCCTATCCGATCGGCGCGAAGGTTCCCAGCCACCCCTCAGCAGTCAGATCAAACTAAAAAGGATTGACTCATTATTATTCCATAGGGTCTAACTGGTTTGACGAAGTGCTCACTATCTTAGTAGAATCAATTCAATGAAATCATATGCTGCGAAAAGGAGAAACAATGGAAAATTTGAAACGTGCACAGGAACTGGAGTCTGCCATCACGGCGGACCGACGCGTGATCCATGGTCTGGCTGAGGTCGGCTTCGAGACGGAAAAGACAGCCCGGTATGTTAGGGAACAGCTGACGGCGATGGGCTATGAACCTCAGGAGATCTTCAAAAACTCTGTAGTCGCTACGGTTGGACAGGGCGGCAAGACCATCCTGCTGCGCGCCGATATGGATGCGCTGCCCATGGCAGAGCAAACCGGACTGGACTTTGCCGCGGTCAATGGGAACATGCACGCCTGCGGTCATGATACGCATACCGCCATGCTTCTGGGGGCAGCCAGACTGCTCAAGGAAAAGGAATCCGAGTTAGAAGGGACCGTTAAGCTGATGTTCCAGCCCGCGGAAGAGCTCCTCGCCGGCGCCATTGAAATGGTGGAGGCCGGTGTGCTCAAAAATCCGGATGTTGATGCTGCCCTGATGATCCATGTCAACAGCACCCTGCCCAAAGGTGTTTATCTGAATACGGGTGCCGTGACGGCTGCCAGTTATAACTTCCGGATCCGGATCACCGGGAAGGGCTGCCACGGCGCCATGCCGGAAACGGGTGTGGATCCTACACTCACCGGGGCTCATATCCTGATCGGTCTGCAGGAGATCCTGGCCCGGGAGGTCGCATTCCCACAGGGAGCCGTGCTGACCATGGGTCACTTCAAGGCAGGCAGCGCCCCGAACATCATCCCCAACGAAGCCGTTCTGGAAGGGACCATGCGAACCTTCGATTCAGAAACTCATGCATACGTCAGCAAGCGCATCACGGAGATCGCCCAGGGGATCGCTCAGACCTATCGGTGTCAGGCAACCGTGGAGACGCTGTCCGCCGTTCCCGTGGGAGTGAATGACGTGACCCTGACAGGCGACGTTCGTCGCTATATCGAGGCTGCCGGCATCCTCCCGGTCTACACCATGCCGCCAGCCACCGGTTCTGAGGACTTCGCCTGGATCATGGAGCAGGTTCCCGCCTGCATGATCAGCTTGTCTGCACCGGATCCCACCGATGAAGTGCTCCATCCCCTACATCATCCCAAAATGAAACTGGATGAATCCGTCCTCCCATCCGGCAGCGCGATCCTGGCCGAAAGCGCCATGAGATGGTTGGAAGAAAACCAGGATGATAAGATAAGCGCCAACTGAAGCGCTTCTGATCCAACTGAGACCGGCATCATCCCGACCGATTCTGACCCACAGTCCATCAAATGGGGTGTGGGTCAAAATCCATTGCAGAAGAAAGTGGTGGTGGTGGTCGACGAGGCCCATCACAGCAAAGCGCC
>CAYYVR010000185.1:1922-4202 GCA_964475185.1 uncultured Clostridium sp. | reverse complement strand
TATAATTTCATTTTTTCAAAAAATAAAAAAAGTAAACCGAAAACGCCCGGTGATTCCAGGGGTCCCGAAGATCCCGATAAACCCGGAGAGCCCAAGTGTCCCGAAGATCCCAGGAGCCAGGCCTCCTGGAGATCCCGGATATCTCAGGACGCCCAGGACTCATTCAAATCACAGGGCGCTCATCATTTTGAACAGACTTAGTTATTTCTTAATTGAATCGCATCAACTGCCGGATCACTCAGGAAATTTAAAATGCGGAAACAATGAAATGACAGGAGGGATTTTTTGAACCGCGGGTCAACAGCCTGTTCAGGCAGGCGGTTCATCCAGGCTGCCCTGACACGATCAGAGGGATGCCTCAAAGGCTGGGAACACCCGGTCCATGACCATCCGGCGGGGGATGGGGATCAGGGTCCTCTCTGCGAGATGTTCCACTTCATCCATGGAGATGGAGTAGATCCGGGGATTCATGTGACTGCGCACCGTCAGCAGTCGGCTCACCGCATCGTAGACGCTGATGTAGCGGGTAAAGGTGTAGTCGTATTTGGTTTTCGTGAAGGCCTCCGGGATCTTCAGGGCCTCCAGGATGGAATAGGTGTTTTCCATGGCGTCTTCCATTGTCCTGGCATCGGCGATGTGTTCATTGAGGTAATAGGCTTTGATAAACCGTGACACGGGATCGTAGCCGCCCGGCAGGTCCTTGGCCGGCTGAAATTCCCTGCCTTTCTGATGGAAGGTTTTCTCCAGCGCCCGGGCGTGGTGGGGAAGGGCCGGGGAATTGGTCATGACCCGGTAGGGGTTCTCAAGAGCGGTCAGCTTCTGATCAATGGGTTCCACCAGGATGGAGTCCCCGGACGCATCGGCGAAATAGTAATGGAAATCCGGGGTGATGACCTTGTTGCCCTCGTGGTCTTTCCTGGAAATATGCAGGTTGGGCAGATCCGCCACCAGTTCCGCGACGGAGCGGTAGTTGGCCAGGGCATAATTGAAAAAATCCAGGGAAGACAGGTTCACCTTGTCCGGTTCCACTCTGGCGCTGAACAGATTCATATGGATGAACATATTGGTGCAGCCCATGAGGCCATGTTCATTGACGCCGTCCTTGAGCGGGTTCATGGTCCGAAAGCACATGCCCAGCATTTTATATTTGCTGTGCAGGGGATTGCCGTAAAGATCCCGTGCATATTCATAACCAGCCGGCAGATAGCTGATATGGTAATTGACTTCCATATCCCAGTCCATGTTACGGCCCATGACGGTGCCGTTATCGTAATCCACTAAGATGGTGGTACACATTGTTCAACAACTCACTTTATTTTGATCTGGCAATCTTCATTGCTGCCCCTATTATACCAAAATCACGTGCATTCGATGGGAACCTGGAAGCTGACGCCTGGCGGAAATTTTAAGAGGTTCAGATGACTGAGGTTGATTTGCAGATGCTGAAGTTCTGATGCCCTGATTCGGCTGATCAGGGATCCACTGACTGACGGACTCTTAAATCAGCTGCCGGTCTCTGGCTGACTCCTGCGCAGCGGGCTGTCCGGTCATGGCGGGCAGAGGAGGATGAATTTTCTGTTTCAGTCCAAAACCCTGAGAGCCTGCAATGGTACAATCAAACCAGACCGATGGAAAGGAGGAACGCATGGAAATATTTGAACCATTCACTGACCAGTTGGACAAAGAAGAGCACCGGGAGCGGACACGTGAGATCATCCATTGGATCCAGGGTACGTTTCCGGAACTTGAGACCAGAATCGCCTGGAATCAGCCCACGTTCACCCATCATGGCACCTTCATCCTGTCCTTCAGTTACTCCAGGGCGCATCTGACCCTCACGCCGGAGCAGGCTGCCGTTGAACAGTTTGCGGCAGACATTGAAAGATCCGGATACAGTGCCGGGAAGATGACCCTGCGCCTGCCCTGGAACAAACCGGTGGATTATCAGCTGCTGGAGAGGATCATCGCATTCAACCTTGAAGATAAGAAAGACTGCACCACATTCTGGCGCAAACCGGATCGGTAACGGTGCGGCGGCCATCACCGGATCAGCTAATTGCCGGATCACCGTCAGGATTAATCCATTCACCGTCAGGTCCCCCAGGGGATCTGTATTTTTGAGGGCGATCCAAACGGACGGAGAGCTTCCGGATCGAATAGGCAGGTTGTGCCGGGATCGAATGCGGCTGACCCGGTCTGAAATTATAATGAAAGCGGTTTTCAGGGCGGCCATGCCCGGAGGACAAAATAGTTTGAAAAAGCCTTGAAAGCTGGAAAAGT
>CAYYVR010000185.1:0-1822 GCA_964475185.1 uncultured Clostridium sp. | reverse complement strand
GGAGAACAAATGGAACCAGCGCAACACAAAGCGGGAGTTTTTTCAAAGGAATTGAAGGAACAGTTTTTCAAGGGGAATCGGATGTATTTTCTCATTGCCATGGCATCCACGGTGGTGCTGTCCATGGTCAATCTGTTTATTTCCTATCTGATGCAGGTTATCATCGATATCGTATCGGGGGCGGAAGCCCGCTGGACCTTAAGTCAGGTGACGCTGGCGGTCCTTTTGACACTGGCGGTCCTCATTGCGGCAATGCTGGCGGACCACCATGCCCGGCCGCTTTTTACCAAACGGGCCATGTCGCAGTACAAGGATCATGCTTTCCGGGCGATCACGAAGAAAAGCATCCACTCGTTCAATTCGGAAAATACTTCGACGTATATTTCGGCGTTTTCCAATGATATCGCAAGTATCGAGACCAACTATCTCGGCCGGCTGTTCAGTCTGGTCATGCAGGGGATCATGTTCATCGGGGCGTTTGCCATGATGATCTGGTATGATCCGCTGCTGACACTCATCGCCTTCGGACTGACCCTGTTTCCCGTCATTGCCTCACTGACGGCGGGGAGCCGGATGGCGGCAGCGGAAGTCCGGGTCTCCGAGCAGAATGCAAGTTTTCTGGATATGGTGAAGGATGTGCTGGGCGGATTTTCTGTCATCAAAAGTTTCCGGGTGGAGGCCGAGATCATCCGCAACTTTGCCCGCAGCAATCTGGCCGTTGAAGAGGCCAAACGCCGGCGCAAGCGCTTGGAGATCCTGATCCAGCTCATCGGCGCGGTGGCGGGGATCATCGCTCAGATCGGCGTTTTCCTGGCCGGTGCCTACTTTGCGCTGAGCGGCCGGGGCGTCACCGCCGGTGTGGTCATTATTTTTGTGCAGCTGATGAATTTTGTCATCCAGCCGATTTCAGAGGTCCCCCAAATCCTTGCCAATCGCAAGGCAGCCAATGCACTCATCGACAAGCTGGCCAAAGCCATTGCCGCCAACACCCGGGATGGCGGGATCACAGTGAAACGCTCCCTGGAACAGGGGATCCGGATGAAGGATGTTTCCTACAGCTACGATACAGACCACATGGTTTTGAAACAGATCAGCTGGGACTTTGCACCGGGCAGAAGCTACGCCGTCGTCGGGGCATCCGGCAGCGGAAAATCAACCCTCCTGAATCTTCTGATGGGTACATCTCCGGATTACGCAGGCGAGATCTGGGTTGACGGAGCCGAACTGCGGACCATACAGACCGATTCACTCTATGAGCTGGTCTCCATCATTCAGCAAAATGTCTTTATCTTCAATGATTCCATCCGAAACAACATCACGATGTATCATGAGTTTCCCCAGCGTGACATTGATGAGGCAGCCACTATGTCGGGTCTGGCTCCGCTGATCCGGGAAAAATCCCTTGAATACTCCTGCGGTGAAAACGGCAGCAGCCTCTCCGGCGGCGAACGGCAGCGTGTGTCCATCGCCCGATGCCTGCTCCGTGAAAGCCCGGTCCTTCTGGTGGACGAAGCAACAGCCGCACTGGATCCGGCAACGGCCTACAGCATCACCAACTCCATTCTCCATCTGGATGGACTGACCCGGATCATGGTCACCCATCATCTGGAAGATACGCTGCTGAGGCAGTTTGATGCCATTCTGGTCATGCGTCAGGGAAGACTGGAAGAGAGCGGAAGCTTTGAAGAACTTATGGCGAAACGATCTTATTTCTACTCCCTGTTCAATGTTGCCCAGGACCGCATCGACGGAGAAATTTAATTCAGTTTGATAGAGTAGAGCACTGAGTTTGATGGACGACCCGTAAGGGTCGTCTATTCTA
>CAYYVR010000184.1:0-4233 GCA_964475185.1 uncultured Clostridium sp. | reverse complement strand
ATTAAAAGAGGTAACAACGGGGCAAATGTTTTATAATGAGAATGGTTTACAAAAATTATTCGGTTTGATAACACTCATTTTTTGATCGTGAAAGGGTAAATTATATGCGCATTCTGAAACGGCATGTTGTCCTGCCGCTGATCCTGGCGGCCGCTGTCGGGGCCTCCGCAGGTCCGGGCAGGGTTCTGGCCGGGATCCAGCGGACGGATCTGGTCGATACCAATAACTTAACCGCACAGAGTTCAGTGATCCCGCCCGTTGCTCAGGCGTGGGATCGTCTGACCGGGGGCAGCGGCGATGATGTGTTCACGTCGGTGATCGAGACGGCAGACGGCGGGTATCTGGCGGTTGGTTATTCGCTGTCTTCTGATTCAGGCGAACTCTCGGAGATCAGTTCAGGCAAAACCGATGGACTGGTGGTGAAATTCAACGCTCAGGGGATCCGTCTGTGGGATCGCCTCATTGGTAGCACCGGCGATGATGTGTTCCAGTCTGTGGTCCAGACAGCGGATGGCGGTTATATGATCGCAGGGTTTACGGATTCTTTTGCCGGGGGAGATCTGTCAGATCTCAACAACGGCGGACAGGACGGCCTCCTGGTCCGGCTGGATGGGAGTGGCAATAAGGTGTGGGACCGGCTCCTTGGCGGCCATGCCATGGATCGGTTCTATTCGGTCATTCAGACGGCTGATGGTCATTTTGTGGCGGCCGGAGAATCCAGATCCTCCAATTCCGGCGAGATCACGAACGTCTCCAATGGATCCAGTGATGGCTTGTTGGTCAAATTTGATGACAGCGGTCAGATGCTCTGGCATCAGCTCATCGGCGGTGACGGCCTGGATTTTTTTGCTTCAGTGATCGAAACGACGGATGGTCTGGCAACTGCCGGAGGCACTTATTCTTCCCAGACGGGGGTCCTGACGGATCCAAACAATGGCAGTCAGGATGGTCTTGTGGTCAAACTGACTGACACGGGCGTCCCGGTGTGGGATCAGGTATTTGGCGGCCGGGCGTATGACCGGTTTGATGCTCTGGCGGAGACGCCGGACGGCGGATTGATCGCCGCCGGCACCGCCGCATCTCAGCGAAGCGGAGAGATCGCGGAGGGCAATGACGGCCAGGATCAGGGTCTGCTGGTCCGACTCGATGCGCTGGGCAAGCCGCTATGGCAAAAGCTCATCGGCGGGACCGGGCAGGATGCGTTCAAAACGCTGGTCCGGACCCGGGATGGGAATTATCTGGCAGCCGGGACTTTGGGTGAAGATCCGGAGGATTCCGATGATCTCACCGATGGCCGACAGGGCGCAGCGGATGGATTGATCTATCACTTCACTGGTTCAGGGGATAAAATCTGGGATCAGATCGGCGGAGGGACCGGATCGGATCACTATCTATCGGCCATCGCAACAACGGATGGCAGTCTGGTGATGGCGGGTTCCTCGATGTCATCGGCCAGCGGGGAGATCCGGGATGTCAATAACGGCGGCATGGACGGGCTTCTGGTGAAATACTATGTTCCGGCACCTCCCGTCATCACCGCTCAGCCCGGCAGTCTGTCTCTGACGGCTGGGGACACAGCTGGTTTCAATTCGGCGGCCAGCGGAAATCTGACGCCTTATGTCCAGTGGCAGGTCCAGGCCAATGAAGGCGCTGATTGGATCGACCTGGAGGGGGAGATCGCCGGGACGTTAAGTTTTGCAGCAACACTGGCCCACAACGGGACATCGTATCGGGCCGTTTTCCAGAATCTGTGGGGGACAGCGGTCTCAGCGGCTGCCACCCTGACCGTGGCACCGGCTCAGACCCTGGATGTCATCGCCGGGGCCAACCGGTATCTGACGGCGGCAGCCATCAGCCAGGTATCCTATGCCACGGCGGAGACGGCGATCCTGGTCCAGTCGGACAATTTCCCGGATGCTCTGGCGGCCAGTCCCCTGGCCTATGCGCTGAAGGCACCGATCCTCCTGACTGAAACCGATCGGCTCCATGAGGTCACCCGGACCGAGTTGAGACGTCTGGGGGCGAAAAAAGTCATCATCCTGGGCGGGCTCCAGGCCATTGAAGCCGGGGTGGAACAGACACTGAAAGCTGATGGCATTGCCATCGAACGCATTGCAGGGAATACCCGATATCAGACTGCCGTGAAAGTTGCAGGCAGGCTGAACACTCTTCAGGGCACACCATCCACTGCGGTGCTGACATCAGGTGTAAGTTTTGCCGATGCCTTATCGGCCGGCAGCTTCGCAGCCCGTCTGGGGCAGCCAGTGCTTCTCACCGACGGCAGCTACCTGACCCTTGATCTGCGCAATTACCTGAAGGATCACAATATCACACAGGTCACGATCATGGGCGGCACGCTGGTCGTTTCCTCCGAGGTGGAACAGCAGCTGAAAACAGCCGGGATTACGGTGAAACGGATCGGCGGAGCCACCCGGGTGGAGACGTCGGCCAATGTGGCCACCCAGATCTTTGGCGGCGCGACCCAGGCCATTGCAGCCAATGGCTGGAATTTCCCGGATGCCCTGGCAGCGGCGCCCTACGCCGCCCAACTCAATGCTCCGATCCTTCTGGTCAGCCAGGATTCGGTCAGTACCCCCATCAAAACTTACCTTCAGACCACGCCGATCATGAACATCAAGGTCATCGGCGGTGATCTGGCCGTGGATTCAACCACCCGCCAGCAGCTGCTGGAGGCGATCATCAGATAACATAAAAACGAATCCAAAAAACGAACCCAACATACTTCTTTGAAAAGCCGGCAGTTTGCCGGCTTTTCTGCTGCATCTGGAGGAAAACATCCCAGGTGATCCTGAAGATCATGAGTCGGCAGCAAGGACAGCTCAGATCGTCTTGAGCTCACGGAGAGAACGGGGTGATTTTTTTCGATTTTTTCAGATAAATGCCAAAATTTTTGATGAAAATAAATCGATTTTGACCGATTAATTGTGTATTATTAAATCAATCGATTAGTAATACCAATCAAAACTGCGTTCGATTCAATGATCAGGAGGATCCCATGAACAAAAAATCCAGATTCCATAAGCTACTTTCATTTTCTGTTGGTTATCGTCTCTGCCATCCAGCTGGGCATCATCGCCCCCGAGCAGGTGGCATCCGCTAAAGTGACAGATATCCAGCCCGCCGAGCCCATTCCAATGCAGGACGGTTCGAGGGAAGTCATCCCCGTCACATCAGATCAGATCACCGGGTTCAATAGCTCATCTGCTCAGATGGGACAGGTGCTGACAGTGACGGTGGAGGATCAATCTGCTTCCTTCACCGTGGATATCCTGGCCAGAGATCTGGATTCCATTGCAATCACCCGTCTGCCTGACAAACGCTCCTACATCCAGGGTCAGCCGCTGGATCTGACCGGATTGGAAATCACCGGGTCCTACAATGATGGGACCACGGAGATTCTGCCCGTCACCCTGGCCCATATCACCGGCTTTGACAGCAGCCAGCCGGCCACCAGCCAAAAGCTCACTGTCACGGTGGGGGACAAGAGCGCCGATTTCCACATCGATGTGTTTGCCATTGTCCTGGAGTCCATTGAGATCACAAAACAGCCGGCCAAGCTGACTTATGTCCAGGGTCAGACCTTGGATCTGGAAGGACTGGAAGTCACCGGAAGATACAATGACCGAACAACGAAGATCCTGCCGGTCACCCTGGCAGATATTACGGGCTTTGACAGCAGCCAGCCGGCTGCAGGTCAGGTGGTCACGGTCACGGTGGAAGGCAAAAAAGCGACGTTTACAGTCGAGATCATCCAGCGGGTGATGACGGCAGTGGAAGTGCTCAGCTATCCCGCCAAGACGGAATACTTTATCGGGGAGACACTGGATCTGAGCGGGGTTCAGATGAAGGCGACCTGGAATGACGGGACATCATCCGATGTGCCCCAGGATCAGATCATCGCCACCGGCTTTGATTCGGTCAGCCCGCAGGCAGCACAGACTATCACCCTGCGTGTGGGAAACCATTCGTTTACCTACCAGATCGTCATCCGATACAAACCGGTGGTCAAAACCTTTACCGGGACCAACCGGTATCACACCGCCAACCTGATCAGCCAGGCGCTGTATGAACGATCCGAGAGGGCGGTACTGGTTTCGGGCACCAATTTTCCCGATGCCCTGGCGGCCGGGCCCTTGGCCCATGCGCTTCAGGCGCCGATCCTGCTGACGGATCCCAAGGGACTCAGTGAGGAGACCAGACTGGAACTGGGAC
>CAYYVR010000183.1:0-4242 GCA_964475185.1 uncultured Clostridium sp. | reverse complement strand
CTTGTTTCTAATTTTGCTATTTATTTAAATAGTGTTGAAAAGTTAACAAATTATGTCTATAATTATCTTGATTAAATTATCTGAAAATTAAGGGTCAAAGATTCTTTGGAAGGAGTCCCAAATGATTTACCTGGATAACGCTGCCACCACCCGCCATAAGCCCGCTGAAGTCACTGAAGCCATGATCGCTGCGCTGCATTCACTGGGCAACGCGGGCCGGGGCCAGCATGAAGATTCACTGTCTGCCGACCGGACCATCTATGAGGCCCGGCTGATGGTGTCGAACCTGTTCGGAGCCGCCAACCCCAGACAGGTGGCCTTTGCCAAAAACTCGACGGAAGCCCTCAACCTGGCCATCAACGGTCTCATCGCACCGGGCGATCACGTCATCACCACTGCAATGGAACATAATTCCGTGCTGCGGCCCATCTACCGGCTGGCTGATGAAGGGGCCATCACCTTCGACGTGGCAGGTCTGGATGAAAACGGCAATTTGCTCTGCGACGACTTTGAACGGCTCCTCACCGATCAGACCCGCGTCGTCATCGTCAATCACGGATCCAATGTCACGGGCAATCTGGCCGATCTGGATCGGATCAGTTCATTCTGCAGGACCCATGGTCTGATACTCATCGTCGACGCCTCGCAGACGGGCGGGGTCTTCCCCATCGATATGACTTCCCTCGGCATTACCGCTCTTTGCTTCACCGGCCACAAATCACTGCTGGGTCCCCAGGGGACGGGCGGGATCTGTCTGGCCCAGGGAACAGACATCCGGCCGCTGTGCGTCGGCGGAAGCGGCATAAAAAGCTTTGAGCGGGCACAGCCGGCGGAAATGCCGACCCGACTGGAAGCCGGGACGCAGAATGGTCATGGGATCGCCGGTCTTCTGGCGGCCCTGCGCTTCATCGAAGAACAGGGCATCGACTCGATCCGTGACCGGGAGCAGCAACTGGCACGTTCGTTTTATGAGGGGATCCGCTCCATCAAAGGCATCCGGATATATGGTGATTTCTCCACCCAGGCACGCTGCCCCATCGTATCGATGAATATCGGCGAGGCCGACGCTGCCATGGTCAGCTTCCGGCTCCAGGAAGACTTTGGGATCGCAACTCGCCCCGGGGCCCACTGCGCACCGCTGGTCCATGAACATTTCGGGACCAGGGATCAGGGTATGGTCCGCTTCAGTTTTTCAAGTTTCAACACCATGAACGAGGTCAATTCAGCCATTGATGCCATCCGGTCCATCGCGCGCGATGAGCTGGCCGGCATTGAGGATAGATAAAATTTAAGAGGGGGATTTATTCAATGGACTTTTTCAAATCTAAAAAAGGCCTGCTGGCCATGGGGCTTGTGGCAGGGTTGGGTGCCGTGCTTCTGGCGATCTACGGCAACCCGAAAAACATGGCACTTTGCATCGCCTGCTTCATCCGTGACTCCGCCGGGGCCATGAAATTCCACAGCGCATCGGTGGTGCAGTATTTCCGGCCCGAGATCGTGGGTATGGTGCTGGGCGCTTTCCTGATCTCACTGACCACAAAGGAGTACCGGTCCACGGGAGGATCCTCTCCCGTCATCCGATTGATCCTCGGCATGATCATGATGATCGGCGCACTGGTTTTCCTGGGCTGTCCCCTTCGAATGGTCCTGCGCATGGCCTCAGGGGATATCAGTTCCTACATCGGTCTGATCGGCTTTGCCGCCGGGGTCGGCACCGGCGCTTTCATGCTCAGAAAGGGCTTCAGCCTGGGACGCTCCCACACCATTAAAAAGGAAAACGGCTACTTTTTCCCCGCCTTCCTGGTCTTCCTTTTGATCCTCAGTCTGACGACCAGTCTGTTTGTGACCAGTGAAGCCGGCCCAGGCTCCATGGCAGCGCCCTGGCTTCTTTCCCTGGCAGTGGGTCTTGCCTTCGGTGTCATCGCCCATCGCACCCGCATGTGCTTTGCCGGCAGCCTGCGCGACATTTTTCTCCTGAAGGATTTCGGCCTGTTTTCCGTCATCGGCGGTGTGTTCATCACCATGCTGATCTATAACCTCGCCACCAGTCAGTTCAAATTTGTCGCCTACGGTCCCATCGCCCACGCTCAGACGCTCTGGAACATCCTGGGGATGTACGTCGTCGGCTTTGCCGCCGTCTTGCTGGGCGGCTGCCCCCTGAGACAGCTGATCCTTGCCGGAGCCGGTTCCTCTGATTCAGCCGTCACCGTCCTGGGGATGTTCTTCGGCGCCGCCATGGCGCACAATTTCAGTCTGGCTGCCGGTGCTGCCGCCGCTGCCACCGCTGAAAAAGCAGCCGCACTGGGCGGACCCGGCCCCAACGGTCAGGCTGCCATCCTCATCAGCATCGTGGTCCTTTTCGTCATCGCTCTGATGGGGATCCGCAAACCGAAAACCGCATAAAAAGCAAAGCTGCAAACCAGTCAATCAAAACATTTTATAAGGAGATCCATATGAAAACAGTTGATGTCAGAGGTCTGTCCTGTCCGGAGCCCGTCATGATCGTCAAAGGAGAACTGGCCCATCAGCGTGAACTTCTGGTGCTGGCCAATGAAGCCCATACCGTGAAGAACATCACCCGCCTGGCGGAACAGGCCGGAAAGTCTGTGACCGTCAAAGAAGTCGCAGATGAATACGAAATGACGATCAGATAAAATGAGTGAACAACTGATCGTGACATTTCACACCACCAGCGAAGCCATGGCCACAGAATTTGCCTGTAAAAAAGCATTGCTGACCGGCAAACTGATCCCCGTACCGCGGACCCTGTCCGCCGGGTGCGGCATCGCCTGGATGGCCCGCCCGGAAGATAGACCGGCCCTGAAAGCCCTTCTTGAGACCCAGGCCATCGAATGGGATACCATGGCGATCCTGAATTTTTAAACCGGAAAGGGAGAGCGCCGCTCCCCCTTTTTCCGGCTCTTTCTTCATTTCCAGTCTGTAAAAAGACAGGCAGCCCGGAAAGGCTGCCTGTCTTTTTCGCCGGAAGCCGGCAGATCCATCTGCTGCGTTCGGCTCGACATCGATGTCAGGAATTACTCTTCGATGAATACCACCGGTTTGATCAGATCTCTTGGCTTGTCCACCATCAGCTGGAACGCTTCCGGGATCTTGTCAAAGCCATGGAACTCATGGGTGATCAGCTTGCCGGGATCCACGCGGCCCGCCTCGATCATGGACATCAGGCGTTCGGAGCGTTTGCGTCCGCCCGGGCAGAGCCCGCCCACCAGGCGTTTATGCCCGAGGAGTCCGCCGCCGGAGTAAGCGTAGGGAATGGTGAACTCCGTGATTTCCGTGTATACGGTGATGACGGAGATGCATCCGCCGGCCTTGGTGACTTCCCAGGCTTTATGGAAGGTTTCCATGTCCCCGCCGGCGATGATGGCGACATCAACGCCTTTTCCACCGGTCAGTGCCATGATCTGCTCCCCGAGATCTCCGTCCCTGTAACTGATGATGTCGGTGGCGCCGTATTCTCTGGCAAGTTCCACACAATTGGGCCGGGTGCCGACGGCAATGAGCCGTCCGGCGCCATGGACGGCAGCGCCTGCCACCGCCATCAGACCAACAGGCCCGATGCCGAAGACGACCACCGTGTCACCGAATTTCACATCAGCCAGTTCCACACCGTG
Organism: uncultured Clostridium sp.; assembly: GCA_964475185.1. Taxonomy (GTDB): domain Bacteria; phylum Bacillota; class Clostridia; order Clostridiales; family Clostridiaceae; genus JG1575. The sequence goes on along the minus strand of CAYYVR010000183.1, from coordinate 610 downwards.
GAATCCTGTTGTCATCATGTCAGTGACCATGAGCGCCTGTTTGAGGCTGACTGTCTCCGGGATCTTGCACAGGTTCATATCCGCGCAGCGGACTTTGATCTGATCGGCAAAAGTTCCGTCCTCATAGCTTGAAAAGTTGATGGCGGTGAAAAGTCCGCCGGCGTGCTGACAGGGGCCATCCTGAAGATCAGGATGATGCCAGGTCGGGGTGGTGCAGGGGATGACGACGCGATCTCCCGGCTTGAAATCACGAACTCGCTCCCCGACTTCGGTGATGATCCCCAGGCTTTCATGGCCAAGGATCCGGTTTTTCAGGTAATCTCCTTCCATTTCATAGGCTGAGTGCACGTCCGAAGTGCAGGGCGCAATGGCCAGGGGCTTTAGAATCGCATCCTCCGGTCCGCAAACGTAATCCAGCTTTTCGATCCAGCCAACTTTTCCCTTTGAATAAACTCCAAATCCTTTCATATTATCCTCCGAAAACTCTGTTATTTTTGTTATAAATTTAACTATATGATCAGATTATAAACCTTTGTTATATTTTTTACAATTGATTCCTGAGTTTGGGAGTTGAATGTGTCAAAACCCTTGAAGTCACTCATTTAGAGCG
>CAYYVR010000182.1:0-4298 GCA_964475185.1 uncultured Clostridium sp. | reverse complement strand
CCCAGTTCCTCCGCCAGTTTCTTTGCCTTGGGCGAGATCCTGACCTTGCCGCCTGGCTTTGCCAACGCTTCCGGCTTCGGCGCTGCGGCAGCTGCCGGAGCATCGGCAGATGCCTCTGGCGGCGCCGTTCCCTCCGGGATCAGGCTGCTGTAGTCCTCCCCCGCCCTGCCGATGATGGCCACGGGTTCCTGGACTTTGACTTTGCCTTTCGGCACCAGGATTTTCAATAAGGTGCCCTCATTGGCGGACTCGAATTTCTTGGTGATCTTGTCAGTCTCCATTTCAAAGATCAGGTCTCCCATGGCGATGGGATCCCCCTCATTTTTCAGCCATTCCCGGATCGTTCCCTCTTTCATGGTCAGTCCGAGTTTCGGCATGACTATATATTCTGCCATAAATTCTCCTTTTCACCGGAAAGGATAAATTTCCCTTCCCTTTGTGCCTGTGTCACGATCCCGATGGAATGGACCTGAAGCGGCCCGTTCCGGGTGATCTTGAACTCATAAACATCGCCTTTGCGCAGGATGATCTCCCGCTCCCCGTCCAAGGCCAGCGTCCCCCGTTCCGTCGCTTCGAGGCGGTGGATCTTGCCCTCTTCGATGCGGATCACCGGACTTGCCGAGACGCGCTCCAGGACACCCGGCGCAATGGGCGCCAGGATGTTCCGGTATCCTTCCCCCTGGCCCAGGCGGACCAGGCCGCCATAAGGGTGCCGGGCCTCGATGATCTCCTGCACCCCCACCAGGGAGGAAAAACCGGTGGAGGCCGGATGAGCGCGTGTCACCATGACGCCGGCAATGGTTTCAGACTTCCAGATGGCTCTGGCGCCGACAATGGGATCCGTTGACAGCACGGCATCGATGAGGGCGATATCTTTGAGTTCGCCTTCTTTGTAGATCTCGATCCGCTTCTGGCGCCGGATACAGGACTTGCAGTCCACGGAGCCCAGGGCAGCCAGTCCCGCCGCCATGCCGGCCACGGTCCCCTCGATCCATTCGGGATAAACATTATTGGTCCCGGTGGAGATACTGACCATGGGCGTGTCCGTATTGAATTTGGCAGCGGCCCGATTGGTGCCGTCGCCGCCCAGGACCACGATGCAGCCCACTTCCGGATTCTCATTGAGGAGCCTGGCCGCTTTCTCCGTATCCTCCACCGTACCGTACATATAGTAATCCATGACTTCCACCTGGCACTGGAGTTCATTGCGTTTGATCAGCGCATTCACCGCCCGGTATGCCATGTTGTGGAGTTCAGGCATGAGGATCACTTTCGTGATCCCCATACTCTGTGCCCCGATGACGACGCGTTCGATGATGTTGATTTTTTCATTATTGTCGATGACAGTGGCATGGGACACCAGCCTGCGGATATCCTTCCCTGACATCGGATTTGCTATGATCCCGATTGCTGTCATATCGAACCGTCCTTTCAGCTTCTGATCAGGTGATACTTTTCACTGCAGAGACAATGTCTGCGGCATTGGGGAGCATGTACTGCTCCAGAGCGGTGGAGAAGGGGACCGGTGTATTCAGCGAAGCGACCCGCATAATGGGCGCATCCAGATCGTAGAACCCTTCTTCTGCAACAACGGATGCGATCTCTCCGATCCAGCTGCCGCGCTTGGTTTCCTCAGAGACCAGGACCAGCTTGCCGGTCTTGGCGACTGTGGCCAGGACCATTTCCTTATCCCAGGGATACAGGGAACGCAGGTCGATGACCTCCGCCTGGATCCCGTCTTTGGCCAGCTCTTCGGCTGCTGTGAGGGCATCATACACCTGCTTGCCGTAGGTCACGATGGAGACATCTGTGCCCTCCCGCACGATCCTGCCTTTGCCCAGGGGGATCGGTCCGATCTCATCCGGGACCTCGGAGGGGACCCCATAGAGGGTCTTCTGTTCCAGGAACATGACGGGATTGGGGTCATCAATGGCCGTCAGCATGAGCCCGTAGGCATCCTCTGCATTGGAGGGATAGACGACTTTGAGACCCGGGATCCCGGCGACCCACTTTTCCAGAGACTGGGAGTGCTGCGCCGCAGCTCCGATCCCCGCGCCGGAGGGCAGCCGCAGGACCATGGGCAGGCTGATGTGTCCGCCGAACATATAACGCATTTTAGCCGCCTGATTGACCAGCTGATCCATGCCAACCGTCAGAAAGTCGATGAACATGAGCTCCGCGATGGGTTTCAAGCCGGTGGCGGCAGAGCCCACCGCTGTACCGACGATGACGCCTTCTGAGATCGGCGTGTCACGAACACGCATTTCCCCGAATTCATCATGCATGCCTGCACTGACGCCGAAACATCCGCCGAAGGGGCCGACATCTTCGCCAAACAGGAATACTGTACTGTCTTCACGCATTTTCTGGGACATGGCGCCCCGGATCCCTTCTGCATAAGTCATTGTTTTCATCGGTTGCGTACCTCCTCTACGATGTCGGAATATACATCATGGACCACAGACTCCAGGGGAGCGACTTTGCTCTCTTCGGCAAATTTGACAGAATCGGCAATTTCCTGCTTCACTTTTTCATTGAGCGCATCGATCTCTTCCTGGGTCATGACTTCATTCTCCAGCAGGTATTTTTCCATCCGCGGGATGGGATCCTTCTTGAGCCATTCTTCCAGCTCCTCCGGGGAACGGTAGATGGTGGCGTCCCCTTCAAAGTGTCCCCGCTGGCGATAGGTTTTGCATTCCACCAGCGTCGGGCCTTTCCGGTCCCGGGCGTACTGCACGGCTTCACCCACTGCTTCATACACCGCCAGGACGTCATTGCCGTCGATGGTGATGCCCGGCATATTGTAGGCCTGGGCCCGGACGGAAATATCGACGATGTTCTGATGGCGCTCCTGAGAAACCGAAATGCCGTATCCGTTGTTTTCACAGACAAAGACCACGGGCAGTTTCCAGGTGGAAGCCAGGTTCATCGCCTCATGGAACGTGGACTGATTGGTGGATGCATCTCCGAAGAAACAGATGCAGACCTGATCGGTGTCGCGGTACTGGATCGAGACCCCGGCGCCGACTGCGATGTTGTGACCGGCGCCGACGATGCCGTTGGCACCCAGGATCCCCTTAGTCGCATCGGCAATATGCATGGATCCGCCTTTGCCTTTGCAGTAACCGGTCTCTTTGCCGTACAGCTCCGCCATCATGGGTTTGACATCCCCGCCTTTGGAGATGATATGACCATGACCTCTGTGGGTGGATGTGATATAGTCATCCTCATTGAGGACGGCGCAGGCGCCGACACCCACGGCCTCCTCCCCGATATACAGATGCACGAAACCCGGAATGTTGCCCTTGGCAAACTGATTCTGGGCCTCCCGCTCAAAATGGCGGATCGTGATCATCCGCTGGTACATCTTCTTCATGATGTCATTGTCGATCTTCATGATTGCCTCCCTTTTTTTGCATAGTTTCAAAAAAGCCTCTGTTCGGACTGGTCCGTCAGCATCCAGGTGTGTAACTTTGACGCACTTCCGGTCAATAGCTGCGCAGAAACGCCGCCGGCGTTCAGCCGGAAAACAGCTGACGCCGCAAGTGTGCAACAGATGCTGGGACCCGGCACCCTGTCTGAGGCCAGTAACCGCCTGAAACCCCATCCCACCGGAATGCCCCTGGACCCGGACCGTTCATCGATCCTCTCCTCTATGATTCCCCGAAAAGATCACGCTCCCTTCCCTCGCCGTTCACTATCGATCCATTAGCAAAATCGAATTTACTCTCAATTGTTTCATACTGAAAAACGTTTCCACATCAACAGTCTCATTATAGTACTCGGGGCAAACATATTCAATGCATCCCCTCGTCACAACACTGACAACCGGGAATAATCCTTAAAAACCATTGAAAACATTCAAAAATCCCTCCCGGAAATGCGCAGATCAATCAATGAAGCCCCTGTTCACTTCAAAATCCATAAAATATTATGAATCTAAATCTATTCTGATAAACTGATAACAACGCCGGGGACTGGCGCTGATGCACGCCTGGCTCTGCCGTTCGGTCAGAAAACACGAACCGGAAAATGAATACAGGCATTCGCAGGGGTGAACTCATTCTTCATACACAGATGGAGTCAGCTGAAAAAGACTGCGCCGGCAATGCCCCTGTACCGGAAAATCCCCTATGTCCCACGTAAAAAGCAGCCCGACGGTCAAAGACGGACTGTTTTCTTCTGATTCATTCATTTGAATTCCCGTTTTCTATAGAGTGACAGACCCATATATGACGGGACGGGAATAGAGTAGAGCACTGAGTTTGATGGACGACCCGTAAGGGTCGTCTATTCTA
>CAYYVR010000181.1:0-4303 GCA_964475185.1 uncultured Clostridium sp. | reverse complement strand
ATGTATCAAATTGTTTATTATTCCGTGAAAATTGGTAAATATATAGTAAATTTTAATTGACACACAATTTGTCCGTGTGGTATCTTTTAAGATGTTGAGTAGAAATTAACAAAAGGGGTATTTTTATGAGAAAAACAAAACAATTGGCGGCCATTGCCATGGTATGCAGTTTGATGTTGAGCAGCTGTGCGGGGAATGCTTCAGTAAGCAATACAACGTCAGGGAAGGCTGGGGGAGAGAACACGACGGCCAATTCTGTTCAAAAAGAACTGCCAACGTTAAATGTCGGCTGGAGTAATGAGCTCCATACTGGGAATATGCATCTGAGTTTTCTGAAACCTGAATTATTTGAGAACAATCCTGTCCATCTGAAGCCTCTGAATGACAAACAGCTTGAATTGATTAAAGACGGACAGGCCATTGCAGTATTAAATTTCATCCACAGCAAGGGTGCAGCCGAAAGCGTGACCCTGATGACTCAGGGCCACATGGATCTGGCCTATTGCTCCAGTACTGCGATTCTGACCGCCTATGATTCCGGCGTCGATGTCAGTATTTTAGCGCCCATCCAAAGTGGCGGCGTGGCGATTGTTGCAGCCAAAGATGCGCCGTACAGTACATTTGAACAACTGGTGGAATATGCAAAAACCAGCAAGGAGCCGATTCGCGGGGGATATCATTCTGCCATCAGCAGTCCTCGCATCGTCCTGGAATATGCTCTGCGTGATGCGGGTCTGAAGGTCACTGAGGATACGGCTGACTACGAAGCGGATGTCGTGTTAACCGATCTGAAGGGCATCAGCAACCTGATCCCGGCGCTCAGCTCCGGTCAGGTCGAGCTTTGGGCAGGTCCCGTTCCGAATCCGCAAAATGCGGAGGCACTGGAAATTGGCAAAATCATAGCAGCTCTGGATGACCTCCCGGAAGACAAATGGGTCGACTTTCCCTGTTGTACCATGAATGTGATGAGCTCAGTCAAGGAAAAATATCCTGACGTAGTGGAGGCTTTGGTCCAAGTCACTTCAGATATCAGTTCCTTCGCACAGAACAATCGTGAAGAAACCGCTGAACTCATGGCGGGCTTCATTGGTCTTGAAAAGGAAGTTCTGATGGAAAACGATACGACCTATCAGACTCACATCACGGAGCACTTTACCAATGGGATGCACACATATTATGAAGCGATGTCGGAAATCGGTAAATTTACGGGTCGCCTGAAGGACAAATCAAATGAAGAGGTCATGGCCAGTGTGTTTGATTTTTCATTTATAGAAAAAATTCAGTAATATACCGGACAGATCGATCTTTTCATCCGGTAAATCAGCGAAAGGATAAGACGGCGCTTTCGAGGCATTTGAAAGCGCCGTCCATTGCTATGAAACACAAAAAAATTAATCAGAGGCTGCTTTCCATGATCCTGCCCGTCACTTTTATTCTGATCTGGGAAATAGCAGCCCGTTCCATCGGCAATAACGCCATTTTGCCCACAGTGACCACCGTTTTGAATAACTTTCTGAATGCCTTTGATAATTTTATTGGCATCGGCAGCATTCCCAAGAACGTTGGCTACAGTATCGTCCGAGTTCTGATCGGTTACTTTCTGGGGGCATTGGTTGCTCTGCCGCTTGGATTATTAATGGGTTATTTCAGACCTGTCAGAGTTTTTTTCGAGGATTTCATCACATTGTTCAAGCCTATTCCCTCCATCGCCTGGATGCCCCTTGTGCTGGGCTGGTTCGGCATCAGCAGTTTGGCTCGTGTGTTCGACTTGCCTTATGGTCAGACTTTTGCCATTATGGATAATTTCAAACTGTCGATGATTTTTCTTATCGCGCTGGGGTCTTTCTTTCCCATCTGGGGAAATACAATGTTCGGTGTCAGTAATGTTCGGAAAGTCCTCATCGAAAGCGGCAAAGTGCTTGGCGCCGGACAAAAAGATATCTTTCTCCATGTGCTGATGCCGGCAGCGGGACCAACCATCGTCAACGGGCTGCGAATGGGCCTGACCGCTGCATGGGTCTGTCTGGTGGCAGCGGAGATGCTCCCGGGCAGCATGAGCGGTGTCGGGTATCTGATCACTCATGCCTATGAACTGGCTCGGATGGACCTCGTCATCACCGGGATCATCTGCATCGGTTTGATCGGAGCGCTCTTGGATGGCATCTTCCGGATCATTGTCCGACGTAAATTTTCCTGGGAAAATAAAGTGAAGTAGGAGCATATATGAGCGATACGATTTTTGAACTCAATGGCATCGGTAAAGTATTTGCCTCAGACCGGGGCAAGGATCAACTGTCGGTTCTAAAAGACATCGACCTGAAGATCGGAGAAAATGAATTTGTCTGTATCGTTGGTCCTTCCGGCTGCGGCAAGTCCACGCTCCTGCGAATCATGGCCGGCCTTGAGCCCGCCACAACGGGGACTGTGAGTTACCGCGGGAAACCTCATCATGAGCCCACCCGGGCAGTTGGCATGGTGTTTCAGAACTATTCCCTGATGCCCTGGCTTAACGTGGAGGATAACATCGGACTGGGACTTAGCTTCAAGAAAATGCCCCGTTCGAAAAGCAGGCTCATCGTGGATGAATATCTCGAGATCATCGGTCTGGAGAAATTCCGAAAGGCGTTTCCCCACGAGCTGTCGGGAGGAATGCAGCAGCGAGTTGCGATTGCCCGGTCGCTGGCCAATGATCCGGATGTGGTTTTGATGGATGAGCCCTTTGGCGCATTGGACGCTTATACAAGGATCCAGCTTCAGAAAGAACTGCTCAGGATCTGGGAAAAACATAAAAAAACCATTGTTTTTGTTACCCACAGTGTGGATGAAGCCATCTACCTTGCTGACCGGATCATTCTGATGAGCCGCCGGAATGGATCCATTGAACATGATATCAGAGTTGATCTGCCAAGGATCCGAGATCGGGCGGATCCAATTTATGCTCAGCTCAATCAGAGATTACTGGAAGAATTGGAACAGCTGAATGACAATGAAATAGTAGATTGAGTAAAACAGGGTTGACCTATACCGAATATGATGGAGAACCGATCTGAATGAAGGAGGATTCGCTGTGATTCCACTGCCGAAAAATTTCGAAGAATATGAAGAGGGCCGGAAAGAAGGCTTTATCAGAGCCAAAGAGTTTAAGGAAAGCGGAGGCTTGATTGCGGGCTGTCTGTGTACCTATACGCCAATGGAAATCATCGATGCAGCCGGCCTGACACCGATCAGTCTTTGCGGCACCAGCAACGAGACGATTCCGGCGGCAGAGCAGATCCTACCGAAAAATCTGTGTCCCCTGATCAAGTCGACCTATGGCTTTGCCTATACTGATAAATGTCCCTATACCTACTTTTCCGATATCATCATCGGAGAAACGACCTGTGACGGGAAAAAGAAAATGTATGAACTCCTGGGTGAACTGAAGGAAACACATATTCTGCATCTGCCTCAAAGTCAGATTAGAAGTTATTCGGGTGAAATCTGGAATGAAGAAGTGCGGATTCTGATGGAGGCCCTGGAGAAGCGGTTCGGAAACGAAATCACTTCAGAGCGATTAAGGGATGCCGTCCGACTAAGAAACCGGGTCCGCCAGGCAAAACTGGATCTGTTCCAGCTGCAGCAAACGGTTCCGCCGGCCGCCAAAGGCACAGAGATCATGGTGGCTCTTCACAGCGGAGGATTTTCTTTTGATGTGACGGATTATGCGGAACGACTGGAAACGCTGGTGAGAGAAAAAAAAGAGGCGTTTCACAAAGGTGAGTATGAGGTTAATATTCAGGATAAACGCATCCTTCTGACTGGATGTCCCACGGGAGGAGTCATCAAGAAAATCGGAGAGGTCATTGAAAAGAACGGTGGAGTCATCGTCTGTCTGGATGACTGCTCGGGGGAGCGGACCAACAGCAATATGATCGATGAGAATGCCGAAGACATCGTGCGGGAGATCTCGAATCATTACCTCAGCATCAATTGCTCGGTGATGTCTCCCAATGACCAGCGGATCGCCAATACGCTTGAAATGATCGATAAATACCAGGTCGAGGGCGTCATTGATGTCGTGCTTCAGGCCTGTCACACATTCAATGTCGAGTCAGTGAACATGGCCAGGGCAGTCAAGTCCTGTGGCGTGCCGTTTATGAAGCTGGAAACGGATTATTCTTCCGCTGACGAAGGACAAATCGAAACCCGCATCGCAGCTTTCATTGAAATGCTGTAGCGCTTTTCTGAGGGATTGTAAACAAAACGACAACTATGAGATCATTCATCTGACCAGCAGATATGGCGATGACATCAGCTTTGTGGG
>CAYYVR010000180.1:0-4311 GCA_964475185.1 uncultured Clostridium sp. | reverse complement strand
CCGACTGGACTTTCACCAGTTAGCAATTAACGGCTTGCTGGGCACGCCAAAAAGCCAGAAAAAACAGGAGTAACCCTCCTGTTTTTAACGGAAATTACAGATCAGTCCCCACGTTCTGCCGGGACCGGTTTTGCGGCCAGGATCCGGAGGATCTCGTCACTCAGAAGATCAGACTGGGCACGCAGGACGCGCGCCTGACCCGAATCCATGAGGTTGCCGAGAAGTTCATCTCTGGATCCGACTCGGATAAATCGGGTGTCCGCGGGAAGCTTGTTTCGGATCTGCTGCATCAGAGCCTCGTCCATCGGCTCCAGCTCCACCTGATACATGATGATCTGCAGGTCATTATCGTTGAGATTGGTTTCGCCGCTGCAGGACCCGATGAGGATCAGGCCGGCAACTTCCGGGGATCCGTCGCCCAGCTGACAGGCTTTCTCCGCCCCCTTGCCGATCCCGATGGATACCCATCTCAAATCCCCCGACTCAGGGAGCAATTTCAGGGGATCCGTTTTAAAATTCGCCCGTCCCATGGGATATCGGACGATCCGCACGTCCATTCCCAGGGTCGAAAGTTTTTGCGCCATGGGCGCATAGCTCACGGGATCTTCTTTATCATCCGGGAAGATCACCACCCCGCCCAGGGCCGGCCCTTCTGCTCTCACGGCAAAATAGCCGGATTTATTGTCCACGTCGCCGGCCATGGTCCGAAACAGTTCCGCCGCCTCAGAGGTTGCCGGTTGCATTTTGGGATACAGCAAAAAGACCGCTCCCATTATGAGAAGCAGCGCTAAAGAGATATAAGCTATGGCGTTGCTGCGTTTTTTCATTTTTGTAACCTTTCTGTCACATCTTGCTAGGAAGATTATATAATAGAAGTTCCCGTCTGTAAACTTATAAAGATCCGTGAGGTTGTCACTTCCCCCGATTCTCTGCCAGCCTGTTTTCACGCATCGGATCAGAAACCAAGATCCGCGCTCAGCGATCAGGTTCAGCGATCATCGGACCCGGGTCGCTGCCTGAGCCCGGTTTTGACCAAGCCGCCCGATATTGACCAAGCCCCCTGTTTTTCTCCTTGAAGGCGGATGTTTTGATTTCCGTTCTGTTTTTATTGTCCTTGTATCAACGGTTTGCATACATCTCCGGGGCGATCCCGGGGTGAAAAGGATGATCTTCAGGGTGTTCCCGGTGAGCATGCGGTGATATTTTGAAGCGATGGATGTATTTGCCTCTTTTTACCCTTATAATGATTATGGTGATTAACATGAATAAAACGACAAATATCCGCTATGTTTTTACGGATCGGACCAAGGACTACGTCTATACAGAGGGTGACCGCGCGCGCCTGCGCAAAGATATCCGAAGTTTCCTTGCCGAGCTGGAAGACTATAAAATCTCCCTGCGCAGACTCTGTGACAGGGAAGTGGATATATCCATCCGAAATAAAATATTGAATATTGCTCTTGATCTGATCAATAATGCACCCGTTGCCAAAGCGCTGGTGAAGACAAAAAAGCTGCCCCTCCAGGATGCCGCAGATCTCACCGGTGTTTCAGCCGGGCTGATCGAAGAACATCAGGATCTCATTACAGCCTATATGCTCCTGTTCGGGATCGAGGCGCATTCTTTTCTGGCGCGTCAGCTTTCCATCGGCACAAAACTGGATGGCAGAGGGAAACCCATCCGCAGAGATCAGGGCATCAAACTCAAAGACTTGGGGATCACTTCGGTGATCCTGACCCCCTATGGCGAATTCAGGTATCTGGACCCGACCCATCGCGGGACCACCGCCGGGGATTTCATCACCGGGTCCAGACCCATCGTAAAGCCAAAACGGGCCATCCTCTTCGGAACCGCTGCGGTGGTCCTGCTTATGTTCTTTATCCTTTTCGCCTATACCTTCTATCAGCCAGTCCGCAGCTTCACCGTCATGGGCAGAGTGGAAGCCAGCTTTGCCTTCAACCGGTATGACCGCATGGTGGAAGCGCAGGGGCTCAATGCCAATGGCCGAAGGGTCCTGGCAGAGGTGATCTACTCGGATCAGAAAATCGATTCCACCCTGGGCCGGTTTCTGGATGAAGCGGTAGAACTGGAAATGCTTGCAAAAAACAGTGAACTGACTCTGATCGTGGTCGAGGGCGCCTTCAATGAAAGTGATTTCAGCGGAGAAGACACGATGCGTCAGATCCGCGAACACAGTCTGCGCATCAAAGTCAATCAGGGCGACGGCAATGGTTTCATCATTTCCTCAGCACCGTAAACAAGGCAGTGAACCGCTTGGGTCCGCTGCCTTGTTTGTTTTTTATCCAGTTGATTTTTTATCCGGTTGGTTTTTATTCAGGTTCCCCCGAACCAGTCAGTGATTGCGGTTTATTCCGCCTCAAACTGATCTTTGCCTACGCCGCAGAGCGGGCAGACCCAATCTTCCGGCAGCGCTTCAAAAGAAGTCCCCGGTGCGATCCCATTATCTTCGTCGCCTACCGCCGGATCATAAACATATCCGCATACCTGACAGATGTACTTTGTCATATTTCCTTCCTCCTTGTTTAATGGTACGCCCGCATTTTCAACGGTGTTATCTTCAGCCGGCACATCGACAACTGCATCTGCTGCCGGTGCTTCTGCTGATTCTTCAGCTTCCCCTGCCATTTCCTCAACCGCCGGTCCGGCTTCCACCGGTTCCACTGGTGCTACGCCTTCGGGAACGATTTCCTGTTCCACGATGGCCTCGGCTTCTTCTGATTCAGCCATCAGCTTTTCGATCTCCACCGGGTCAAATCCAACAAAATATTTCTCTCCGATAAAAATCGCCGGTACGCCGCGAATGCCCATGGATACCAGTTTTTTTCTGTTCTCCGGCTCAGAGGTGCTCTTTTCTTCATAAGGGATCCCCTTGGTGCGGAAATAATCCTTGGCCATGTCACAGTAAGGACAGGTCGTCGATGTGTAAATCGTGATATTTTTATTCTCCATCATATTCCTCCTGATTAATTATATTGCATTATCTTCCAACATGGCAGATCCGACGCCCGCTGACCCCTGATCCTGAACAGACGCATCGTCCGCGGTGCCGTTCGTTATGATGTTTGTCTTTATTTTACTCTGAGTTGGCATCGTTTGTAAAAGAATGTAACGTCCCTTCACATAAGATTCAAACCTTATTCATATTAGCCGTCAAAATTGCCGGTTTCCCCTGGATTAAGTCCGTAAATTAGCGCCCTCGCCTCGTGGAACATGTATAATATAGTCAGGCCGCAGCGGAATGATCCGCTGCAGGAACAAAGACCTATCGGTCCGCCCGGAATAAAGCAGATACAAGCAAAACCCTACAGAAGAAACACAGCAGAGGTAGATCATGGAAGATAAAACCACACGAATCAATAAATTCATATCTGAATCCGGCTACACATCCCGTCGTCAGGCCGACCGCCTCATCGAAGAAGGGCGAGTCCGGATCAACGGCGAATTGGCTGTCATCGGATCCAAAGTCCGCCCCGGCGATGAGGTTACGGTGGATGGTCATGCTCTGGAAAAGAAAGCGAAGAATGTCTATCTGGCGTTCAACAAGCCCAGGGGACTGGAAACCACCACCGATGAATCCGTCAAGGGCAATGTGATCAGCTACATCAATTATCCCGAACGGATCTTCCCCATCGGCAGACTGGATAAGGATTCACAGGGACTCCTGCTGTTCACCGATGACGGGGATATCGTCAACCGGATCCTGCGCAGTGTCAACAATCATGAAAAGGAATATCTGGTGACGGTGAACCAGACCATCACCGATGAATTTATCCGCGGGATGGCACAGGGCGTTCCCATTCTGGACACAGTCACCAAGCCCTGCATCGTTGAAAAATTATCCACCCGACAGTTCAGGATCATTCTGACCCAGGGACTTAACCGGCAGATCCGCAGGATGTGCGAGTTCTTTGATTATCGGGTCGTCCATCTGAAACGGATCCGGATCATGAATATTCTCCTGGGGGATCTCAAAGAAGGGGCGATCCGCCATCTGTCACCGCTGGAGATGAAAGAACTGGACGAGCTCCTGCAGGATTCAGCCAAGCACATCGGGGGCGGCGGCGAGGAGTAAATTCATTCTTTTATTCACATCCCATTAATAGATTGTTAAAGACATGTAAATTAAAACAGTTGTTCAGTTATGCACATTTTGCACATTTTCCTGTGGATAACTTCCTGTGATTTTGTGCAGAAGTTCAAGACCCTTAAATATTTCAACGGATTTTTCATGATTTCAGCCTTGATTTTTCAGAGGGTTTTCGGCTTTTCGATCCAACGGGTCCTGCCGCA
>CAYYVR010000179.1:0-4328 GCA_964475185.1 uncultured Clostridium sp. | reverse complement strand
CCAGGTCCCTGCAAAGAGGAAATGACGGCTAAATGGGATGGGATCAGCAGGAGCGCACGCAACGCGGGACACCGGAGATCAGAAGAGGGACTTTGGATGAAGGGGATGGCGGCGGGGAGAACTCTGGTCCGGAGAAGTCTGGTCCTTATGCCCGGATGGACTGGGTGGTCTGTGTGGGCTGTGTGGTCCGGATGATCCCGGGGAAGGGCTCCCCGATGTCAGTTTTTTCGTTTTAACGTCTGGTTTCTGATATAATCAATGAGTGCTGTAAAATGTATATAAGAAGTAAGTAAAAATCGAGGATAAAAAGATGATCATTAAAATAGGGCCCAATGAGGCCGGACAAAGTGTTGAAAAATATGTAAAAAAACTCATGCGGGATGTTCCGTTGTCGGCGATCCACAAAGCGCTGCGCAAGGGTGACGTCCGTCTCAATGAGGTCAAAGCCAAGGGCAAAGAGCTGCTCAATGAAGGGGATTCCCTGGAGATCCGCTACCTGGAGTCGAGGAAAGCGGTGGAAAAGAAGACATTCATCGAATCCCAGGTGGATTTCAAAGTGATCTTTGAAGATGATAATCTCCTCATGGTGGAGAAATGGCCCGGTGTGGTGGTCCATCCGGACGGGTCCGGTCTGCCCAGCCTCACGGACAACGTCCTGAGCTATCTGGCGGAAAAAGGCGACTGGGATCCGGCCGTGGAAACAACGTATTCGCCATCCCCGGTGAATCGACTGGATCGCAATACATCCGGCATCGTTATTTTCGCCAAGAATGCCCAGGCCACCCGCAGCATGGCTGCGATCCTGAAAGACGGCGGCCTTCGCAAGGATTATGTGGCCATCGTCAAGGGGCGCATCGCCGACGGACGCAAGGAAGCCTGGATCTCCAAGGACGCCGACCGCAATGTGTCAAGGATCTATGAATCCTCCGGCGAAGATCGTCTGCCCATTGTCATGGAAACCAAAACCATCCAGTCCAACGGCATTTATTCCTACCTGGAGCTCAACCTCATCACCGGCCGCTCTCATCAGCTCAGGGCCCATCTGGCTCATATGGGCAACCCCATCGTGGGGGACCGCAAATACGGTTCCAGGGAGATCAACGCCTGGTTCGACAACAAGTACGCACTGAAGTTCCAGTATCTTTACGCCTACAAGGTCACCTTCCTGGAAGCCGATGAATACCTGAGCTATCTTCAGGGCAAGGTGATCACGGTGAAGCTTCCGCCGCTGTTCCGCCACATCAGAAATGATGTGTTCCGTGACGAGCTGTAACAGGCAGAGATCGATGAAGATCAAGGAAGAAACTACTTCAAAGAGCTTTATGATCCTCACGGTGGCCACGTTCCTCATGAAGATCATGTCTCTGATCTACGTGCCGCTGCTGTTGAGCATCCTCCGGGCGGAAGCCCACGGAATCTATACGACGGCCTACGACTTTTTTGCCTTTGCCTATGTCATCACCAATGAAGGGATCACCAAGGGCATCGCCAAAATGGTCAGCGACCGGATGGCCCGGAACAATGTCGGGGCCGCCCATAAGGTCTTCCGGATCTCCCGCATGATCCTTCTGGGCTTCGGGATCTTTGTGTCCGGCATCTTTTTTCTGGCAGCTCCCTGGCTGGCGGATATCTCCGGCGCCCCCGGCAGTGTCAACGCGCTGCGCATCCTGGCCCCGGCCATCGCCGTGACATCGGCCACCAGCGCCTACCGCGGCTATTTCCAGGGTCGACGGCTGCTGTCCATGAAGGCCATCAGCCAGATCTGGGAACAGATCGTCAATGTCATCCTCTCCCTGGTCTTTGCCCTGATCTTTATTCGCTACGGAATGGAGTACGGTGTGGCCGGAGCGGCCTCCGGAACGCTGTTCGGTGCCATGGTATCCGCCCTGTACCTGTCGGTCCGATACCGTCAGTCTGCCCGGGAAGAGGAAGGGGACCGGAGCAAAGATGGCACAGAAGGGCACGTCATCCGCGAACTGATGGCCTACACGATCCCTCTGGCCATCGGCACAGCGGCGACTCAGTTCGGACACATCGTCGATCTGGTCAACGTCAAAAGCCGCCTGGTGCTGTCAGGCCTCACTGAAGCCGGTGCCAACGTGACCTATTCCCATCTGGCCAGCTACAAAACCATCATCGCCGTACCGCTGACGATCCTGGTGGCGCTCACCACCTCACTGTTTCCCTCCCTGGCCCGAGCTTCCAGTCTGGGGGATTATGAGGAAGTCCGGCGCAAATACCGCCTGGCGATGAAAATCAACTATATCCTGTCAGTTCCGTCGGCCGTGGGGCTTTTTGCAGTGGCCGGCATCGCCAACATCGCCCTTTTCGACGGGGATCCGAACCGCGGCGCCCTCATCGCCCTGGGGTCCTTTGTCGTTGTCCTCCAGGGCATGACACTGATGCAGACGGTCCTGCTCCAGGCCCTGGGCCTTCACCGCAAAGCACTGATCCCGCTGCTGCTGGGGATCGCAGTCAAGATCACCGCCAACTATATTCTGGTGGCCATGCCCGAGTTCAGAGGCCAGGGAGCCGTGATCTCAAGCTACATCCAGAGCCTGGTCACATTGTCCCTCAACGGCTATCTGATCCAGAAAAATGTGAAACTGCCCATGAACCAGTTCTCCATTGCCAAGCGCCCCCTTGCCGCTTCTGTGGTGATGGGCGCTGTCCTCCTCGGCGTTCAGCGGCTTCTGCCTCAGGTCAGCGGACGAATGGAAAACGGCATTCAGCTCCTGATCCTCATCGTCATCGGCGTCCTGGTCTACGGGATCGTCCTGGTCTTATCCGGCGGGATCACCAAAGCGGAACTCAACTCCATCCGCCCTGGCCTGTACCGCAGGGTCCCGGCAGCCCTCAACCGCTTCATTCCTGATCAAGACAGATAATGTCCATCCTTTCAGATTCTGATCCTGGGATCAGCGCCTGATGGCAGATCCAGATGGCAGATCCAGATGACAGAGCCTGATTGCAGACCGGGAGTGAATATGTCGATCAGGTAAAAAATATGTGATGTTTCCACCCAATTGATAATTATTCCCGGTGAAGGCGTATAATGGAATCAAAGGGATTCGTCCCTGACCGCAAAAGAAAAAAATCTGGAAGTGAAATCAATGGAAAATATCGTAAGCATGATCGATTCAAGCTACCGGCACCGGGCCGGACGGCTGGAAAAGACCTTCGGGAAAGTCGCCACAGGCGTCATGAAAGCGGCCAATCCCTTTAAAAAATTCGCCTTTCGGACCTCCTGTCTGATGCACCGCTACATCAACATCAAAGCGGTCCACATTCTCGAAAATGAAGGCTACTATGAAGCCGCGGATTTTTACCGCGATCACATCCGGCCGCTCAATGAGGGCGCCACCTGGATCGACCAGGATTTCAAGAGCATCAATCACTTTTATCATCACAAAATGAAAAAGGGGCTCTACGGCTTCTCCGATTCCCTGACTGAAGCCACCAAATACCGTGACAAGATGATGTATTACGCGCAGCGGGACAATCAGACCCGGGCATTGTTCTATACCGGTGTCGTCTGTCATCTGAGCCAGGACATGACGGTGCCCCAGCACATCAACAACCGGCTGCTGGAATCTCATCGCGATTATGAGGTCTGGATCCTGAACCATTCCTGGGATACCATCGACTTTACGGTAAACAAAGGGATCATCCGCTATCCGCGCTTTGAAATGTATATTTCCGAGAACGCAGTTCAGGCCAACGCCGTCTATGAGGAAGCCAGGTCGATCCAAGATCAGGACGAAGCCTTCCGTTTCATGGCGGAACGACTTATCGCACTGGCCCAGCGAACGACAGCAGGTCTCCTGCTGGACTTCTACGAAGCCTGGTTCTCTAAGCTCGACACTGAAGATCATGACCGGCGGGTCCAGCTGAGAAGTCTCAAGGAACAGAATTAAAGTATCAGTCATCAGCAAATCCGTTGGGATCGAAAGATCCAGCGGAACATCCAATGAACCACCTGCAATTTGGACCTCCTGAAGCAGATATGTGTCTTACACAAGTCTGCTTCAGGAGGTTTTTGCTGTTCCGCTGCGGGGGAGTTGACCCCATTCTTTGCTGATCAGCTGTTACAGAAGATGATCATGATCGGACTTCATCGGCACGCCAGCGAAGCAGCCGGTCATCATTATTTTTTCATGGACCACGACATGGACCAGGGGAAATTTAAAGGTTCATTGACAGAATGGACGATCTTCATCAATCTGTCATAATTACGGGCGATGTCAGATTGAATTTAATGAAAAATGAAACTGAAGTTTGGTTAGGGTGTCAAAACTTGTAAGAAGCAATTATCTCGCCTTGAAGTC
>CAYYVR010000178.1:0-4365 GCA_964475185.1 uncultured Clostridium sp. | reverse complement strand
GTGAGAGTGGCGGATCATTTCCCGGGGGAGATGATCAGGAGAATCGATCAACGCTTAATTAACAAAACTTTCAGGGAGGGCTGTCCCATTGGATAAAGTCAAGCTGCTGCACTGTGCCGATCTGCATCTGGGGTCGGAGATAAGCAATATCCCGGAACGATCCGGGGAACGCCGCCGGGAGATCCTGCGGACCTTTCGGCAGATCACAGAGATCTGCATGAAGGAACACGTGGATATCCTGCTCATTGCCGGAGATCTGTTTGAGGGGGCGAATCGGTCCTCTCAGGTCACCGGAGTGGTCCAGGAATATCTGTCCATGATCAGGAGCCGGGTCTTCATCGCCCCTGGCAATCATGATTACCTGGCGTTGGATTCCCCTTATCTGGAACCAGGGTGGCCGGATCATGTCACCATTTTCAAAGGGAAGGGTCAGCGGGTGGATCTGCCGGATCTGAATGTGACCGTCCACGGCGGAGCTTTCGAAAGCACTTACGTCAGCGAGTCGCTCCTTGGGCCGGTCGAAGCCGGCGACCGGCAGCGCCTGCACATCGGGGTCTTTCATGGCGATGTGGTGGGGCCGGGGCAGTCGTCTTTGTATCATGCCGTCACAACGGAGGATATCGCCGCCAGCGGCCTGGATTACCTGGCCCTTGGGCATATCCACAAACGCAGTCCCATCCTCTGGGCCGGCCCCACGGCCTATGCCTACCCCGGGTGCCCCGATGGCCGGGGATTCGATGAGACCGGCGAAAAGGGCGTCTATCTGGGAACGATCGGCAAAGGGGAGATCGATCTGAAGTTTGTCCCCACGTTCAGCCGCCTCTACCTCACTGAAACGCTGGATGTCTCCCATGTCAGGACCCAGACCGGGGCGGAAGAGGCCATCACAACCTTCCTCAGAGACAGGTACGGGAGCCGGTGGAGTGAACATTTTTATCGGATCCATCTGACGGGGCGCCTGGAGGAAAGGTTCCGGCATCTGTGGCCGGCCATTGAAGCCAAACTGGCCGAGACGATCCACTATATCCGGCTCTTCGATGACACGACCCTCTCCGTTGATTTGGACGAAACGGCAAAGGAGACCTCTTTGAAGGGGATCTTTGTGCGGCGGATGCTGGAGAAAATGGCGGCAACAGAGGATCCCGATGAGCTCAAAACCATTGGCCGTGCCCTTGAATATGGCATGGAGGCGTTTACGGGGGAGGTGAAGATGCGTGAAGATCATTAAACTGCAGCTCGATCATTTCGGGAAATTTGAGGACTATACGATGGAGCTGGGACCCGGATTCCACGTGATCTACGGGGACAACGAGGAAGGCAAGAGCACCCTCATGGCGTTTATCCAGATGATGTTCTATGGCTACGGCGGACGGAGCCGGGATCTGTCCGGCCATCTGCGCCGGAAATACCGCCCCTGGAAAGGCGGTGAAATGAAGGGGCAGATCCAGTTTGAATCGGCAGGGACGGTGTATCGCCTGGAGCGGACCTTTGGCCAGAGCAATTCAACGGATCAGGTGAGCCTCTGGAATGAGACCACCGGGGAACGGGTCCGTCTGTCATCCAAAAATGATCCAGGCAGCGAGTTCTTCGGATTGGGCGAAGATGCCTTTGCCCGCAGTGTTTTCATCAGTCAGGGGGCCAGCAATATCCAGGGAGCCGGGCGGTCTGATGAGATCACCCAATGTCTGTCCAATCTGGTCACCACTGGAAGTGAGGAGATCTCATATCAGGAGGCCGGGGAGCATCTGCAGAAGGCCCTGGCCGCGCTGGTTTCGAAGAATCAGAAGAACGGACGTCTGATCCAGGCCCAGGCGGAGCTCAATCGCCTGGACCAGGCCAGACGCCAGGCCGCGGAGGAGGAAGCTGAAAAGATCAGCGTGCAGGAACAGCTCGAGGCCATGGAACAGGAAAAACAGAAGCTCGCGGCGCAAAGGGACGGGCTGGCCGCCCGCCTCAGAATGCATTCCCTGGCGCTTCAACGGGACCAGTACCGGCAGGCCCTGGATCGTGAAAATCAGCTGAAAACCCTGGAGGATCGTCTGGCAGCCATGGAGGCAAGACTGCAGAGCGACCATGGGGTGGTGGATGGGACCTTTCTTCAGCGGGCAGAAGAGCTTCGCGAGGAATGGGATGGCCTGGATCAAAAACAGGCGGATCTGGACCTGGAGCTGCGCCGGATCCGGGCGGAACGGTCTGATCTGGAAATAAGATCCCCCCGGAAGATCCTGCCGGAGACCTTTTCCTTTGCCCGCCAGGGCGGGGAGGAGCTGCACCGCCTGAAGCAAAACATCCGTGATCTGGAAGGTGAGATCGGCGATCGGGAGGAATTCCTGGCTCAGTCAGAAGGCATCAGAGCGCTGGAGGAAGCCCTGGCGGAAGGTGAGATGGCGCTGACCGATGCCCAGGAGGAGGCGGACCGGATCCGCCGGACGGCCGAGGCGGCCGGCGCAGACCTTGCCAGTGAACGTCAGCACCTGGAGGATGTCCGCCTTCGGCAGATGGAGGGAAAAATTGCCCGGGATGCCCTGGCATATCGCGTGACGGCGCGGGCGCAGGAACTTGAAACGGCCCGGCTGGAAAACCTGCGCATCCTCGAGGCATCGGCATCACCGCATCCCGACGAAACAGTCGGGGCGTCCGCAAATAGAGCAATGTTCCTCCCCGCGGGGATCGCCGTGATCGCCATCGGCCTCGGTTTATGGGGCCTGATCTACGGCATCAGCAAAGATCCGCTGTATCTGGCCGCTCTGCCCACGGCGCTCCTGCTGCTGTACTGGTCCTTTGGCCGGTATCGTAAACTGGCAGCGGCCGCCACTGCCCGGAGCGCTCAGCTGGAGCTGACGCTGAGACGGCGCGGCGAAGCCCGGACAGCCCTTGCACGGATCGACGCGGATACGGCGGATCTGGACCGGCTGCGCCTGGAACTGGCCGAAGGGGAAGAGGCGCTGATCCAGCTGGAGGAGCGCCTTGATGCCAGCCGGAAAACTGTGGCTTCCCTGGAGGATGCCCTGACGGCCGCGCAGAAACTCCAGACAGAGGCAACGATGGAGCTGGCGCAGGCCAGGGCCCGCTGGCAGTCCCTGAAGCAAACCCTGGACCAGGAAAATGAGGAGATCGCAGCCCGAAAAGTTCAGGGGAGCCGCCTGGACCTCCATGCCAGGAAGGCTGAGCTGGAAGATCTGCGGGCACAGGCAGACCGGCTGGAGAAAAAAATCAGCGAGATGTTCCAAAGCGCGGGAGTCGGGGATCTTAATGAGCTGACCACAGCCTACTATGACGGGATCAGTCATGGGGATCAGCTGAAAAAAATCCTGGCCGACGAAGCCCGTCTGAAACAGCAGCTGGATGCTGCCTCTCAAAGGCAGGGTGAGCTTCGGGAGACACTGATCCGCCATCTGTCGTCCTACCAGAGCATAGGCACCCTGGAGGAGGGCCATCTGATGATGGAAGAACTGAAGCGGGATCTGGGTGAGCTTGAAAAAATCAGGATCCAGGCCGAATCAGCCAGGGCTCACCGTCAGGATCCGGAAAAAAACCTGACCCGGGAAGAACTGAAGCTGGGGCTGGAATCGGCACAGGCAGAACTCCAGGACAAGGAAGCGCTCCTGTTGGGAGAAATCCCCGACGAAGCGGAAGCAGAGCGGATCAGGGTCCGGGACGGAGAGCTTCTGCGCGCGATCGCTGAACTGGATCGGAGCGCAGCGGGGATCTTTGCCGAGGCGAAGGAAAAATTCCGCAACCGGCCGAATCTGAGTCAGATCGAAGAGCGCAGATCCCAGTGCGAAGAAACGGTCCGGCAGTACAGGGAAGACCATGCAGCCCTGAAGCTGGCGGATGAAGTCATGGCAGAGGCCTTCGAAGAAATGCAGCAGAGCTTCGGGCCCCTGCTCAACGATGCCACGGCCCGGATCTTTACCCGCCTCACCGGCGGAAAATACCGGGGCGTGAGGGTGAACCGGACCTTTGACATCGCGGTGGAAGACCGCCATCATAATAATCTCAGGGAGTGGGGCTATCTCAGCGGAGGGACCGTGGATCAGGCCTACCTTTCCCTGAGACTGGCGATCTCGGATCTGATCACGAACCATCAGGAACCGCTGCCGCTGTTCCTGGATGATGTCTTCACGCAATATGATGATGACCGGGCCCGGGAAGGTCTCGAGTTCCTTCTGGAGCATACCCGGGACCGCGAAGATCCCCTCCAGGCCGTTCTGTTCACCTGCCATGCGCGGATCCGCGACTGGGCGCGATCGAATCCGCAAACAAAGGTGCTGGACCTGTCCCCGCAGCCTGCGCGGTGATCAGGGTCACTCGCCCACCGTTTATCCCTGCATCTGTCCAACGTTCACTCCGGATGTCTCCAGA
>CAYYVR010000177.1:0-4384 GCA_964475185.1 uncultured Clostridium sp. | reverse complement strand
CCATTCGGGAAACTGGAGTAGCTTTTAAAAAAGATTTTCATGTGTTTATACTGTATTTGGATCATGGTTTCATAATGCTTCCACAAAAATAATGTATAATAATTCAAAAGTTTTTGGATTATAAGACAAAATATTTAAAGAGCTCGGCAAGATATTTTATAGGGTTTGAAAATGACATGTGCTAGGATTGACCCATACAGAAAACGATTTACTTCGGAGTCACAGGTGGAGGGTTGCCAGTTCTTTGGAAAGAGGCTGTTGATGGACGTAGTATTCCTGGCGTTGGATCGTCATCTGACAGAGAGGATCAAACAAAATACAAAAGGCCGGACATGGCATGAAATCGGCCTGTGGGACAGCATGAACGTTGACCGGCCCAGCGAAGACTGGGAGAGCACTCTCTTTGCCCTGAGCGGGAAAAAAGCTCTCATCATTTACGGGCTGGATTCGGCTGAAACAGTTCAGCTGGAGCGGATTCGAACAAGCCTGTCGGGCGCTGCTTTCATCGCAGTGACGGATCGCAGCGATTACTCGCAACTTCAGAGGTTTATCAATGGTCACTTTGTTGATTGGTTGTTTCAACTCCCAGATCAGACCAGGGAACTCCTGAATGCAGTCAGTGAATTGCTTGCATCAGCAGATTATGAAGGGATCTCAATAAGTGAACCTGTGGAGGGATCTATCGAGGAATCCATGGTGACATCTTTTTACATTTATGATCTGATTTACGGCGATTTGGATAAAGCGAGGATGATGAGTAACCTCAGGGATAAATTCGGTCTGCTGGCTTATCCTAATTGTGCCTTGACGATCATGGTGGATAATTTCTGGGAACTTTGCAGAGATCTGGATAATAAATCAAGGTATGGCGTGAAGATGGAATATCTGCGGCTCCTGCGAACATTCATCAAAACATCTGAACTGGAATCCATCGCCTGTTCACTCATCGGAACCGACAAGCTCATTGCTCTGGTTCATTTGCCAGAGACTTCTGAGAAAGAGGGATCCAGAATCATTTTGCAAATGGCGGCCAACATGAAGGAATATATCAATAAACGCGCTCAACGCAGTGTCAGCATCGGGGTAGGTAATATCTACCTAGACAGCAGATCGATCTGGAAGTCCTATGAGGAATCCTTCAAAGCGCTTGAATTTACCTTTTACCTTGGTAATGACAGCGTGATCCAATATGAGGAGACGAAAAATTTTACAACCTTTCGCAACAGTGAGGATCAGCTGCCTATCCATAAATACAACTTTTTCCGAAACATCAGCCAGTGGAGCGAGGCGGAAATCGCAGCTGAATATGAGGACACCCTGGAAGGGCTCTTCAGCAGAAGTTTTAGCAGTGAAACCATTAAGTCCATCGTCATTAAATATAATTTTGAGATTCTTGATTATCTGGAACAGATGGATCTTCCGCTGGAGGAACTTCACGATTATCTGATCCAGAGTTCAAGTAGTATCCTGCGGGCTGCCACTATAGAAATGATCCGACAGATCAACCGGGACTTCATCAAGCGTGTCGCCCGAGCCATCGTCACTAAACGTCAGGGGGAAGATGTAAGGGCGGCAATCGATTCAGCCAAAGCCTTCATTGATAAATACTACTACCGGGATCTTAGCCTGGAATTGATGGCTCAGGTCAGCAATTTGAGTCCAGCCTATTTCAGCCGTAAATTTAAGGAGCGGATCGGCCTGAATTATACGGAGTATCTTGAGCAGACCCGGCTCGAACTGGCCAGGGAGTACTTGGTCGCCAGTTCGGTCAGCCTCACTGAGATCGCCAGAAAAGTTGGATTCAACGACTACTCCTACTTCAGCAGTCGTTTCCGGAGAAGGTACGGCAAGAGTCCGACTCAGTTCAAACAGGAGCAGTTGTCAGCAGCTGTATCACCCAGATCACTTTGATCGTCTGCCGTCTCAGCGTCTGTAACATGCCATAATAAATTTTAGGAGGAATCTTATGTTTTACGAACCAGAAAAAAATGATCACGGACTTGAACACGCGCCCTTTAAATCCAGTACCGTACCCCGGGTGATCGGTTGGATTTCTACGAAGAATGAGGATGGCTCCGACAACATCGCCCCCTATAGCCAGTTCACCAATCTGACCTTTGATCCGCCCATGGTTGTGTTTTCTTCCAACCAGCATCCAGTGACGGGGGATCGCAAGACCACGGTGAAAAACATCGAACGCACCAATGAATTTGTCTATAACATGGTGCCAAAGGAACTGGCGCAAGCGATGAATGATTCATCCATCGCCATGCTGCCCGAAGGTGTCAGGGATAAGTTTGAATATTGCAAGCTGGAAAAGGAGCAGGCACGGCTGGTGGATGTTGCCATGGTCAAAGGCTCGCCCATCAAGTATGAGTGCAAACTGGTCCACTCCCTCAGGCTGCCCGCCAACGGCGGCATATCAACGGTGGATGTGATCATTGCTGAGGTCATCGGCATTCACGTTCAGGATGAAGTGATCCAGGAAAATGGCAAGATCGACATCGTCAAGATCGGACCGGTGGCCAGACTGGGTTATTATGACTTTACCGTCGTCAACAACTCCTTTGAAATGGTTCCGCCTAAAGTGGACGAGGCCTATCAGGATTTGGTTGACCGTGGACTGGAAGGCAAGAAGATTTAGCGGGATACCAGTTTACTCAACTCATAAGAAAGGGGAAACAACCATGAGCAGAACTACTTATTTTATTCTGACCGCCCTGGGCTTCCTGTGGGGTGTCCTGGGCGGCAACATCCTGGGGCCGGAACCGCCGCTGCTGTTTGGCTGGCTGCCGCTGTCGGTGATTTCCATTATACTGACTGGATTCTACGCAGCATTGATCAATTATCTGTTTTTCTTTCAAAAATCTAGAAGGAGGTGACCAGTATGCTCACGATAATTGCCACCATCATATTCTCGCTGATTCTCATCGGCGTTGGAATCTACTCATACAAAACAGGGGATGAGACCTCAGAGGGCTACTTCCTGGGCGGCCGTTCCATCGGAGTATTTGCCACCGTCATGACCCTGGTGTTTTCCATCTGGTCGACCCTTGCTTTTTACGGTGTTGTCGGCGAGGCATATACCAATGGTGTCGGTTCACTGGGCATTGCCCAGGGTATCTTCTGGGGTGCCGGTCTCCAGGTTTTTATCGGCTATAAGCTGTGGAATCTGGGTAAAAAACATAAGCTTTCAACACCAGGTGACTTCTTCGGCAAACGCTATTATTCCAATTTCTTCCGCATTATCACATCCGCGGGTCTGATCTATTTCACCATGCCCTATATCGGCATGCAGCTTGGCGGACTCGGTGCAGGGCTTAAAGGCGCTGCCAACGTGCCCACCACGGTAGGTACCGTCGCACTGGCCATTGTACTGCTCATTTTTGTGTCCATCGGCGGGATGAAGTCTGTTGCCTGGACGGATGCTATTCAAGGTGTGGTCTTCACGGTGATCGTTCTGCTGGCACTGATCATTCTGATCAACGGCATGCCGGAATCCCTTCCGGATGTCATGGCGAAAGCCAAGGAAGCCAGACCGGGCCTTACCGGTGTGCCGGGGCCGAACAAGCTGTATTCTCCCATGATGAATCTGCATTTGGCCGTAACCATTGGCTCCTTTGCCGTCTGGCCTCATATTTTCATCCGTTTCTTCATCGCCAAGAAGAAGAAAACATATAAAGTCCTGGCCGTGGCTTTTCCCATCTATGAGGTCATAGGTATGGTTCCATTGATGCTCATCGGAATCATGATCATCCCGTATCTGTTCGGAGGCGGACTGACACCGCTGGAGGCGCAGCAGAGCATCCATGCCGCCATGAGCAAGATCCCCTTCGGAAATGTCCTGGGCACCGGGATCTTCCTGGCAGCCTTTGCAGCAGCCATGTCCACTGCCAGTTCCCAACTGCTGGCCTGCAGCTCCATGTTTATCAGTGACATCTACCTGAACCTTGTGAAAAAGCAGGTTTCAGAAAAACGCATCGTCGTACTTGGCCGTATGGCTACCGTGTTGTTTGTGGTGATTTCCACCTTCTTTGGCATCTACTTCCCCAATATCTTCACCACCGCAACACAGTTTGCAACACCTGGCTATGCTCAGTTACTGCCAGCTTTGATTGCCGGCCTCTTCTGGCGAAGAGCCAATAAGATTGGCGCCATCGGTGGTACACTTGGAGGCTTTGCGACTCTTCTCCTCACCACCTATATCTGGCCAAGGCCATTGGGCGTCACCCCGTTGCTGTGGTCTCTGCTGATCAATGTGATTCTCCTTGTTGGTCTTTCGTTGACCACCAAAAAACCACCCCAGGCCATCATTGATCAATTCTTTGACCCGGAGTTGGATTCCCTGGAGGATGAGACTTCTTTCGTCAGCCACACGATATAA
>CAYYVR010000176.1:0-4515 GCA_964475185.1 uncultured Clostridium sp. | reverse complement strand
ATCCTGCTGACGGATCCCAAGGGACTCAGTGAGGAGACCAGACTGGAACTGGGACGCCTTGGCGTAAAAAAAGTAGTGATCCTGGGCGGAGAACTGGCTGTCAGCGAAGCCATTGAAATCGCCCTGACAGAACAACTGGAGGTCACCGTCTTGCGCATCGCCGGGGCCACCCGCTTTCAGACGGCGGTGAAGACCGCCGAATACCTGAAGACATTGAAGGGGGCACCGACGCAGGTGATGCTGACCTCGGGAACCTCCTTTGCCGATGCCCTCTCCACCGGGGGCTATGCAGCAAGTGCCGGCTTCCCGATCCTCATCACCGATGGCAAGACGCTGTCGGCTGATGCGCTCAACTATCTCAATGCCAATGCGATCAGGAAGATCCAGATCGCCGGCGGAAACCTGGTGGTGTCAGCGGAGCTGGAAGCTCAGCTGATCTCCAGGGGATTCACAGTGACGCGGATCAGCGGAGCCACCCGGGTCCAAACCTCAGCAGCTGTGGCAAATCAGTACTATGCCAATAGTGAATTTGCCATCGCGGCCAATGGCTGGACTTTTGCCGATGCACTGGCTGCAGCGCCTCTGGCTGCCCGGCTCAATGCACCTGTTCTGCTGGTGGGCAAAGACGCAGTGGATGCCAGCATCAGCACCTACTTAAACAACGCTCCGATTCACACCATCCATGTGGCCGGCGGGGACCTGGTGGTCTCACCGGCGGTGCGCGGGGCACTCCTTCACGCCATTCAGTAGCACATTTCAAAGCGCCTGCTGAATAAGATCATCCAATGATCCACCATAGGCAGCCGGATCCGACCCCTATGCCGGGGTGAGATCCGGCTGCTCTTAGTCCGGAAGTGATCCATCAGTATAACCCAATGCCGCTCAGCGGATCCCAATGGGAGTATAAGGAGGCGACCCCGGAAAGACCATGATGGAAGGTCTTTCCTGGGTCGCTGTTGCTTGAAGTTAATCTGTCATCTGGTCGAGAATGTAGATGGACCGGATCTTGGTGTTGCCCTGGGTGTCGACATAGACTCTGTGATCGCCGACGTCATGCGTGCCGGCCGAATTATTGCGGATCACAAAGGTCTCCGTGAGTTCCTGCACATAACCGTCCGTATAGCGTTCGGTGACGGTGATGGTCAGTTCATTCTGATCGTCATTGAGTCGGTTGATCACTGCAGCGGGGTGCAGTGTACGGGGCAGGCTGGGCAGTTCAAAGTTCAGGTCCAATGAAGCCTGATACTCAGAAATTTTTATCCCCTCGAAGGTAACGCTTTCCTTTCCGGGGGCGGAGGCGGTGACGGTATAGCCTTCGTCCACAATGGGGATCCCCAGTTCCAGGGGATTGTCCAGCTGTCTGGAAGGGGTCACCGACCAGTCATACTCGCCGCCGTTTACTTTATACTTAGCGGACTGCTGCTGACGGAACTCCCCGCTCTGGATGATCCGGTCTCTGGTGGCTTCGGCATTTCGGCCGGTGTTGCCTTCGATCAGGGGGCTGACGACTTCTTTTTCCAGTGTCAGAACTGCTTTGGGCACCAGGCGGCCCTTGTCATCGGTGATGGTTCAGCAAATGTGGGCAGCAAATTCCCGGGCAAAGGACATGTTCTCCATGAAAGCACCGATGTTGCGTTCAAACTGCCAAACCATGGATTCCATGTTCTGCGTGGTGCTCTTGATGGTGAGGCGACCGGAGCCGATCCGTTCGTTGAGCTCACGGACATAAGGCTTGGAGGTGCCGGCAACGGGGATCCTGACCTCGGAGGGCAGGTCGACGCCTTCCGTGGTCCCGGTGCCAAGGTTCGGCTTATAGTGGTTATAGCCGTAGCCATGGGGGAATGCATTTTCGTTGACCAGGATGACGGCCACAGTACCCAGATTCTGCGCCGCAATGGCGAGGGCTGCGTTGTCATTGTTTAGGAAGGCTCGGGTGGCCACCAGGATCTTGCCTTTAAGGTCTGCACCCAGTTCATTGACCTGTTCCACGGTGGTGTAGCGGCTTCTGCCATAGCCTCCGTCATAAGGCGCATTCAGGAAAACGGGCGCTGCGGTGATATCTTCCAGGGGTGCCCCTGCACCGGCGGCATCGGCCTGGGTGGGATAAGTCAGCAGGAATTCTCTGGGTTCCTCTGAGTTGAGACCATTGTAGGGTGCGAGGGCATAGTACATTTCTGCGCCGGTGTATTTCGGGAGCAGGGTCCGGCCGTACTCATAGAGGAAGCCCAGGGTTCGCAGTGCGCCCAGTTTATAGTCCAGGCTTTCACCGCTGTAGGCATACATCCCGTTGGTGAATTCATCGGAGTGGAGGTTGTGGTTGCCCTGCCGGCGGCCCAGTTCTTTGATGTCGATCTCCTCCGTGATCTGGATGGGCAGTTCAGACGTATCGTCATAACTCACGGTATTGAGGACGAAGGCCCAGGGGTAAACGGTGAGCTGGCCGTTGCCGTTGGGGAAGGAATGTCCGCTGATGGCCGATAAGACCATATTGGAGCGCAGCACATCACTGACTGCCATGGTCTCTGATTCGCTCAGAGGCGAGTCGCCGCGGAAATTGCCCTGGCCGAAAACGCTCTGGGAGCCGTTGATGCTGCCCCAGCCATAGGCATAGTTCCGGTTCAGATCGACACCGCCGATGATGGTGCCATCCGGATTATGGATGGTGCCGGTGTAATTGTTCCGGTTGTAGCGCCACGAACCCGGGGAATTGCGCATATCCCAGTGGACACCGTCGGGGTTCGTCATGGGCAGGATCCAGGAGGAGGTGGAATCCATCAGTTCCGTGACGTCTTCATAGCCTGATTTTCCGTAGTTGGAAAAGACACTATTAAAAAGACCAGAAATGAGTGAATAAATTTTGTTTTCATTAATAAATCGCATTATCCATTGACTGTTTTTATCATACCCTGAGAGTCCACTTAAAAAACAACCTTTATCAAGGGTTGAATATCCGCTTGTATCATGATATATTTAAAATTTAAAAATTAAT
The DNA here is from genome assembly GCA_964475185.1 of uncultured Clostridium sp. GTDB lineage: Bacteria > Bacillota > Clostridia > Clostridiales > Clostridiaceae > JG1575. The sequence continues at coordinate 1,526 of CAYYVR010000176.1, read as the reverse complement.
AAACTACACAAGCCGTTCTCTGAAATATCCTCTGAAAACAGGCGTAGCGCATCGTTCGGGACTCTCTATCTGCTGATTAGATAATGAAGTAATGAATGGATGGAGTTCTGAATAGTTAAAATGAGGCAAGGTGAAAAATCCGGTCCATCCCAAATTATAAGAGCCTAAAGGATCCCGTGGATTTAATGGCGGCGCCCTGTTCATTTGGAACATCATTCATCGGGTCATGAAAGTGATGACCAATCAAAATCAAAAACTGACCCCTGGATATCACCGCCTAACTTGAGGTGATATCCGGGTGTCAGTTTTCGTGTGGGGAATGGATCAGACAATGCTCCTTGACTCCACACTCTTCAGAATGTCAGTTTACAGGATCTGAAGCTTTGTGCTGAACCGGTCCAATGGGGCACTTATCCGGAGCATTTTCTGATGCTGAACTCATGCTGAACTGATGCTGAATCCATTTTTGGATCAACTCTGATACGAAAAGATCACCCTTTGCGTCTATTGTGCTGTCTCATCCAAAGCCGGAACAGAAGGATACCCATCAGGGCCCCCAGAGCGTCCACCAGGACATCCTGCAATTCAGCGGCCCGGCCGGGAACAAAATACTGATGGATCTCATCGCTGGCGGCGTAGAGAATACTGATGATGAAAGATCGGATCGAAGCAGCAGTCTGCAGTGTGTCCCGTGTCAGGGCATTCATCAGCAGGATCCCCAGTACGAAATAGGCTATGAAGTGGGCGTGGGTCCGCAGTGCCGATTCCAGGGACTCCACCAGCAAACGGGCGTCGGGGAACAGCGGCCGGATCAATGCAATGAGGGCCTCGGTGAGTCCGCCGCTGAGGGCGCCCGATTCAGGTCCGGTCTGCGCCGAGAGCAGGAAGATCAGGATCATCCAGCCCAGGACCAGAGACCAGGGAATCATTTTTGTTTTTTTCATGGATCGGGTCCTCCCGAGAAAATAGGAAAAGCGGTCAGCCCACAGCCCACAGACATCATCAATCTGGATCTATAGACACCGTGGGAATTAAAGGGACGGGCCAAATGGTATGAAACGAAACCGATGACTCTTCTGGGGTGATGATATCATCATCACCCTAACTTCCGCAAGAACTTCAAACAGGCAGTGAGGTCCTGACTGGTGACTCAAAAAACACAGCGGATCGCTGTATGCCCTGTCTCAGGAGTGAGGTTTGTAAAGTTGCATCTTCTACCGGAGATTTGATATAAAAAGTGCATTAAAGGGTACTTTAAATTGTCTGAATTATATTTTAATGCCATTTTTCGTTTAAAAAAGCATATTTCAATATGATATCGTTTTGTCATTGGAATGACATATTTACAATGATATTATGAAAGAAGATGTAGATATCATAATAATATCTTATTAAATGATAATTAGAAATTACGAATCGTTATTAAATGATTATATCGTAACGAAGTTCACACCTACTGCTCAGAAAAATCATTTGCGTTCACGACACAGCATCAACAGGATCACAGCATAGAGGGAATGTATGGC
>CAYYVR010000175.1:0-4562 GCA_964475185.1 uncultured Clostridium sp. | reverse complement strand
ACAGAGTGCAAGCGTCGTCTCGTTACATTGTTCGGGAACGCAGGGTACAAGGAAAAGACCTCTTGCAAAATAAGTCCATCACCATCCAATCGGAATTCAGCATCCTGTCGGATCAGAGCGCCATCAGTTTCAGTACCGTCGGTTAAGTTGCAGTGGTTCGCGTCGTTGGCTGATGGTATTATTAGAATGATTATAATGAAACGTCGAAGGGAGGGATGATCCCTGGGGCATAAACATGTCACCATCGTACTTCAGGATGTTTGGCTGGAGTCGCAGCGAAACCTCGGATTTAAACCGGTTGCTGAACTGATGGCGCACTTAAAGAAAAATTTTGACGGGTATATTCTGGTGGTGGATCAAACACCCAACTGGTGTCGATTCTTGCTGTTCGAAATTCATGGAGATCTATCCATTCGTGACGCCATTGCTGACTTCTTTGAGGAAAGGTTCCTGATCCCCAAGATATTTTTTCCTGAAATAGGAGTTGTCCAAGTCGAATATGACGAGGTTAATGTCCTTTCCGATGAAGATATCGAGAAATGTATGAGGGACCAAAAAAGAGAAGATGAAATTTTAATGGAGCGAAACCTGGAGATTGCCAGAATAAAGGAGGTTTTTCAAAGGGATGCGGACGGAAACGTCAACTTCGACAAGCTGAAGGGCAGTTCACTTGATGATTTGGAACTGACTGTGAGGACTTACAATTTTCTGAGACGCTCAGGGATTGATACTGTCTGGGATTTGATCCACTGCACCAAAGAAGGCATTCATAAATTCAGGAACAAAAATCAGAGAATCATCGATGAGATTGAGCAAAAGCTTGCCTTGCATGGACTTCGTCTGACGGAGGTTGAGCCCCGGCAGCTTCCTTCAGGTAACGCCGGGAAGGACGAGCCCCAAACCGAACCAGCGGATGAAGTGACTGGCGGCAAAATCATTGACTTTAAGGCAGAACTTGGAAAAAGGCGGTATTGATCCGCGAGTCCGGAACGGAGTGATCTTTTTCAACTGCCAGGACTTAAGATGGTTCGATGACAGCGCTGCCAGCAACCCGCAATTCGGAACGAATGGAGATCGGAACGAGTGGAGATCGGACGAGTGGAGATCGCCTGTAAAGAAATTGACGAAACGATAAAGTTTCGCTATGATAGTTCCATATGAAAACTTAAATGCAATGAACAGGACGAGTAACCTGTAGCGGACACGAAGAGAGGGAATGGCTGGTGTGAATTCCTGTGGCGCTGCGGGCGAAGATCACCTGGGAGCAGGGCTCTGAACAGTTGTCAGTAAGACGCCCCGTCCTTCAACGACGTTACAGTGAGGGGTATGTCAGTACCTTTGAAACAGGTGGTTACGAACGGTCTTCGTCCTTTTTTGGGACGAAGGCCTTTTTTGATATGTCCTGGCACAAACATGACAAATAACTGAAAGCTGGTGATCATCAAGTGTACAAAAAAATCGATCAGAACAAATCCTTCACTCAGATGGAAAAGGAGATCCGTGATTTCTGGAAAGACAATGACATCATGGAAAAAAACCTGGCCATGAACGAAGGCAAAGAGTATTTTACTTTCTACGACGGACCGCCCACCGCCAATGGCAAGCCCCATGTCGGCCACGTCCTGACCCGGGTCATCAAGGACATCATTCCGCGCTATAAAAACATGCAGGGCTACAAAGTCCCCCGCAAAGCCGGCTGGGACACCCACGGCCTGCCCGTTGAACTGGAAGTCGAAAAGAAGCTGGGCATCTCCGGCAAGGATCAGATCGAGAGCTTCGGCGTGGAGAAATTCATCAACGAATGCAAGGACTCCGTCTTCACCTATACCGCCATGTGGCGGGAAATGTCCGATGCCATCGGGTTCTGGGTGGATATGGACAATCCTTACGTCACCTACCATAACGACTACATCGAATCCGAATGGTGGGCCCTGAAGCAGATGTATGAAAAGGATCTGCTCTACAAGGGCTTCAAGGTCATGCCCTACTGTCCGCGCTGCGGAACGGGCCTCTCCTCCCATGAAGTCGGCCAGGGCTACAAGGATGTCACCGACCGGACGGTCATCGCCAAGTTCAGGGTCAAAGGCAAAGAGAACACCCATTTCCTCGCCTGGACGACGACGCCATGGACCCTCCCTTCCAACGTCGGTCTCACCATCAACCGCAACTTTGACTATGCCGAAGTGAAAGTCGGCGAGGAGACGCTCATCCTGGCGGACGCCCTGGTCCATCAGGTCCTGGGCAGCGTCGAGCATGAACACCTGCGGACCTTCAAGGGATCGGAGATCGAGGGCTGGGCATACGAACAGCTCCTGCCGTTCCATGTACCGGAAGAAAAAGCGTTCTTTGTGGTCCATGCGGACTACGTCACGCTCTCAGACGGTACCGGCATCGTCCATACGGCCCCTGCCTATGGTGAAGATGACTACCTGACCGGTCAGAAATACGGTCTGCCCATGATCCACCTGGTGGATCTCAAAGGCCGCTTCGTGGATGAAGTCACGCCCTTTGCCGGCATGGATGTCAAAAAAGCCGATCCGAAGATCATCCAGTACCTCGATGAGAAGGGCCTTTTGTTCTCCTCTGAAAAATATCAGCACTCCTATCCGCACTGCTGGCGCTGCGATACGCCGCTGCTCTATTATCCCAGGGATTCCTGGTTCATCCGGATGTCCTCCATGCGCGACAAGCTGGTCAGGAACACCAACGACACCCACTGGTATCCCGACAACATCCGCACCGGCCGCATGGGCAAGTTCGTGGAAGGCGTCATCGACTGGAATCTCTCCAGGGAACGCTACTGGGGGACTCCGCTGCCCATCTGGGACTGTGAATGCGGTCATCAGGAGTGCATCGGCTCCATTGCAGAGCTGAAGGAACGGGGCAACGATGTGCCCGATGACATCGAACTGCACCGCCCCTACATCGATCATGTGACGCTGACCTGTCCGCACTGCGGGAAGGAAATGCACCGGACACCGGAAGTCATCGACGCCTGGTTCGATTCGGGGTCCATGCCCTTCGCCCAGCACCATTATCCCTTTGAAAATCAGGAGCTGTTCAACGCCACGTTCCCGGCTCAGTTCATCTCGGAAGCCGTGGATCAGACCCGTGGCTGGTTCTATACCCTCATGGCCATCTCCACTGTCCTCTGGGAGAAAAACTCCTACGAAAACTGCATCGTTCTCGGTCATGTCCTGGATAAGAGCGGGATCAAGATGTCCAAGCACAAAGGCAACATCGTGGATCCCATGCCGGTGATCCTGGAGGAAGGGGCCGACGCGACCCGCTGGCACTTCTACACCTCGTCATCGCCCTGGCTGCCCACCCGGTTCAGCCGCGAGCAGGTCGGCGAGACCCAGCGCAAATTCCTCGGGACCCTGTGGAACGTGTATTCCTTCTATCTCCTCTATGCGGAGCTGGATCAGTACAACCCGCTGGATCACCAGGAAGTCCGATCCGAAAACATCATGGACCGCTGGATCCTGTCACGGCTCAATACCCTGGTCAAATCCGTCGGAGATCTCCTCGATCATTATGACATCACCGGCGCCGGACTTGCCATCGAAGACTTCACCGATGAGCTCTCCAACTGGTATGTCCGCCGCAACCGCTCGCGGTTCTGGGCCGAAGAGCTCACCGACGACAAAAAGGCGGCCTATAACACCCTCTATAAAGTCCTGACCACCCTGACGGCGGTGGCCGCTCCCTTCGTGCCCTTCATGACCGAAGAGATCTATCAGAACCTGGTCCGCAATCTGGATGAGACCGCGCCGGAATCCCTCCACCTGACCCACTGGCCGAAATACGACGAAAGCCAGGTGGATCAGGACCTGGAGCAGAAGATGGAGACCGCCTACAGCCTGGTCAAACTGGGACGCTTTGCCCGAAATCAGGCCGTCATCAAGAACCGGCAGCCGCTGCAGTCCATCCTGATCTCCGAACGGGAACTGCCCGAGTATTACGGGGAAATCATCAAGGATGAGCTGAACATCAAGGAAGTGAAGCTCGGGGCTGACCTCTCCCAGTATGTCAACTTTGAGATCAAGCCGAATCTTCCCGTTCTGGGCAAGACCTACGGCAAGATGATCCCCGCCATCCGCAAGGCCATCGCGGAGCAGAATCAGATGGAACTGGCCCAGAACGTTCTGGCCGGACGCGATGTCTACATCACCCTGGGCGAAGAGGAGATCGCTCTGAACCAGGATAATCTCCTCGTCACCATGCAGGGACTGGAAGGCTTTGCCTTCGCCGGAGAAGGGGAACGGGGCGTCGTCCTGGACACCACCATCACCCCTGAACTGAAGGAAGAGGGCTATCTTCGGGAGTTGATCTCCAAGATCCAGAACCTCAGAAAGGATTCGGGCCTGGAAGTGTCCGATCGCATCGAGCTGACGCTGGAGGCCGGCGAACTCATCGAAGGCATCTTCAGAAAGCATGAACCTCTGATCTCCCGCGAAACACTGGCAGACAGCGTGAGCTACGCTTCCCTGGGCGATCAGCCCGGTGAGATCAGCATCAACGGCGAGCTCGTCAATCTGAAACTGGAAAAAGCAAAGTAA
>CAYYVR010000174.1:0-4563 GCA_964475185.1 uncultured Clostridium sp. | reverse complement strand
TATTCCTCAAAAACAAAGAACAGGAAAACTACAGCGAACCCAAAGGGGGGGATCCAGTGAACACAGAGGATCATCATCCGAATCAGAAAATGAACATCAGAACCGGTGAGGGAAGGACCCAGCTGAAGAGGGAAGGCATCATAAATCAAACCACCTGAAAATCGCAGGAATGCGAACATCCAGAGAATCAACAGAAAAAGAAAAAGGGAGAACAGATATGAAAAAGAGTGTAAAAGGAATCAAGGGAATCAGGGGAATCAGGGGAATCAGGGGAATCACAGGAATCAAAGGAATAACAGGTATCTTCACAGGGATCCTCATGATGGGGCTGCTGAGCGGCTGCGCGTCGGCGAATCCGGCACAGGCCCTGGGAGAGGAGGCGAGCCGGCTTGATGCGATCAAAGCCAAAGGCGTCCTCTCAGTGGTCATGGAGCCCTACTTTGCGCCAAACGAGTTCGTCGATCCGTCCAAGAGCGGCGATGACCAGTATGTGGGCAGTGACGTGGAACTGGCTAAATACATTGCCGATAAACTGGGCGTTGAGCTTGAAATTGTTCCGCTGGAGTTTTCTGCCGTTCTCTCCAGCATCACGGAAGGAAAATATGATCTGGCCATTTCCGCACTGGCCTATACACCGGCCCGGGCCGAGGCCATGATCCTCTCCGACGGATACTATTTCTCGGAGGACACACCGGGCTACGGGCTGGTGATCCGGACGGAGGATGAGGCGGCCATCAAATCACCCGCAGATCTGGCTGACAAAACCGTAGTGGCTCAATCCGGGTCCCTGCAGGAACTGTTTGCCACTGAGCAGATCCCGGAGGTGGCTGAGCTCAAACGGGTCTCCGCCACCACGGACGGATTGCTGATGGTCCAGGAGAACAAAGCCGATTCCATCGTGGTAGCCAAGTCCATGGCTCAGCTCTACATCGATGCCAACACAGGCTGCGGACTGACCATTGTCAAAGACTTTGAGTTTGAGGTGGATAAGGCATTGGACGGGACACGGATCGGGATCCCCAAAGGGGAGACGGAACTGGCGGCCGAAATCAACAAAATCATCGCCGAACTGCTGACAACGGGCCAGTATGAGGCATGGTACAACGAGTATACCGAATATGCCAAGAGTCTTGGTCTGTAGCAGGACCGTATCACGGAGAGGAGAAAGACCATGATCGACACCGTCATCCAGTTATGGAACAAATACAGTTACGTCTACATCGATGGTCTGGTGGGAACGCTTTCGCTGGCGGGACTCACGGTGCTGGCTGCCACAATTTTGGGCACACTGATCGCCATCATGAAGCTGTCCCGGTTCAAGGTCCTCCACGTGATCACGGGAACCTATATCAGTATCCTGCGGGGCACGCCGATCCTTCTGCAGCTTTATTTCTTCTGGCTGCTGCTGCCGAAAGTACTGCCCTTCACCATCTCGGATACCGCCTGCATTATCATCGCCCTGATCATCAACGCCAGTTCCTATGTGGCAGAGATCATCCGCGCAGGCATCCAGGCGGTGGATCGCGGCCAGGTGGAAGCTGCCCGCAGCCTTGGGATCACATCCCTCAACACGATGAAAAAAATCGTTCTGCCCCAGGCGGTGAAAAACATCCTGCCGGCGTTGGGCAATGAATACATCAATATGGTCAAGCAGACCTCGCTGGCTTCAGTCTTCTTCGTCCCTGAACTGATGACCTCCTATAAAACGGTCCAGTCAGCGACATTTCTGGCGGTGCCATCGCTCATCATCGTCGGGATCATCTATCTGGCGGTGACTAAAATACTGGAACAGGGACTGTACCTGTTTGAAAGGAGGCTGGCGCGCAATGAAGCCTGATGAACTGATCCGAGTCGAACATCTGGACAAAGCCTTTGGCAAACTGAAGGTCCTCAAAGACATCAGTGAATCCATCGGGGAAGGGGAGATCGTCAGCATCATCGGTCCCTCCGGCAGCGGGAAAAGCACGTTCCTGCGCTGTCTCAATCTGCTGGAGCGGCCCACTTCGGGCAAAGTCCTGTTCGAGGGCGTGGACCTGGCGGATCCCCGCATCAATCTGGACCGTCACCGCCAGAAGATCGGCATGGTGTTTCAGCACTTCAACGTATTCCCGCATCTGAAAGTCATCGAAAACATCACCCTGGCGCCCATGCTGGAGAAGAGAATGCCCAGATTGGAGGCCCAGCGCCGGGCCTGTGAACTGCTGGACCGGGTCGGTCTTCTGGACAAGCGGGATGAATACCCGACGCGGATCTCCGGCGGTCAGAAGCAGCGACTTGCCATCGTCCGTGCACTGGCCATGGATCCCAGGGTCATGCTCTTTGACGAACCCACCAGTGCCCTGGATCCGGAAATGGTCAAGGAAGTGCTGGATGTCATCAAAGACCTGACCCGGTCGGGCATGACCATCGTCATTGTCACCCATGAGATGGGTTTTGCCCGGGAGATCAGTGACCGGGTGCTGTTCATGGACGAAGGCATCATTCAGGAGCAGGGAACGCCCGACGAGATCTTCAATCACCCGAAAAATCCCAGGACCATTGAATTTCTGAGCAAGGTCCTCTAGCCATTTTTTATTCAAAACAACAGGAGGCAAACATGCAAACTTTGGCATTCATCGATGAGGTCCTGGACCGGAAGAAACCCCTTCTCCTTGACGCTGCCGCCCAAATCTGGCGGTATGCGGAGCTGCCCTATGAAGAAGTTCGCTCGATGGAGCTGCTGACCCGGATCCTGAAAGAGGAAGGGTTTTCGGTGGAGACGGGGATCGCAGGGATCCCCACGGCCTTTACGGGCGCCTTTGGCACCGGAAAACCGGTGATGGGATTTCTGGGAGAATATGATGCCCTGGATCAGCTCAGTCAGATGCCGGGTATGGCACAGCAGCAACCGCTGGAAGAGGGCTGTCCCGGACACGGCTGCGGTCACAACGCGCTGGGGACCGGTTCTCTGGGAGCTGCCCTGGCCCTGCGGGAATATCTCCAGGCCAATGACCTCCCCGGCACCGTCATTTATTTCGGCTGTCCGGCCGAAGAAGGCGCGGGCTCCAAGCAGTTCATGGCCAGAGCCGGCGTCTTCAAAGATGTGGACTTTGTCTACACCTGGCATCCGGCGGATCAGAATCAGGTCCAGTCCCAGCGCTCGGTGGCCATCATGGGTGCGAATTTCAACTTCCGCGGAAAATCCTCCCATGCCGGCAGCACGCCACACCTGGGACGAAGTGCCCTGGATGCCGCGGAGCTGATGAGCGTCGGCTGCAATTATCTTCGGGAGCACATCATCGATCAGGCGCGGGTCCATTATGCTTACGCCCACGCCGGCGGCACTGCCCCCAATGTGGTCCAGGACAGGGCCGTTGTGAAATACGAAGTCCGGGCCCCCAAAGTAAGCCAGCTCAAAGAGCTCTTTGACCGTGTCGTGGATATTTCATGCGGTGCAGCCCTCATGACCGGGACGCGCGTCGAACACGAAGTCACCATGGCGTTCTCCGATTACATCCCCAATCCGGTCCTGGCAAAGATTGCCGATGAGGCATTTCAGGAAGTCGGACCGCCACCGTGGGATGAAGCAGATTATCAGCTGGCCAGAGAGTTCATGGCAAGTTTCGGGGACGCAGGAATCGAACCGGTTACCCAGCGCATCCTTGAAATCTACGGGGAGGACCGCCTCGGGGAGATGCTGGAAAAACCGCTGGACGCCATGGTCCACCCCTTTGATGGTGCCAACCGCAACTATTCATCGGGCTCCACCGATGTCGGGGACGTCTCCTATACCGTACCGACCATCAATTTCAACGTGGCCACCGCCTTCATCGGCAACGTGGCTCACACCTGGCAGATGACGGGGCAGTCCGGCAGCCCGCTGGCGGACAAGGGGCTGATGACAGCGGCCCGGGTCATGACCCTGGCCGCCATAAAAACCATGGAACGGCCCGATCTCATCGAAGCAGCCAAGGCCGCAGTGGTCCGTCAGAATGGCGGGAGCTACCAGTGCCCGCTGCCGGAAACGGTCCAGCCGCCCATTGGCAGATATTAGATCCGCCGCGCCATGGATGCAGAGGACGGAAAAATCTCAAAACCGCTTTCCCGTACAGCATTAAATCTCCTCTGACTGTTCAGCTGATCCTTCGGCTGTTTCGCTCACTTCGGTAATTTACAGTGCAAAGGCAGAGTCATCCGGCTCTGCTTTTTGGCTGTGTGATCCAAAGAGTCCTATCCATGACCGGAATGAAGGCTAAGGAAGCAGGCACACAGGGAAAATCATGCAGAGGGAAAAGCACATCGGAAGAGTTGACACAGAAAGATCGGACACAGAAAGATCAGGTTCAAGAAAATCTTGAAGAGGAAAATCAGACTGAGAAAATCAAAATCAGAAAAATCCGACCCGGGCAATCAGTCCGGGCTTTGAGGTCGGTAATAGCACGGCGGGTCTTCGACAACGGGATCGGTGCGAAGGATCCGGAAGGTGGAAGCAGAGCGAGGGTTCCTATATAATAGGTTTGACCGGCAGATGGGACTTGATTTTTTCTGCGCTGTCGCTTAAGGTAGCAATAGATTCCGTGCAAT
>CAYYVR010000173.1:0-4606 GCA_964475185.1 uncultured Clostridium sp. | reverse complement strand
GGTGGTCATTGACAGAAAACATTTTATCATGCTATTATAAGGAGTACTGAGTAAGCCAGATGATCGCTGCTATTTTATAGGAGAGGAAAGTCCGAGCTCCGCAGGGCAGGGTGCTGGGTAATTCCCAGTGAGGGTGACCTTAAGGAAAGTGCAACAGAGAGATACCGCTGATCTTCGGATCAGTAAGGGTGGAAAGGCGAGGTAAGAGCTCACCAGCATATTGGCGACTTTATGGCTATGTAAACCCCACCTGGTGCAAGGCCGAATAGGGGGACATTTGGAGCTGCCCGTTCCGTCCCCGGGTGTGCCGCTTGAACCTGTAAGAAATTACAGGTCTAGATAGATGATCATCAAATACAGAACTCGGCTTACAGACTTACTCAGTATCATAAAACGACCGGCTCCATGCCGGTCGTTTTATTTGCCGGTAAATTCGATCTGAAATGATTTTACTGTGTGTAGTATAGTAAAATAAAGAAAAGACTGCCTGCGCCGTCATCGGATGGATCCAGCGGCAGGAGGTAACGATTGGAGATTAGCTGCAATGAAACAGGAACTGAAAAAAGATATCAGAAAAGACAGTCAGGAGCAAAAGACCCTCAGATATATTCTGATCGGCCTTTTTAGCGTCATCGTCATCTTTTTGCTCTACAATGCCTTCAGTCTTTGGGTCACGCCATAGAGTGCGATGGGCTGGCAGAGTATGAAGATCCAATAATTTAAGAACACTGGATGGTCAGGCCGGAGGGTCCAACCATTCAACATCCAAATTATATTGAAAAATGAAAAGTGAGGTAATCATATGAGAATGCTGGTCAAGTATACAGCTTTTATCGATTTGGACCAGATGGGAGAGGAAGTGGACCGCAGTTATTATCTGTCCTTTGTCAATAAGGATGATGTCATGGATCTGCCCTTTGATTCACTGGATGAACTTCAAAAGAAAGCCGGAAAATACACGCTGGCTGATTTTATGAAATCAGAGGAATTCAAAGAAAAGACCGTGGACTATGAGGATACTGAGGAGTTTTTTAAAAGCGTGGATACCCTGGTCCTTTATGATGAGTCGATCCCGGTGGATCTGACCCATCTGACGGGCGAATGAACAGAGCAGCGCCGAACTGGCTCAAGCGCAGCGTGCTGCCATTGCTGGCCATGTTGCTGGTGGGGCTGTATCGATTCATGGAACCCAGCGAGCTGGTGGACTTGTACTTCACCAGGGGCATCTCAAAGTTTTTGCTGAGGGGTTTATCAGGCGTTTCAGCGCTGGTGCCTTTTTCGGCAGCAGAATTTATGGCGATATTCCTGGTGGGGATGCTGGCGATGCAGGTCATCAAATTTCTGGTTGCACTGGTGACCGGAGATTTGCGATCCCAGTCATTTTTTAAAATGATAAATTCAGTTGCGGTCCTTGTCATCGCGTTTCTCCTGATCTGGGGATTCAACTACCGTGCCATGGGGGTACAATCTGCTTTCGGACTGGAGCCGATCCAGGGGGATCAGATCCAGCTGGAGGCACTGTCAACGGCTCTGGCCCTGGAAGCGGGGCTCGAACGATCCAAAATACTGGCCGAGGACACACTGTTTACGTTCACGGGGGATTTTCATGAGGCCAGTACCAGAGCATATGAAGAGATGGGTAAAACCTATCCGGCGTTCAGGGAACCTGCCGGCAGGGCGAAACCATTGCTGTCCAGCCAATTTTTCAGCCGGATGGGCATCTCCGGGATCTTCTTTCCGTATACCGGGGAGGCCAACTACAATGACCACCAGCCCATGCTTTTGCTTCCATCGGTTGTTTTGCATGAGCTGGCCCACCTGAAAGGGACCGCTAGGGAGGAAGAGGCGAATTTTATCGCCTACGTGGCTTCCCGATACAGCCCGGATCCTGCGGTTCGATACTCAGGTTCCATGCTGGCGCTGATCAACACGCAGAACCGACTGTACGGAATGGATCAGGATGCACATGGCAGGGTTCGCTCTTTATATTCTGCCGGCATGTCATTGGATATACAGGCGCATAATCGATACTGGTCAGATTTCAAAGGACCAGTCCGGGAAACAGCAACGCAGGTGAATGATTCTTATCTGAAGGCGAACGGACAGATCCAGGGAGTGGAAAGTTACGAAGATATGGTATCTTATCTGCTGGCGTATCATTTACGTCAACCATAAATAAAGCAGAACATAAGAATAAATATGTAAACTTATTGAGTCACGCTGACGGTCTTACCTGAGATCATACTTTATTTCAGATAGGCCACTACCGAGAAAATTTAAAATGCGATTTAAAAAGGAGATCCTGATGAAAAAAATTATTGTTGCAGGCGGTTGTTTCTGGGGCGTCGAAGCGTACTTTAAACAAAAACCGTTTATTACAGATTCAACGGTGGGTTATGTGAATTCCAATATCCCGGAGCCTGATTATAAGCTGGTCTGTACCGGCACCACCGGAGCGGCTGAAGCAGTGGAACTGACCTATGAGGGGGAGTTGACGAAGGTGTTGGAAACACTGTTCCATATCATTGATCCCACGTTGCTCAACCGCCAGGGAAATGACCGCGGTTCTCAGTACCGAACCGGTATTTACTATGAAACGGAAGAAGACCGGGCAATAGTTGAGTCATTTATTGAGGGGGTTCGCTCACAATACGATCAGCCGATCCGTACGGAAGTCCTTCCTCTGGAAAATTTTTGGCAGGCGGAGGAATACCATCAGGATTATCTTGACAAAAACCCAGGCGGTTACTGTCACATCGATCTGAACAGCTGATTTTTGAAACAGATATTTGCAGATAACCCCACTGACCAAGAGGCTGTCCGCCGGATCCATCGTGAACCGGCGGGCAGCCTCTATCCTCGTCCTTTTGTCTCTGCGCAAAATTCTTCTGTTTGTTGATATGTCAAACAGAAAGTCTGTGCATTTAACGGTCTGAAGGGGTGCAATGATGAAAAAAATAATGTTTTTTGTCACCGATTTGTAAGATTTAAAGGATATGTGAAGCGATTTTTGCCTTAATTCAAGTGAATATGCATAAAAGAGCGCAAGATCACTTTATACATAATTCACAACTTCACCGTATGATCGTACTTGTGCAGAAAAGTATTTCATTCGTGGAAGAGGTAAATTTATGAAAAAAATCCAAATGAAAGTCGTTTCTTTATTACTGGGAGCCGGGATCCTGTTATCAGCCATCCCTGCGGCAAGTGTTCAGGCCGCGCCCGTAAGTGCCATTGATGAGACAAAAAAACAAATCATGGCAATGACAGAATCGATCCATAATCAGGAAGAAAAGATCACGGAGATATCCGATGATATAACAGCTGTCGGTGAGAAAATCCGGCAGAATGAAGCAGACATCGAAGGCTTGACGCAGCAGATCCAAACCACCAGGACTGAAGTGGAGGTCACCAGGGAACAGCTGGGGGACAAAGAGGAACTGTATGGCAGGCGGCTTCGCGAAGTCTATAAAAACGGCCATACTTCCACAATCAGCACCTTGCTGGGCGCCAGCAACCTCTCAGATCTTCTGTTAAGGTTCAAGGCAGTGGAGAATATTGCCAAACATGATAAACAGCTCATCGATTCCATCAACGAGCTGAAGGAAGAACTGGAAGATAAGGCCAGAACGCTGGAAGCCAATAAAACGGAACTGGAAGATACCACTGAAGAACTCAGAGTCAATGAAGAAGCGCTGAATACAACCAAAGCGAGCCAGGAAGACGAGCTGACAACGCTGCTGACAGAAAAAAACAAGCTGAGAGAACTGCTGGTTTCACAGGAAGTTGAATTGTTTGCTGAAATCGAACGGATCCTGGGATCCAATGACAGCACCGAACAGGAAGTCAAAGATGCACTGGCGATCCTCGAGACCATCCAGTCGCAGGTATCCACAGCAGAAGCCGTAGCCATGGGCAGAAAGCTTGAGAGCGAAGGCCGGGAGCTGGCAAAGGAACTGAAGGCTGCAAGAATGGAAGCGGAGCGGCTGGCTCGGGAAAAAGAAGAAGCCGAACAGCGTGCCAGGGAACTGAAGGCCAAAAAGGATGCGGAAGCAGCCAAAAAAGCCGCCGAAGAAGCAGCTCAGAAGGAAAAAGAACGAAAAGCCGCTTTGGCAAAAGCCAGGGAACTGGAACAAAAGCAGTCGGATCAGGCAGCTCAGGCCAAGAAACTGGCCGCCGAAGAAAAAGCAGCGAAAGATGCTGCCGCTAAAGCAGAGGTAATTTCCGACAAGCAAACCAAACCGTCTTCAGGGAAAAACAATCTGACATTCTACCTGTCATTCTATACCGATCTGCCCGAACACAACGGGGGATGGACGGTAACAGCTACAGGCGATAAACTGACCTATGGGGTTGTGGCCAATAATGTATGGCCCCTCTACACCAAGATCTATCTGGAAGGATATGGCACCATGACCGTGAAGGATCGCGGAGGCGCTCATTTCTACAATCGCTACCGGCTGGATGTGTTTATTCCCAGAAAGTCAGGCGAAACCAACAAGCAGTATACGGCACGGGTCTGGAGCCTTGGACGGAAAACCACCAAAGGCAGGATCCTAAAATAAAAAAAAGTAAAAACCGGATCACACCGGTTTTTCTTTTTTTT
>CAYYVR010000172.1:0-4610 GCA_964475185.1 uncultured Clostridium sp. | reverse complement strand
CCGGAAAATTTAACACCTGTAAAGAAATTTCTGCTGCCATGAGGCGGCGGATCAGCAAAAAAACCGGAAAGCCCTGATGCAGCAGCGATCGCAGGTTTCTTCCGTGCTCCCCACTTGTAAAGAAATCTGCATCGGGCAGGATCACGGCCTTGTAACCAATTTGACATTATTTGCCAAAACTGGTAAAAAAGAGAGCAGAGAAACAACTTGAGAAACACTGCCAGTATGGAGGTTGCTATGTTCAGTCAGCAATTGAAAAAGAGCCTTGCAAGGGGACTGGTGATCATTTCCCTTTTCACCGGAACATTTACTTTTAATGCCATGGGTCAGCGATCCAGCGCTGAAGCCGCCATGGCCCAAACGAAATCCAGCGTTAATTTCCGTTATGGTCCTTCCACCAACTATTCCATCATCAGGAAGTTATCCGGCGGAACCGCCATCGACGTCATCAGCCATCAGACATACTGGTCGAAAGTCCGTGAAGGGCAGTCGGTAGGATATATTTCAAACCGCTACATCAATTTCACCTCCAGCGGTCTCATCACCGGCCGGGTCAATCTGAGAGACCGGGAAGGCATGGATTCCAATATCCTGATCAAGATCCCCGCCGGACAGACCGTACAGGTTTTGGCCGGACCGGTCAACGGCTGGTATAAAGTCGTCTGGAACAATCTGACGGGGCACATTCACCGCAATTATGTCGAAGTTTCCGGCTCAGGCGCTGCCATCGTGGAAAACCTTCCGGAGGACCCCTCGGGCGGAGAGGCAGCCGCCCCCTCATCCGGTTACATTACCTCACGGGTCAATCTGAGAGACCGCGGCGGGATGGATTCCAATATCCTGATCAAGATCCCCGCCGGACAGACCGTTCAGGTCATATCCGGACCGGTCAGCGGATGGTATAACATCATCTGGAACAGCCTCAACGGGTATGTGTATAAAAACTACATCGATGTCAGCGGAAACGATGCGGCGGAACCGGCACCGCCTGAACAGACCGTCGGAGAGACTGAAGGCACCTATAAACTGGACAAGGAAACCAGGACTTACGTCACCTCTTCGGATGCCCGAAGCCAGGTCAATTCAGTGGGGACTTACCCTGCCGGGACCTATTTCCTTTATAAAACCTATGACGAGATGGTCAATGTATCCAGAACAGAAGGCAAGCCCGGTGCCTGGATCAATCCCGCAGCAACGGAAGCGCCGGCACCATCGCCTGCACCTGCACCTGAACCTGCGCCTGCTCCCGGTGATGAAGATCCCTATCCCGGTTACACAAAAATGACCTGGACATTCACATTCTATACGGATCTGCCCTCTGAGAATGGCGGATGGACCACCACAGCGCTGGGCACGCCCCTCCGTTACGGTGTCCTTTCATCCAACTACTGGCCGCTTCGCTCCCAGGTCATCCTGCCCGGCTGGGGTGAATTCACCGTGGAAGACCGCGGCGGATCTGCCTTTGATTCGAAAACACGCATGGATATGCTGATCCCGCGAAATACCGGCGAGTCAGATTACCAGTATCAGTCCCGGATCCGGGCAATGGGTGTGCAGTCGATCACCGGGTACATCAAGCCCTACAAAAAATAATGAGCCAAAGACATTGCCTTCGGGCAGTGTCTTTTCCTTTCAACGGCCTTGCGCTCATTCTCCCGGCTCCGTTGTGAGGAGATCCGGTCCATGAGAACAGCTTTGGGGGCCCAGTTTTTCAAATTAGCATTGTGATCACACGACTGTGACACTCGGAATGAGCAATGTACTGTATTAAGATATAGTACATTGCTCAAAATTATTGATACAGGTGATCCAATCTCGGTGAGATCGGTTCATCATCGTCCATAGGCTGAATCATGGACTGATAGTGTTTATATTTTAACAAGTGAAAATCAGCGAAAAATATCATCTTAAAACAGAAACAATATTGAAATAATACAGGAAGTATGAAAAGATGATTTCAGAGAGATTCTCAAATTCGGGTAGTGTTGGAGGAACAGAAAATGATTAGGATAGCATTAAATGGATATGGAAGGATCGGTCAGAACGTCGTCCGAGTCCTGGCGGATCGCCCGGACAATAATTTGGAACTGGTCTGCATCAACGGCATGGCCTCTGCGGAGCTGGCTCTGCACAAACTCCGTTACGACTCGATCTATGGGCGTTTCAACGGAGAATCGGATGTCGACGGCGAATACCTCGTCATCAACGGCACGAAAGTTTTGGTCACTGATTTCCGCGACCCCAAAGACCTCCCCTGGAAAAATCTGGATGTAGATATCGTCATCGAGGCGACCGGTAAATACCGGACCAGAGACCTTGCTCAGATGCACCTGGATGCAGGCGCCAAAAAAGTCATTATCACCGCGCCGGCCAGAGACGAGGATATCACCATTGTCATGGGTGTCAACGAAAAGGAATATGATGGTGAACTCCACCACATCATTTCCAATGCATCCTGCACCACCAACTGCCTGGCTCCCTTTGCCAAAGTCCTTGATGAGCATTTCGGCATCGTACACGGCATGATGAGCACAGTCCATGCCTACACCAACGGGCAGAGCCTCACGGATCATAAATCCAAGGATCCCAGACGGGCCCGTGCAGCTGCCCTGAACATGATCCCCACTTCCACCGGAGCTGCTCAGGCGGTCGCAAAAGTCCTGCCTCAGCTCAAAGGCAAGTTCAGGGGGGTTGGGATCCGGGTGCCGATCCCGACGGTTTCCATGGTGGATCTGGTCGCTACGACCCGAAAACCCCTCACCGTGGAAGCGGTCAATCAGGCATTCAAG
Source organism: uncultured Clostridium sp. (assembly GCA_964475185.1). Classification (GTDB taxonomy): domain Bacteria; phylum Bacillota; class Clostridia; order Clostridiales; family Clostridiaceae; genus JG1575. The sequence continues at coordinate 1,821 of CAYYVR010000172.1, read as the reverse complement.
GATGCTGCTGAAAATGAACTCAAAGGGATCATGGACTACAACGAGCTGCCCCTGGTCTCCAGCGACTATGTCGGAGATCCGCACTCCAGCATCGTGGACGGACTGAGCACCCTGACCCTGGATGAACACATGGTCAAAATTTTTGCCTGGTATGACAATGAGTATGGTTATTCCTGCCGCGTCGTCGACCTGGTGGAGTATGTGGTGGCGCACAGTAAACTGGATTGATCCATTGAACCTGACACCTGAAAAGGGAATGATACCGGTCTGCCCGCTTTGAATGATGGGGCCGCAAAATCCTGAAGACCGGATTCCCCTGACGGCAATCAGAAAATAAAATTCAAAAAGCCTGAGCGCTTCTGCCACTATCAGAAGCGCTCAGGCTTTTTTCGATTCGTTCCTCCGCCGGATCAGAGCCATTTTCGGTCTGTTTTGAAAGACTTTTTTGAATGACTTTTTTGAACCGGTTTTCAATTTTTATTCCATAAAATCTGTGGTGTCAATCTCCGGATCGGCCAGTTCCTCGAGTTGAGGTTCATTGAGTTCCACCGGATCCATCCCTTTGGGGATCTTGAGGATCTGATATTTGGAAACGGCGCCCTGCTCCAGAAGTTCCCTGCGCTTTGCCACGTTCTCACGAATCAGCCGATAGATCGTCGCCAGCGTGGGGACACCGAGAAAAGTACCGGCAAAACCGAACAGCGCACCGCCGATGGTCACCGCAAAGAAGACCCAAAGGGGCGGCAGTTCGACGGAAGCCCCGACGATCCTGGGATAGATGAACATCCCGTCGATCTGCTGAAGGACAATGATGAAGACCACGAACAGGAGTGCCTGGAGCGGATTCACCGTCAGGATCAGCAGGAATCCCACGGCGCCGCCCAGGAAGGCACCGATCATCGGAATCAGACTGCTCAGCCCGGTCAGCGGACCGATGACGCTGGCATAGGGAAAGCCCAGGAGCATCATGAGAACCGTTGTCAGAACGCCAATGACCATGGCTTCCGTGACCTGTCCGACGATATAACTCCGGAAAGTTGATCCCACCACGCCGATGAGATACTTCAGTTTGGTTCGTTTTTGCGGAGTCATGTAAGCTTCCATGACATGATCCATCTGTCGGAGCAGGGTCTCCTTGGAAACCAGCATGAAGATCGCGAAGGTCAGGCCAAGGACGGTATTGAGCAGTCCGCCCAGGACCCCGGACAGGCCTTTGAACAGACCGCCGGCCAGGCTTCCCACATTGCCCAGGATCCCCCCCTCCCAGTCATTGCCGGAAAAGTCCAGGTTCTCAGCATATTCGGTCAGCCAGGTGATATCCCGGGTCTTGATCCAGGCCAGTGCAGATTCATAATACCCCGGGACCTGTTTGGAAATGACCTGGATGGCCTGGACCGACTGCGGGATCACCAGAATGATGACCAGCGCCACGATGCCAAGCAGGAGGAGGACCGACAGCAGCAAGGACAGCGGTCTTCTCAGCTTAGCCATCACCGGGGATGATCCCGTGAACACTTTCTTCTCCAGCCAGGTCAGCGGAAGATTCATCGTGAAGGCCAGAAACAATCCGATGATGACTGGAGCAAGGATGCCCAGCAGATATTTCAGCAGCAGGAAAAACGCACTGATGTTGGTCACTGCAAAATAAACGATCCCGGCCAGGATCACGAGCCTGGCAACTTGCCGGTAATCAAATTCTCTTTTTGTCTGAGTCGGTTTGTTATTCATGGGCGCCACCTCTTTCTATCAGAATTGTATCAGAATTTTACTGCCTGCCCCTGTAAATCAGATTAAAATTATCACTAAATTCATGAAGGGCGA
>CAYYVR010000171.1:0-4677 GCA_964475185.1 uncultured Clostridium sp. | reverse complement strand
CCAGTAGGAGGAAATTATGAAAGTCGTAGCATTTAACGGAAGTCCCAGAGCCCAGGGCAATACGTATCAGGCACTGAACATGGTTCTGGCCCAACTGAAAGCGCAGGGGATCGAAACGGAGCTGATCCAGGTGGGCACTCAGCAGGTCCGGGAATGTACCGCCTGCAATATGTGCGTGAAAAACAAAGACGAAAAGTGCGTACTCCAGGGCGACGATGTCAACCTCTGGATCCAGAAGATGAAAGCGGCAGACGGGATCCTGTTTGGATCAGCCACTCATTTTTCGGGAATCACCGCCACGATGAAAGCTTTCCTGGACCGGGCGTTCTACGTTTCAGGAGCCAACGGCAATCTGTTCCGTCTCAAACCGGCGGCAGCGGTGGCCGCCGTGCGCAGATCCGGCGGTGTGCCGGCCTTTGATGCCATGAACCGCTATTTTCAGTACGGTGAAATGATCACCATCGGTTCCAATTACTGGAATGTCATCCACGGGGCTGCCCCGGGGGATGTTATCCAAGATGAGGAAGGCACACAGATCATGACCCTCCTTGGCAGCCACATGGCCTGGATGCTCCATGTCATGGAAGAAGGCAGGAAAACGTATCCGGCCCCTGAAGGGATCCGCAAAATCAAAATGAATTTCATTCGGTGATCCCGGGTCGGCCGGGTGGCACCTTGACCTTTTATGCGAAAGGGATCCATTTCCGCTCTGCCGTAGTCTGTGATTGGGGACAGCAAGCGGATGGGATGCAACCATAATCTGTACATGTCGAAAAATGAGGGGAGATCATGGAGCAAAGAATACGCCATGTCATCGAAGAATATCAGCATCACCATTATTTTTCCGGGGCCTGCCTGATCCGGCGAGGAGACCAAATCCTGTTTGAGGGAGCAGCCGGATCGGCTCACAGGGGCTTTGGCGTGGCCAACACCGTTGAAACGATGTTTGATACGGCCTCCGTCACCAAGACCTTTACAGCAGCGGCTGTGCTCCTTCTGGTCCAGGAAGGGAAGCTGGCGCTGGATCAGTCCATCGTGGAGCTGCTGGCTTTAGAGCATACTGCCATCCCCGGCGATGTCACTCTGTTTCATCTGCTGACTCATACCTCCGGCATTGCGGATGATGCCGATGAGGAAGCGGGGGAATCCTACGCGGAATTGTTCATCGACAAGCCCAATTATGCCATTCGCCAGACTGCGGATTTTATTCCCCAGTTCGCCTTCAAACCGCCGAATTTCAAAGCCGGAGAGGCCGTTCGCTATAACAACTGCGGTTTCGTCCTGCTGGGCCTGGCCATCGAACAGGTTTCCGGTCAGGACTACAAACGCTTTGTCCGGGAACGGATCTTTGCACCCCTTGGCATGGCACGCAGCGGTTTTTATGCCATGGATGAGATCGGTCCCGGGGTGGCTGAAGGGTATTATGCCGTGGAAAACGAAAACGGGGAGATCCTCGGCTGGAAGAAAAACATCTATTCCTATCCGCCGGTGGGGTCCCCCGATGGCGGAGCCCAGTCCACCGTCGGCGACCTGGACCGGTTCATCCGCGCCATCCGCGCCGGTCGTCTGCTGGATCCAGCCATGACCAGATCGATCACAGCTCCGCAGATCCCGTTCCGGCGCGCAGTGAAACAGTTCAACGGAGGCCCGGCTGAGAGAATCAATGGCTTTGCCTTTGAATTCATCGTGCAGGGCGATAAGATCCGCTGCATGCGCAAGGACGGCATCAATGAGGGCGTCGGGGCCATGATGGCCAGCTATCCGGAACTGGATGCAACCATCATCATTCTGGCCAATCAGACCTGCAATGTATGGGCCATGCACCGGGAGCTGGAAGCATTGCTGCTCTCTGAGGAGCCGATCCAGAGAAAAAACACGGGAGGATCCCTGGCATGATCCATGAGATGCCCTTTACAGAAAAACCCACACTGGCGGGCGAAGCCACGCTGCTGCGCCCCTTTGATCCGGACGACTGGCAGATCATGGTGAAGATCCTGTCGGATCCCGAAGTCCGCCGGCTCACAGGATCCGTTGCCAGCGAGGCCCAAGCCCGCCGTCCCATGGAAGGATCAGAGATCGAAAGGGTCAGGACCTGGTATCAGACGCGAAATGAGAGGCCCGACCGGCTGGACCTTGCCATCACAGATCGCTCCACGGGTCAGCTCATCGGAGAGGCGGTGTTCAACGAATGGGATCCGATCCGGCGCAGCTGCAATTTCAGGATCCTGATCGGCCCGGGAGGACGTGATCGGGGCCATGGCACCCAGGCGCTCCGGCTGATGCTGGACTATGGCTTTCTCACGCTGAAGCTCGACATGATCACCCTGGAAGTATTTTCCTTCAATGCCAGGGCTCAGCGGGTCTACCAGAAGTGTGGTTTTGAGTTGAAGGAGATCCGATCGGATGATCTGATTTTTGATGGAACCGCTTATGACACGAAGGTCTTCAGACTGCTTCGGGAAACTCATCTTCAAAAGCGTGCGCGCCAATGAACAGGTATATTTTGAATACAGGGGACCCGGGAAAACAGCTGGTGATCCGTGAAGTGAACATTTCATGGGCAGACGCCCGGCGGGGCTCCCCTTATAATATGAGCTTTGAACTGGACATCGTGTCAGGGGCTTTTTCCGGGACAGGTGCGTTCACCTGCGACATCGCCGATTTTCTTCGCTTCATCAATGAACTGGAGGATACCTACCGGTTCAGAAAAACGATGACAGAGTGCAGGGATCTTGATGTCGGATCCTTCATGCTGTGGCACATGGATCCGCTGGGGCATCTGACCATCAGCGGAGAACTCATCACCACTGATCAGGAACTGAAGTTCTTTTTTGAGACCGATCAGACAGCCCTGCCAGAATTTCTCCATGATTTGCACCGGGATTTCAGTTTACCGCCGCAGTAATGGATCAAATAGGGCAAAGCTGCCGCAGTCCTCAGATCTTGGACTGTTTTAATTAAAGTGGCAATCAAAATACCAGTTAAAATTATATTCAGAACAATAAGCAAACCAATCGGCAGACCGACAAGAAAAACAATAAGTTAACCAATAGATAAAACAGTAAGTAAACCAATAGGTAAAACAATAAGTAAAGCCAAAAGCATCCCTTCGAACTCAAAACCGGTTCGAAGGGATGCTTTCTATGGCTGCGTTTTATCGTGGGGATCTGATCCGGACGATGAGTTCAGGATGGGGGCTGTTGCAGCAAGGGGACTCACCGGGAATAAATTAAGCTTCGACCTCTTGCAGGAGGGTGCGTCTCATGCGGATCTTTGCCCGTTTTGTCTTTTTACCGGCTTGATCGGTCCGGGTCATGGAGATCCCGGTGATGCCGTAGAAGAGGGAGAACAGGGGGGTAATGAACGCCAGGAAGCTGAAAGGCAGGAACGCACTGACCGGAACGCCCAATGTGGCAACGACATAGAGTCCTGTTCCTGTCCAGGGGACCAGGGGACCTGCCTGGGTGGCGGTATCCTCCAGGATCCGGGAGAGATTCTCCGGTTTCAGGTTCATTCGTTCGAAGATGGGTTTCATCAGAGTCCCGGTCATCACCGAGGAGAAATAGATCGAACCGCCGATCCCCAGTGTCACATAACTGATGATGATGGTCACAAAGACCAGAACACCGGTATGTCTGATTCTATGAGCGAAGGATCCGATCAGGGTCTCGAGGACGCCGGCATCGGCCAGCATCCCGCCCAGGCCCAGTGCAAACAGGAACAGCGCGATGAGGGGAAGCATGCTGGTCAGACCGCCGCGCTGCAGGAGGCTGTCAACGGTTGCGATGCCGGAATCCACGCCATAGCCATTATACATGATGTCAATGATGTGTCTGGCACTGAATCCCTGGTAGGCAACGGCAATGACGCCGCCGACCATGGCTGCGGCAAAAATGGAGGAAAGGGCCGGCTTTTTCATCATCATCAGTCCCACCAGGACAATGATGGGGATCATGGTGATCAGACTCAGCTGAAAGTTTCCGGACAGATAGGTCAGTAACTGGTCCACACTGGCGGCATTGACGCTTTCGGCAGTGTATTTGAGACCCATAAAGGTGAAGATCACTGCTGTGATCAGGTAGGAGGGAACCGTTGTCCACAGCATGTGTCTGATGTGGCCAAACAACGTCGCCCCTGTGACGGCAGGTGCCAGATTGGTTGTGTCAGAGAGCGGAGACATCTTATCTCCGAAAAACGCACCGCTGATGATGGCTCCTGCTGTGATCCCTGCCGGAACGCCGATGGTGGCGCCGACGCCCATCATGGCGACACCGGCTGTACCGATGGCACCCCAGGAGGTCCCGGTGGTCAAAGCGACCACGGAGGTGAAAAGCAGTGTCGTGACCAAAAAGAACTGGGGGGAGATCAGATTGATCCCGTAATAGATCAGAGTCGGGACGGTGCCGGCGGCGATCCATGTACCGATTAAAATTCCGACGCCGAAAAGGATCATCCCGGATTGGAGGGCTTTACTCATGGAATTGAACATCGATGTTTCCACTTGTTTATAGGTAAAACCCAATCCCATCATAAAGGGGATGAGCAGGAACATACCGATAAACATCAGAATTTGAATGGGTGCATCGAACACCAGAATGCCCACTGAGATGATGCTGATCGCAGTCAGCAGCATGGCAAGAGCATACATAAAACTTGGTTTTTTAACTGTTGAGATTT
>CAYYVR010000170.1:0-4765 GCA_964475185.1 uncultured Clostridium sp. | reverse complement strand
ACTACAAGCTTTAGGAATTAAAAATGTAATTAATCCGGCTAAAACTCCGGTTATAACATATCTTTGCATTCGACCGGTGATGCGATCCAGTTCTCAGGGAGAGGACCCTGAATGGAATAATCCGGAGGGCTCATGACTTTTCAGGGGAAGAATCAGTCTTTGATGGGAAAAACCGAAAATTTCTTCCAAAATGAAAACATTTTTGGAACATCTGATGTATAATAAGGTTTTCTATTGTGAACCAATTCATAACACCCTATAATAAAATAGATAATGTTTAACAATTTGTTTAAGTTTACAGCCATCTATGAGGGTTTTTGAGGATATAAAATCAAGATAGGTATCGTTGCAGATAAGGCATTGGATCCCATGATCCAAAATAAGAAGGAAGAGGTGTAGTAAATGGCTGCTTCAATCAAAGATGTCGCCCGGGAAGCCGGCGTTTCCATTGCGACTGTCTCCAGAGTCATCAACAAAGTCGATGTGGTAAATGAGGAAACGAAGAAAAAGGTCAATGAGGCCATTGATAAACTGGGTTACAGCCCGAATATCGTCGCGCAGAGTCTGAAAACCAACCGGTCCCGTTCCATTGGGATCCTGGTTCCTGATATCTCTTCGCAGGTTTATCCGGAAATCGTCCGGGGCGCTGAGGATGCGGCCAATATTTATGACTACAGCATCATCTTGTGCAATTCGGATTTCGATATTGAAAAAGAGAAAAAGTACATCAAAGTCATGAAGGAGAAAATGGTGGATGGTCTGCTCTACATGAGCTCATCCCTGGACCCCGAGATCCTCCAGTACATTCAGGACCTGAAAATGAAAACTGTTCTGGTGGAAACCTCCGAAGATGAGAAGATCCTGCCATCGGTCACCATCGATAACCGGAAAGCGGCCAAAGATGCCGTCGAACTGCTCCTGAGCAAGGGACTGAAGCGGATCGCCTACATCGGCATCAAGAAAGACAAGAAAAATGCCTGGGCAAGACGGTACTACGGCTATGAGGATGCCCTGAAGGAAGCCGGCATCGAAGTGGATCCGGCACTGACCTACTACGGAGATCTGAAAGCGCAGACCGGATACAAGGGGATCAACTCGATCCTTGAACATACCGAAGCGGACGCAGTATTCTGCGGATCCGATGAGATCGCCATGGGCGTCATCAACGGTCTGCGGGACAAGAATATCCGGGTCCCTGAAGATGTCAGTGTCATGGGCTTCAATGATATTTACGAAGCATCCATTTTCTATCCCAAGATCACCACCGTTGCACAGCCTTTGTATGATATGGGATCCAGCTCCATGCGGATCCTGATCAAGAAACTGAGAAATGAACCGGTGGACCAGGAACACATCGTCTGGCCCTACCAGATCATTGAGCGTGATTCGGTCAGATAGGCCCGGCCCTGACCTTGAAACATTAAAAAAAATTAACAGAAGAAGAAGACCAGCAGCGATGCTGGTCCTTCCCTTGGAGGGATTACCATGACAGAACGAGAACGGCTGCTGCGATTTGAGCCGATAGTACCCCTGTTCCTGAAATTTTCACTGCCTGCCATCATCGGAATGATGGTCCAGGCGCTGTACAATATCGTTGACCGCTATTTCATCAGCAACATTCCCGACATCGGCGCCATCGCCATCGGCGGCGTCGGCATCACACTGCCGATCACCTTTGTCCTGATGGGCTTCACCATGCTCTTCGGCATCGGCGGGGCAGCCAACATCTCCCTGCGCCTGGGAGAAGGCAAGACCGAGCGGGCAGAGCACATACTTGGCAATGTCGGCATGATGCTGATGATCACCTCGTTCCTGCTGAACATCATCTTCCTGACCAATGTGGATGGCCTGCTCCGCCTCTTCGGCGCCACCGAGGGGAACATCGGATATGCCAGAGAGTACATCACCTGGATCCTCATCGGAAACTTCTGGAACACCTTCGGATTTGCCATGAACCATGTCATCCGGGCAGAAGGCAGTCCCAAATGGTCCATGATGCTGATGCTGATCGGTGCCGGTGCGAATATGATCCTGGATCCCATCTTCATTTATGAGAGGATCCCGTTTTTGAACCTGCCCGGGCTCGGCCTGGGGGTGCAGGGTGCCGCCCTGGCCACCATCATTGCCCAGGGTCTGGCGTTCCTGTGCGGTGCCTACTACTATGTCAGCGGAAAGAGCCTCCTGAAGTTTCGCTGGATCAATCTGAAGCTGGACCGAAAAATCATCATGCTCATCATTTCCATCGGGATCTCCCCCTTCTTCATCCAGATCGCCGGATCCGTGGTCGGCGCTGTATTCAACAACAGCCTGAAGATCTACGGCGGTGAACTGGGACAGGGCGCCTACGCCATCATCAACTCCATCGCCATCCTTTTCTACATGCCGACCTTCGGCATGAATCAGGGATTGCAGCCCATCATCGGCTATAATTACGGTGCCGGGAATTATGACCGGGTCAAAAAAGCGGTGAAGATCGGGCTCGTCGCCGCCAGTTCCGTCACGGTCCTCGGCTTCCTCATCATCCAGTTTGTTCCGGAGCTCCTGGTTTCCACCATGGCCCGGGATAATCTGGCGCTGCGGGAAATGACTCAGGACGGCCTGGTCAAGGTCGAACTGATGATGTTTCTGGTCGGGATGCAGGTCATTTCGTCGAATTTCTTCTCCTCCATCGGAAAAGCCAGACTGTCCTTCTTCCTGTCGCTATCCCGCCAGGTATTCTTTCTGATCCCGGCCCTTCTCATCCTGCCGCGCTTTATCGGACTGGACGGGATCTGGTATGCCATGCCGCTGTCCGATCTGCTGGCCACCGTCGTCAGCCTGACCTTTTTGATCCATCAGTTCAAGCTTCTGGATGAGAAACATGCCGGTCAGCTGGCGGCTCGAACCCACAGCGAGCCGATGGCTGAAACCGGCGGCGCCCAGGCGACGGTCAAAGAGACACCCTGATCCGGAGAACGGCGCGAAGGCAGTCAGCAATCAGATTGTTACACGGCTGTAACCCAATTTCCTCATAGGATGACTATAGTTATATTTGTAACCAGACCCACTCAGACCTTGTCAGAAAGGATGCAGGGCGCCAGTCAGCTCGATGGCGCCACCGGATCCAGCGGAGAATATGCCATGAAAAATTCAACTAAACGACTGATCATGATCAGTCTGGTCTCATCGATGCTATTGTCAGGCTGTGCCCTGTCCATCGAAGGACTGTCCAAACCGGACGCATCGGGTTCCACGGTGCCGCCGCAAACCAGTGCTGCGTCGGGGACCCGGCCGGTGACTACCCCCGCCGGGACAACAAGCCCGGTGACGGCAGCGCCTTCGACGACGCTGCCTGATACGACAGCTCCGGATACAACGGCGCCCGCCACCACCGAACCGGTCACTCAACCGGACCCACCGGCACCGGATACAACGACACCGTCCACCATCGCTCCGGAAACTACTGGCGGCACCACTACGGCTACAACCACAACGGCTTCTACCACAACGGCAAAACCCGCTGATCCCGCGGATGTCAAATCCGGAGATGCCTACGATACGGCCACGGTTCGAAACTGGATGAGGCTGGCATCCAAGGCGGCGCATTATCCCGAGCAAAAGCTCGTTTTTCTGACCTTCGATGACGGACCGTCTTCCAAAGTGACGCCCAAAATTCTGGATGTCCTGAAGAAGAATCAAGTGCATGCCACGTTCTTCTACTACACGCACGGTGATCTGTCCAGCCGGGCCGCCGTGGTTCGCCGAACGGCCGCAGAAGGCCACGCCATCGCGATCCACACTGACAGTCATAAGTACAACATCCTGTATCCAAACCGCAAGGCCAATGTGGAAGCCATCGTCAAAGATGCCGAAAAAGCCACCGGATACATCCAGGCCATCCTGGGAGACGACTGGAAACCCTCGGTTTACCGCTTTCCCGGCGGATCATTCTCCTGGACCGCCACTGCCAGCTCGAAAACAGCCATGGCCAACGCCAAATCCGCGCTTTCCGACATGGGACTGGAATACATCGACTGGAATGCAATGTCCGGCGACAGCGATAATAATAACAAGGATAAGTCGCCCTCCGGACTGCTGAAATATACGATCAAGACCACAAAAAATGCCTACGGGCATGTCATCGTCCTGTTGATGCACGATGCGAACCACGTTCCCAATACCCCCAAAGCCCTCCAGGGGATCATCGACTACTACAGGAAAAATGGCTATGAGTTCGGGATCCTGAAATAGGCATCCCATGATCAAAGGGCCAGCCCAAAAGGGAAAAGCTCCCTCATATCATACCGACAACAAAAAGAGCCCTTCAGAAACACGGGGATCCGTGGATTCTGAAGGGCTCTTTATGTAAAAATTTTACGCAGCATCTGATCCGTTCTAGTTCAGCTCGTTTTTCTCGCTCATCGGGTTCAATCCGCCGATGGGGGCCCGGAAGAAGAAGTCTTTCTTGTTTCCGCAGCTTTCGCAGACACAGGTCGTCACATTGGACGGCATGCCGTCTTCGATGTTGAAACCTGAGGATTCAGTGATGTAGCTCCCGCCGCAGATGTTGCAGGGGGTATTGTTTATAATAATAAATTCGCTTTCGATGTATTTCATGATTTCTCTTACGTTCATATTGATTACCTCCAAGGGGTCTTTAGAAACTTTCTTTGCTAATCCTAACACCGCGATATATAATTTGCAACCAATAAACCAAGAATATTTGACGCAATTATGAATCGCAAATGATATTGTCGCATTGAATCGCAAATGAATTTGTCGCAGT
>CAYYVR010000169.1:0-4894 GCA_964475185.1 uncultured Clostridium sp. | reverse complement strand
TTGGTGTTGTTCTCCGGCGTGTAGACCTGAAGGAAGGGATCCTCCTGATCTTTGATGATAGTGACCTCCGGTGAGGGTTCGGTCTCCACCCCGTCCAGCTCTGCCGTTGCCCGCAGCGTGCTGATCTCCTGCGTCAGCGGGAGTTCAGCCGAGAAGGTTTTATTGTCCGACTGCAGCGTGAGGGCCAGCTCGCCATTGAGATAGAGGTTCACGGTGCCGTCGGCATCCACGGCGCCCTCCACCAGGATCGTATCCTGATTGGTGTAATTGGTATCGGTAAGATTGGTGAACACCGGCGTGCTCACCGAATTGGAGAAGACGGCCCGGATCATGATGGCACCCGGGAACCCTTCAGAGGCCAGCGGAATAAAATCCCCGCCGATATTGAGGTAGGAACGGTCCCCGTCGGGAGAATCGGCATCCAGACCGATGGCCGGGACACTGTCACCGCTGGCATCCTGAATGGAGGAGATGTAGAACTCCCCGTCGGTGGCAAAGCCCAAGGACGTCAGATCGATGTAGTTCCAGTCCCCCCGCACCAGGTCATCGACAAACACAGGATCCCCGGCCGGGAAGATCTTGCCGTTTTCATCCACCCCGTAGATATTGAAGCCCAGGCGGTTGCCGCCCGGTGTCGGGAAGGATTCATCCCACAGGTACACAGTGGCACCCCGCACCGACCCGAAGGTCTCCGGCGTGAACCGGACGGCCAGGCCGTTGGGGGCAGCATTCAGGACAATGGCATCTTCCGGGGTGCCGTCATCATAGATGATCTCCGTCTCATAGCCGACGAAGCGCTTCAGACCGATCTCCACCTCAGCGTTGACATCGGCCTCCACGGTGACCGGGGCTTCCCCGGGCTCAAAGCCCAGGGCGGATGCCCGCAGCGTGTAGTCCCCGATGATGACATCCGGCATGGTAAAATAGCCTTCCTCATCAGCCAGGGCCACAGCCACATTGGGATCCTCCAGGAGGCGGATCTCCGCAAAGGCCGCACCATTGCCGTAGTAGCGGTCGATGACACGTCCGCTGATGCTGCCCCGGGGCAGCGGATCCAGCAGGAAGTGTTCCTCCACGGTACCATCCTCAGGGACCGTGACGACTGCCTCGCGCAACTGATAACCGTAGGCCTCCGCCACCAGGGTGTATTCTCCGGCGGCCAGACGCAGCCGGTAGTTGCCCGTGGCCGGATCGGTCCGGACGCTGCGGCCCGTTTCCATCACCGTGACACTGGCACCCTGGGCCGGGATGCCGCTGCCCGTCAGCGGGATCTGAGCCACTTGGGCAGCTGTCAGCGTGTTTTCAAAGGCTGACAGGTCCAGCGGTCTGGTGTTCGATCCGCTCAGCGGGGACTCGGTCCGTAGGATCTCCGGTTCTGCCTCGGGCACCGCCACCGGCTCGCTGTTCACAGCCGGTTCCTCCGGAGCCGGCGCAAGACCCATGACATAGAAGTCATCGATGTACCAGCCCTCAAAGGTGGCCCGGTCATCAGAATAGAAATAGAAGCGGAAACGGACGGACTGACCCTCGAACTCTGCCAGAGCGATCTCTTCTCTGATCCATTCCCTGACATGGCCGCCGTACTGACCGTACTGAGTGGGCGTGATATTGTTCCAGTTCACGCCGCCGTCCAGGGACACATGGAGCTCTCCGGCATCCCAGAAGGAATCATAGGTGGAATCAAAATCAAACCAGTGGCTGAAGGTCAGGATGGCACTGCTGCCCATCGGGATCGCGATGTCCGGGGAAGCAAGGTAGGAAGCGCTCTCCACGGAGTAATTGCCGGTTAGATTGGTGGCCCAGAGTTTCTCACCCGAGACCGGAGACGGTCCCGTCGTCGGGATGCCCCACTGCCAGTCATCGCTGCCAAACTCAACGCCGGACACAAAGCCGCCGTCATCGAGTTCGAAATCGGATCCGTAAAGGGTGCTGTAGGCCTGTGCCGTGCCGGCGGCCTCCGCCGACGGCGGGCCCTCATTCCCCGAGATGTCCACGGCAGACACCACATAGTATACTTCCTGATCAAGGGGGGCAGTGCTGTCGATATAAGAGGATCCCGTCACCTCATCCAGTTGGGCATAGGGCCCGCCGGAGGTATCGGAACGGAAGACGCGGTAGTACTTGACATCGCCGTCCTCAGGCGGGGTCCACAAGAGACGGATCCCTTCGAGATGCGTCTGAGCCATGAGTTCTGCCGGGGCCTGGGGCGCTGTGTCATCGGCCCCCACCAGGCGAACGTTGTCGATGTACCAGCCTTCAGACGTCATCCAGGTCTCGGAGAGGAAATTGAAGGCGACATAGACAGGCGTCTGGGAACCGGCGAAGCCCGCCAGATCCACGGCGATCTCCCGCCAGCCTTCGGTGACTCCGCTATAGTGACCGCCGATCTGGGTGAAGGTCTCGCCATTGTCATTGGTGACCAGGATGCGGCCATAGGCCTTCTCATCCAGGGTGACGAGCCAGTGATGGAACCTTAATGTCGCTTCATCCCAGGCTGCATCACGCAGATCGATGGGCGGTGAGATCAGCCAGCTGTCCATGTTCTCGGTAAAATAGGTCCCGAGTCTGGTGCCGATGAACTTGTCCCCTTCGTAGGGCGCCGGGTCCATGCCCGATGAGCTGCCCCATTCCCAGTCCCCGGTCAGGGTCCAGCCCAGGGTATTCTGTTCAAAGCCCTGGGTATAGGCGTCTGGCAGGATGCCGAAGACCCTGGCGATGATGTGATCCGGGGTGAGGGCGGCTTTGCCGTCGTAATCCGTCGCCATGATCTTATAGGTGACGCCGTCGCCCTGGAAGAATTCTTCGGAAATGGTCCCTTTCCAGGTGCCGGACTGATGGTCCCCGGCGATCCGTTTCATGGGCGTCGGGATCCAGAGGTCCTCCCCGTGGGGTTTGACCAGAAGATCCACGCCCACCACCGACACATCGTCGGAGACCTGGGCAGTGATGTCCACAGCGGTGCCGGCAAAGGTTTCCGTGACGGTCTGTTCATGGACGATGACGGGTAACTCACCATCCGTTCCTTCAATGAGGACGCTGCCCTGGATGATGCCGGAACCGCCGGCCACCATGGCCACCGCCTCCAGAGCATCCACCAGGCCATAGCCGTAGCCGAAGTTGGGGGAATTCGGATAATCACTGTCCGTTAACGGCACGGCTGACTCCGTGAGGATCCCCGCGAGGTCCTCCACGGTGAGGGAGGAATCGGCGGATCTGAGCAGCGCCGCCACGCCGGCGATATGCGGCGCGGCCATGGAAGTGCCCGACCAGCCGCCCTGATAATCTCCGCCGGGGACACTGGACCGGATGTTTTCACCCGGGGCTGAGATCTCCGGCTTGATCAGGGACTCATCAAAGGGTGAGGGTCCCAGCAGGGAGAAACTGGCCCGGATATCATCGATGGTGGTGGCTGCCACGGCAAAGGACTCCGGGTAGTTGGCCGGGACGGCGATGGAACCCGGCGTTGGCGGCGGTTCCCAGGGCTGCTGATTGCCGGCGGCAAAGACCGGGAAGATCCCCGCTGCCCGCCAGTTGATCACCGCATCACGGAACCAGTCGTCCAGACCCGGGCCTCCGCCCCAGGAGTTATTGACGATATCCGGCGCAAGGTCGGCGTTGTCCCCGGGCGCGATGATCCACTGGGCGCCGGCCAGGATGGAATCGTCGGTGCCCCAGCCCTCGGCATCCAGGATCCGCGCTGCGATCCACTGCGCGCCGGGAGCCACGCCGATCTGGTTGGATCCGTCCGGCTCCTGCCCCACCATGGTCCCCATGACATGGGTGCCGTGGCCGTTGTAATCCGACGGCATCTCATCGCCATAGACCGGATCAAACCAGCTGGCGGAAGGATCCGCCTCGCCGGAGAGGGGGTCATAGCCGCGCCATTTCTCCTTCAGCGCCGGATGATCCCATTCCACGCCGGTGTCCATGTTGGCCACGACGACACCGGTGCCATCCACGCCCAGGCCCCAGGCCTGATCGGCCTTGACCCGTTCGATGTTCCATTCAAGATCCAGGGCGGATGGTTCCACGCTGGCCTTTTGGACGGGATCCAGCAGCCGGTGGGTCTTGTTTTTGAAAATCTGATCCACTTCTGCGTAAAAGGCGAGATTCTCGATGATGGCCGGATCGGCCTTTGCATAAATCACATTGGCAATGAAGAAGGAGCGGAATTCACTGACCGTTCCCTTTGCCTTCTCCCGCTCCAGATAGTCCAGGAGCCTGAGCTGAGTCGTTTCGGCCCGGGTCCTCAGAGCCTGGACGACACTGCGGCTCACCGTCTGTTCCACCGCCTGAGACGTCATGGTCCCGGTGAGCTCTTTGCGAAGGGCTTTGGCCTGTACTGGCGAGTCCAGCTGGTCTTTGAGGTAAATGATGACCCCGACCGGTTCATCCAGGGCCAGAGACGCTTTGAGCCCGGACTCGATCTTGGCCATGGCAGATTCGCGGTTGGCCTCGCGCATTGAAGTGACGCCCGCTGCCGAAGCGACGGGACTGGCACTGACTGGGATCAGACCTGTTCCAAACAGCAAAATCAAAACCAGAGCTGTGCTGCGCAGCCATTTTCTACTGTTATTCATTCGATTGATCCTCCCTTAGCTTGATTTTACGACCGATTCGACCTTTAACTTTTGATAACACAACTTTACTCCCATCCCCTTTCCATAAGCAGCTAAAAGAACTCCGATCATTTCAATACGGATCCAGAAATGCCACTGACCTCACAAGCTCTGATCCTGAAGCCGATTCAATCCCGGCGCACCTGCGCCCTCACAGACAGCACTTCAAAGCCAAATGCCTTCAATCTGCCATACATTCCCTCTATGCTGTGATCCTGTTGATGCTGTGCCGTGAACGCAAATGATTTTTCTGAGCAGTAGCTGTGAACTTCGTT
>CAYYVR010000168.1:0-4920 GCA_964475185.1 uncultured Clostridium sp. | reverse complement strand
TTCTGGTTGATCTTGATCCCTGGTCCCATGGTGGAAGCCACGGAGATGGACTTGACATACTGACCCTTGGCAGCAGCAGGTTTTGCCTTGACAATGGCATCCATGACCGCTTTGAAGTTGACGCCCAGTTTCTCAGGGCCGAAGGATTTCTTTCCGATCGGAACGTGGATGATGGCGGTCTTGTCCAGTCTGTATTCAACCTTACCGGCTTTGATCTCTTCCAAAGCTTTGGCAACATCGAAGGTGACAGTTCCGGATTTCGGGTTCGGCATGAGACCCTTGGGTCCCAGGACACGTCCAAGACGGCCGATGACACCCATCATGTCCGGTGTTGCAACGACAACATCGAAATCGAACCAGTTTTCTTTCTGGATCTTATCGACCAGATCCATTTCTCCAACGTAATCTGCGCCGGCATCCTTTGCTTCCTGAGCTTTTTCGCCCTTGGCAAAGACCAATACGCGGACTTCCTTACCGGTTCCGTTTGGCAGAACAACGGCGCCTCTGACCTGCTGGTCAGCATGTCTTGGGTCGACACCCAATCTGACGTGGAGTTCGATGGTTTCATCAAACTTGGCCTTGGCAGTTTTTACGGCCAGATCAAGTGCTTCGTCCGGTGTATAAAGTTCAGCGCGGTCGATGAGCTTTGCGCTTTCAACATAATTTTTTCCCATTTATTCTTTCCTCCTTGTGGTTATAACGGTTTTTTGGCCTCCCACTATATGTGAGTTACTATTCTATTCCTCTACGGCAACGCCCATGCTTCTGGCAGTTCCGGCGATCATCGCCATGGCTGCTTCAACGGAAGCTGCGTTCAGATCCGGCATCTTCGTCTCTGCGATGGTTCTCAGCTGTTCCTGGGTCAGTTTGGCTACCTTTGTCTTGTTGGGGACACCTGAGCCTGACTCGATTCCAACGGCTTTTTTGATCAAAACAGCTGCCGGGGGCGTCTTCATGATGAAGCTGAAGGATCTGTCCTGATACACGGTAATGACTACCGGTATGATGTAACCCATCTGATTTTTTGTCTTCTCATTGAATTCCTTACAGAATCCCATGATATTGACACCATGCTGTGAAAGCGACGGTCCGACTGGCGGAGCCGGAGTGGCCTTTCCTGCAGGAAGCTGAAGCTTGATCATTCCTGTGACTTTCTTTGCCATTCGTATTTCCTCCTATAATGTGGTAATTTCGGCCATCCTCATAGTTTTTGATGACCTCCCACTATAAAAGCTATATAAGCTTTATAGACTACCTGATTTTTTCGACCTGGTCAAAATCCATTTCGGCCATGGTTTCCCTGCCGAACATCATGACTTCGACCTTGATCTTACGTTTTTCCTCATGGATCTCTTTGATGACCCCTGAGAAATTCTTCATGGGACCGGAAACAATGGTGACCGTTTCCCCCACAGTGATATCGATTCTGGGCCGTGTGTCACGGATCCCCATGGCGCGTACTTCCTCATCGGTGAGAGGTACTGGACTGTTTGATTTCGCGCCAACAAAGCCCGTACAGCCTCTGATGTTACGGACAACATACCAGGTCTCTTCGGTCATGACCATTTTGACCAGGACATAGCCCGGAAACTTCTTGCGGAGTACTTTCTTTTCGGTACCATCATCCTTGCGTTCAATGACTTCTTCCAGTGGAACCGCAACCTCTTGGATCAGTTCTTCAAGCCCTCGATTTTCAATTGCTTTTTCAAGATTGACCTTTACTTTATTCTCGTATCCGGAATAAGTATGAACTACATACCATCCTGCTTTACCCATCTCCATAGGACGTTTTGTCTCCTATATCTGCAGTACGTACTGCATGACTAACCCGATCAGGAAATCAAATACACCCGTAAGCAATGCGTAAATCAGCACAACCACAGCAACAGCTAGGATTGCTTTCTGAACTTTTTCAGAAGTTGGCCATGTGGTTTTTTCAATCTCGCGTTTGACCGCTTTCAGAAAATTGATGATTCCGCCTTCTTTTGAAGCCATTTCTTCACATCCTTACTTAATTACTTGGTTTCCTTATGTACTGTGTGCTTTTGACAGAATTTGCAGTACTTTTCCATCTCAAGTCTTTCTGGATCGTTCTTCTTGTTTTTCATCGTGTTGTAATTTCTCTGCTTACATTCTGTGCAAGCCATTGTGATCTTAACTCTCACTTATCTGCACCTCCATATCCCATGACTATTTTTAAGGATAAAAATAATATGTCACATGGACATATCACCAAGTAACTTTATCACAACAGAACCTGGTGTGTCAATATTATTTCTCCCCAATTAACGCATTTTCCATTATAGCACGGAATCACGTTCTTTCCTATCGAAAAATTTCTTTATATTGGGCTAATTCTGCCCCTCAACGGACCCCGGGCTGACGCTGAGTTGACGCTGAGTTGACACGGATCTGAACAGATGGCTGGTACAGTGGTTCAGAACCCTGACCCGGGACAAATCACAGGCAGTTGACAGCCTGTCCGCCGCCACGATCCATGGCTTAATCGTCCGTGACCTAGACCTGTCTTTATGGCCGGTTCACCCCCTGAACAGCAGTGCAGTACAGAGGGTGAACCGGCTGTTTTTTCTGAGTTTAAAGCCTAATTCAGAAAATTATCCTCATCTTCAGGGTCCTTGCGCAGCTTGAACTTCAGTTCATCCATCCACGCTTCGTCAAAGTCATCTTCAGATTCATCATCTTCGGATTTGAATCCGCTCAGATCGGCGACAGAATGGCCTTTCAGATGATATCTGGGGATCTGGTCCAACAGTTCCTGGAAGATCAGATCACGGGCTTCAAGATCTGCCACGCCCCACTTCCAGCCCAGTTCTTCATGGAGGAACTTCGGTACGAATTCAGCTCCCCGGCCGCGCAGGCTGATGATGATGGAATGGATGAACTCGACATCGGCCAGCATCAGTTCGTCTTCCTCTGTCAGATCAAAGGCCCGGGTGATGTAATCCACCAGATGGAGCATCTCCCCCGGCTCGATGCCGTAGAGCATGCCCATCAGGGTATCCACCGGAACAATCTGGTAATCTTCCCTGAACGACTGGACATCCTCTAAAATCTCCTCGGCATCGATGCCCAGATATTCAGAGAGGAAGTAATCCTGCCCGTTGAACTGTTCATAGCAGATCTCATCGGACAGGTTCAGTTCCATGTAGGCCTGGGCGATGCCGAGGACTTCTTCCGGCAGTGACTCCGTCTCCTCATGGGCGGCTGCATGGACCCGCAGAAGGTCCTCCGGCGTGATGATGCCATAGTAGTTGATGAGATTCCAGAGTTCGTGGGCGATGACTGCCGTGGATACGACGTCATTGACCTCATCGCTCCACTGGATGAGCAGATCAGGCAGAATTTCTTCATGGATCAGAAGTTCTGCAAAGGCAGCCGATGACATGAAGGCATGATTGGGATGGAGGATCGGGAAATCGCTCTCCGATACATTTTTCAGTTCATTGAGAAGCCGTTTGACCAGCTTTTCCTTTTCCGTTTTTTTGATCTTCGTCTCAATGTATTCCCCGCAGTGATCCATCAGCAGGGAGATGGTGCCGTGGTGGAGAAGCAGCACCAGAAGCGCCGGCTCTTTCTTCCCTTCTGCCAGGATCGCACTCACCAGGGTTTCCTTGGTCGCACCCGGCATCCATTTCCCCAGCATGTCTGCCGCCGATTCCAGCCAGTCCTGGTCCATCTTGCGGATCAGGGACTTGCGTCTTATTTCATTCATGGTCTTTCTCCTTTGGGTTGCTGCATTTATTATGCGATATAAGCCTGGAAATTTCAAAACAACAAGATATCAGGATTGAAACCTGACGATATTAAAACAGAGACCGGCAGCGCCAGTCTCTGAAATGATTTAAATGTTAAGTCTTATTCCTTGATGGTGGAAACAACGCCTGAACCAACGGTTCTTCCGCCTTCGCGGATAGCAAATCTCAGTCCTTCGTCCATGGCGACTGGTGTGATCAGCTCAACGTTCATGTCGATGTGATCTCCAGGCATAACCATTTCCATTCCGTCCGGCAGCTTGATGGATCCCGTAACGTCTGTGGTTCTGAAGTAGAACTGCGGTCTGTAACCGTCAAAGAAAGGAGTGTGGCGTCCGCCTTCTTCCTTCTTCAGAACGTAGACCTGTCCGACGAATTTGCTGTGGGGCTTCACCGAGTTCGGCTTGGCCAGGACCTGACCTCTTTCGATGTCAGTTCTCTGTACGCCGCGCAGCAGTGCGCCGATGTTGTCTCCGGCCTGAGCCTGATCCAGCAGCTTACGGAACATTTCCACGCCGGTACATACCGACTTCATCTTCTCTTCCTTCAGACCGACGATTTCGATTTCATCGCCGACTTTCAGGATTCCGCTTTCCACTCTTCCGGTTGCAACGGTTCCGCGGCCTGTGATGGTGAAGACATCTTCAACCGGCATCAGGAACGGCTTGTCAGTTGCTCTTTCCGGGGTCGGGATGTAGCTGTCAACAGCTGCCATCAGATCCAGGATCGGTTTGATCTTTTCTTCGTCATCCGGATTGTTCAGAGCTTCCAGAGCGGATCCGGCAATGATCGGTGTGTCATCGCCAGGGAAATCGTACTCGTCGAGGATCTCTCTGACTTCCATTTCAACCAGTTCCAGGAGTTCCGGATCATCGACCATGTCGGCCTTGTTCAGGAACACGACGATGTAGTTGACACCAACTCTGGATGCCAGCAGGATGTGCTCTCTGGTCTGGGGCATAACGCCGTCAGCAGCGGATACAACGAGGATCGCTCCATCCATCTGAGCAGCTCCGGTGATCATGTTCTTGACATAGTCAGCATGTCCGGGGCAGTCAACGTGAGCGTAGTGGCGGTTGTCCGTCTCATACTCAACGTGGGATGTGTTGATGGTGATTCCTCTTTCCTTCTCTTCCGGTGCCTTATC
>CAYYVR010000167.1:0-5054 GCA_964475185.1 uncultured Clostridium sp. | reverse complement strand
GGATCCTAAAATAAAAAAAAGTAAAAACCGGATCACACCGGTTTTTCTTTTTTTTCAGAGCCATCATCCTTCAACCATTGAAACATCGGTAAAGATCATCATTACATCTTTAACCGGTGCCGGAACAGCGCTACAATGGGAACAGGACCCATCAGCACCAACCGTCAGCGATGCCTTCTGGCGGGGCGGCATTCAGGGCCATATTTCAGTTGAGATAGGGAGATCAATATGGAATTTCAAGAGATCGGATCCCTGGATCCGGAACAGAAAGAACAGTTACTGCGGGAACGGTATCCCGGAAAGATCCGGAATGCCGGGAAAAAGCATCCCGTGGTGGCCAAGATCCTGGCCTTGAATAAGAACAGCAGACCCAATCCGGAACGTCTGGCTGCAATGGGCGGGATCTGGGCCATGAATCTTGCCCAGAAGTATCATGTGGCGATCAAATATCTGATCCTGTGCCCCCAGCAGCTGAAAACCATCGAAAGCCAGCAGCTCATCCAGTACTTCATTGAGCGGGCAGAGGAGACCTACGTGGTCTCAGATCGAGTGTTTGCGGCTCTGGTGGAAACTGACAACGGGCAGGGGATCATGGGGGTGTTCTACCTCAACTTCATGGATCTTCTGGACTTCGACCCATCACCAGATTCACTGGCATTGGTGCTGGATGGCCTTGAGATCCCCGGCAACGTCGGCACGATCCTTCGGTCAGCCGAAGCGACCGGTACCCAGGGCGTTTTTCTGGCCAACCGGAAGGTACGTGTCAACCATCCCAAGCTGCTGCGAAGCAGTATGGGGTCGGTCTTCAAACTTCCCATCGTGGAAGCGCCGGACCCTCAGATCCTCATCGACCAGCTCCAAAAGTGGGGGTATCGGATTATTCTTGCTGATACGGCAAGTGATAACGCCTATTATGATCTGTCCTACCAGGGCAGGGTGGCACTGGTCATGGGTTCTGAAAAGTACGGGATCAGTGAAGCGTTTTACAGCGCCCTGCATGAAGAGGTCATGATCCCCATGCTGGGGGATATGGATTCACTGAATGTGGGGGTCGCAGCAACCATCCTTCTGTATGAAGCGGCCA
Organism: uncultured Clostridium sp.; assembly: GCA_964475185.1. Taxonomy (GTDB): domain Bacteria; phylum Bacillota; class Clostridia; order Clostridiales; family Clostridiaceae; genus JG1575. Next base: position 3,970 of record CAYYVR010000167.1, on the reverse strand, counting down.
TGAAAAACAAAGGGTACCTCCAACGGTAACCGCCTAAAAAGAAAGCGTTCAACGAGGAACCGGAGCGTATGCAGATGCATATTCTCCTTTTTTATTAGGAATATTCAGTTTATAAAAAATTAACATTCTCATTCGCCTGGTTGATCCAGCCGGAGCTTTTATCAACAAAAACATTCTGATGACATCATCAAATCACCCTCAGTAGAACGAATGGCCGGGATACAAGGCCTGCAATGAAAAATGACAATAATTGTGGACTGATGATTGTTTGAAATTATGCAGGGATTACGTTAATAACTTACAATCGGAGGTGGTTTTCTGACCTTGAAAATCACAAGAACATAATTATTCAGTTCATCTTTTGGAGTGATTCCAGAATTTTATAATTTCCTCGCTCTTTTGGATAATAGAAGCAGAAAAGGAAAGGGGAATATGAAGATGAAGTCGACGAATGAAGAGTTGATTCGGTTGATCAGGAACGGCGATGAAGCCAAGAAAGTCGATCTGCTGGAGAATAATCGGGGCATGATCTACAAGCTGATGGGGGAATTCGGTTATCTGCTGCGCAATGAAGAGGATCGGGATGATTTGTTCCAGGCTGGCTGCCTGGGCCTGATGAAAGCCCTGAACCGCTATGATTTCAAATACAACACGCAGTTCAGCACCTTTGCCTATCGCTATATCCATGGGGAGATCGTCCGTCTGGCAGATGCGATCATGCACCGGGAGCTCACCTATACGGACCTTTTGGGAAAAGGGGACTCAGATATGGTGGCCGAGGAGATCGCAGAGTTCGTCCATCGTTCAGTGACTGGAGAGATCGATCCTCATTGCCTTGAAACGGAAGTCCTGAACCGGGAAGTCCTGCGCAACGTGTTAAAAGACATCACGCCTCGCCAGCGGGATGTCCTGCTCTATCGATACACCCTGGACATGACACAGACTGACATCGGCAAGATCCTGGGCATCCATCAGGTCGACGTCAGCCGGGAGGAAAAACGGGCAAAGACGAAGTTAAGGCTCCTGTTTGGAGAACATCATTGCGGAGTTTACTGATTCTGGTTCTGATGGTCATCGGCGGCATTTGCTGGGCTTATTCTTCTGACATCGAGTCGCAGCTCATCCTTGCCTTATTGATTGGCGGCATGCTGTATGCGATTCGCCGAATCAAACCGAACGCTATGTGGCTCGGTTTTGCCGGGTTATCCGCAGGGGTTATCCTGAGTGCGAATTATCAACATCTGAATTTTAATAATAAATATTATGTCAATGCAATGTTTCAAAAATCCGTGGGCATCGTCGATCACTTTGTAACCAGCAACCGGATCGTTTCGATCAGTGACGATGATCACGAGAGGTTCTCAGAAAATGGTTCGCCCATCCTTCCCGGGACCGTGGTCCAAATGACGGGAGTCTTTCGAAAAACACCCTACGCGCTCAGCGGAGTTCTGTTTGAAGGGGAAGGCATCCAATTGAGAGAACTTCCAACCAGGACCCTTCGATTCAGACTGGAGAGCTGGAAGCGGGATATGGCGCAAGAGATGCGATCGGTCCTTGGCGCTGAAAACGGCGCGCTGGCAGCCTCCCTGGTGCTCGGCATATCTGATGACCTGCTGAAGGCTCGCAGGACCAGGCTGAAGTATCTGGGCATCCTTCATATCCTCTCCATTTCAGGATTCCACGTCAATCTGCTGGAGATGATGCTGGATCGGATCGGCCTGAAGCGAAGCAGTTTTCCCATTATTGCCTGTTATGCATTGCTGATCAACAGCGTCTCGGCCTGGCGAGCCTGTCTCATGCGCCTGGCCAGACTGACGGGGAACTTTTTTTCCAGAGACTGCGACGGATTGAATCAGCTGCTCCTCTCGGCGCTGATCCTTCTGACGATGAAACCTTATCTGATATTTGCCCCCGGCTTCCAGCTGACCTATCTTGCGACGCTGGGCCTGATCATACTACCGGGTCCCATCAGGGAGTGGAGCCTGCGCATTCCGCGAGGCAGACTCAAAGAAGGCATGATCCTCAGCACATCTGCCATGATCCCCTGTATTCCGGTATTGTCCCGGATGAGTTTTGATGTCAATCTGGCTTTGTTTCCCTCTAATCTGATCCTCGTCCCGCTGTACAGTCTGTTCTGCATGGTGTCTTTTTTCTGTCTGCCCCTTCTGGCCATACGGCTCAGATTTCCGGGATCGCTCCTTCGTCATGTCCTGAACGTTTTGCTGCGGGGTATTTACTTTTTTGAGTATCTGCTCAGTGAATATTTCAGTCTGCGCATTGCCTGGTCGGGGATCCTGAATTTTCTCTGGCTGCCGGTCTTTTATCTGCTGCTGAAAAAACACCTTGTTTCTTCCGGCCGGATGACGGTGTGCATGGTGCTCTTTTATGGGATGCTGTTTCAGCTGGCATTTCTTCCGGGCACCACGCGGATCATTTTTCACAAGCAAATGGGGCAGGCAAGCGTCGTGATCCAGGAGGATCTCAGACAGTATCAACTGGTCACGCACAGGATGTTCAGGCCATCGATCCGGGCCTGGGCGGTTTCCGTTGCTGAACCGATGAAAACGGGGAGGATCACCGTCAGTCCCGGGACTGTTTTTCCGCAGGTTCGGGCAGGTGATCTGGAGATCCTTCCGTGCGCAGACCCTGCATCTGATATAATAGATGAAGAATATCTGTTGATCTTTGGTAAACTGATCAGATTGAAGTGAGGACTATGTATTACAGCGAGCTGAAAAAAGAAATCGAACAGGGCAGGCAGCGCCACGCCTATATCTTATTCGGAGAAGACGAGGGATTCATCAAGGAAATCGTCAATGACATCGAAAAGCGATCAGGCATATCACCGGATGATGTGTTCAACTTCATTCGCATCGATGGTCAGAAAGCGGAAATTTCTGAACTGGAAGCGTCCCTGATGACACTGCCGTTCATGGGCGATCGTAAAATCGTGGAGGTGTTCCGGGCGGACTTTTTCACCGGGTCTGCAGCCTACCGGGACTGGCAGGAGAAAATCAAACTGATCTCGGCCTTCACTGAGAACCCGCCGGAGGACACCACGCTGATCCTTTACTACATTACGGATCAGGATAAAAAAGACGCAAAAATCAAAGCACTGGAAAAGAAAGCTCATAAGACGAAAAGCGTGGTCATGAAAATGCCGGCGCTGCGGAAAGAAAATATCAATGATTTTCTGGACGAATATTTCAAGGGGAAGGGCATCGACATATCAAACACGATGCTGACCTACATCCGCGAAAATTTCGAGGGCAACATTCTGCAGCTCAAACAGGATCTGGACAAGATCCTGGCTTATTCCGCCGGCCGTTCCATCGAAAAACGCGACATTGATCTGTTGATGGTGAAGTCAGGCACCCGTCACAAATATGACCTGCTGGACATGGTCATGCAGGGCAAAGCCAGGGATGCGGTCATGCTCTATAATGAACTCATCTATAAGCGCACAGAACCCCATGAGATCCTGGAAACCTGCGGCTACCGCCTGCGGGAAGCCTATAATTACAAAACGAGGATGGCAGCGGGTCTGCCGACGAAAGCACTCATGGAGGAACTGAATGAGCGGATGCCCTGGCTGGTTGAAAAAAAGATGACCATGTACCGGCCCGTCAGTCTGGCCAGGATCTCGGCCATGTTCAGACTGCTGGTGGACTCGGAGGAACGGATGAAGGGCACGCCGACGGATCCGGAGCGGGAGATCGAAATGCTGATCCTTGCCTTGGCCGGGACCTATGCCATGAGGTAGGAACGAAAGCGGAACAAAAGTGGTACCAATATAGACCCAACACCGAATCTAAACCCATCAAGCGGGATCCGGAAGCGGATGGGCCTGGAGCACAAAAAAATGAACGGTCTCCGGGCTGCAGATCCCGGGGATCGTTCATTTCAGGGACCATGGATTCGTGACCATTGAGTTCAAGGCCATTGTATGAGTCCTTAGTTTTTTGAAAAA
>CAYYVR010000166.1:0-5067 GCA_964475185.1 uncultured Clostridium sp. | reverse complement strand
AGTAGAATAGACGACCCTTACGGGTCGTCCATCAAACTCAGTGCTCTACTCTATTAAAAACTCAGTGGGATTATGGAGTTAAACATTTACATATAGTATAATGAAACTGAATTATGAACAGAAACGTAAATATGTAATTCTATCAAGTACACAGGAGGAATCGATTTGAGTAAAGCACTGGATCTATTTTTAGAAGAGAACCTGAATGAGCTGAAGTCCAAAGGACTCTACAATGTCATCAACGTTCTTGACGGAGCCAATGGCCCTGAGATCACCATCGAAGGGAAACGGCTGATCAACCTTTCATCCAACAACTATCTGGGTTATGCCACCCACGAGCGCCTGATCAAAGCCACCATCGACGCCACAGAAAAATACGGTGCCGGTGCCGGAGCTGTCCGGACCATCAACGGAACCATGGCGATCCACCGTGAACTGGAAGAGAAACTGGCCGAATTCAAGCACACCGAAGCCGCCATTGCCTTCCAGTCCGGTTTCAACTGCAACATGGGTGCCATCTCCGCCGTCATGGACAAGAATGATGCCATTCTTTCCGATGAACTCAATCATGCCTCCATCATCGACGGCTGCCGCCTCTCCAGAGCAAAAGTCATCCGCGTGAAGCATTCGGACATGGACGATCTCAGAGCCCAGGCCAAAGCTGCCCGGGACTCCGGTCTGTATAAAAAGATCATGTTCATCACCGACGGCGTATTCTCCATGGACGGCGACGTGGCCAAACTGCCCGAAATCGTCGAGATCGCAAAGGAATTCGACCTCATCACCTATGTGGATGATGCGCATGGCTCAGGCGTCATGGGCAAGGGCGCCGGAACGGTCCATCACTTCGGCCTCTCCCGGGAGATCGATTTCCAGATCGGCACGCTGTCAAAAGCCATCGGCGTGGTCGGCGGGTACGTTGCCGGCAGCCAGGATCTCATTGACTGGCTGAAAGTCCGGGCCAGACCCTTCCTGTTCTCCACCTCGCTGACGCCGGGAGCCGCTGCCGCCGCCAGGGAAGCCATCACCATGCTCATGGAGTCCGATGAAGATTACAACCGTCTGTGGGAGAATGGCCGTTATCTGAAAGCGGGTCTGCAGAAACTGGGCTATGACATCGGCAAATCGGAAACCCCCATCACCCCCTGTATCATCGGCGATGAACAGCTGACCCAGGAATTCTCCAGAAAGCTGTTCGAAGAAGGCGTTTACTGCAAGTCCATCGTGTTCCCGACGGTTCCCCTTGGTACCGGCCGGGTGAGAAATATGCCCACTGCAGCCCACACGAAGGAAATGCTGGATGAAGCCCTGGTCATTTACGAAAAAGTTGGAAAGGAATTAGGGATCCTCAAGTAGGACCTGAAAGCAAATCGATAGCATGAAGAAAATTTTAGTTACCGGATCACTTGGACAAATTGGTTCAGAGCTGGTCTGCAAGGTGAGAGAGATCTATGGACCCGATGAAGTCATTGCCACAGACATCCGCCGGGATGAAAACAGCCCGGCCTGCACCGGCGGCCCCTTTGAAATACTGGATGTCACCGATGCCGGCATGATGCGTGCGGTCTGGGAAAAACACCGGCCCGACACCCTGATCCACCTGGCGGCGCTTTTGTCAGCCGTTGCCGAAGCCAAGCCCCAGCTGGCCTGGACCATCAACATGGGCGGACTGGTCAATGCACTGGAACTGGCCCGGGAAGAAAACCTCCAGTTCTTCACGCCGTCCTCCATCGGAGCCTTCGGCCCCAGTGCCCCTAAAATGAACACCCCCCAGGATACCCTCCAGCGGCCCGGCACCATGTACGGTGTCACCAAAGTCTCCGGAGAACTGCTGTGTGATTACTATTATAAGAAGTTCGGCGTTGACACCCGCGGGGTGCGCTTTCCGGGACTCATCTCCAGTGTGGCCCTGCCCGGCGGCGGCACCACGGACTATGCAGTGCATATTTTCTACGAAGCACTGAAAAACCACACATACACCAGCTTCATCGCCGAGGGCACGCACATGGACATGATGTACATGCCCGATGCGATCAATGCGATCATCCGGCTCATGGAAGCGGATCCTTCCAAATTGGTGCACCGCAATGCCTTTAACATTTCAGCCATGAGTTTTGCACCCGAAGACATCGCTGCCGAGATCCAAAAGCACATCCCGGACTTTACCATGAACTATGAAGTGGATCCAATCCGCCAGGAGATCGCGGATTCCTGGCCCGATGCCATCGATGTCAGCGCAGCCCGCGAAGAGTGGGGCTTTAAAACGGAATATGATCTGGCCAGCATGACCAAAGATATGCTGGAAAAACTGAGGGTCAAACTTAACATCGGGGAATGATGCGATGAAAGACCAGTTTTTTATCGTGAACGGCAGTGTTTTGCCGGAGATCTTCGGCAAGATCATTGAAGTAAAGACCCTCCTGGCAACCAAGAAAGTGAAGGACATCACGGAAGGCGTCCGCAAGGTCGGCATCTCCCGGAGCGTTTTCTATAAATACAAGGACAATGTGTTCCTTCTTTCGGAAATGAGCCGGGGCCGAAAAGCCTCTATTTCCATCCTGCTGGATCACAAGCCCGGCGCACTGTCGCGGGTCCTGGATCTGATGGCCTCCAACCACGCCAACATCATCACCATCAACCAGGGGGTCCCCATCAATGATGCAGCCATTGTCACCATCATTGTGGATATTTCGGAACTGACAGAGGACATCAAGGAACTGATCCGTAAACTCCTGGAGGAAGAATTTGTTCTCCAGGCGGATATCATCGCCATGGAGTAAGAGCAGTTCAGGGAATCATGAGATGGGAGCAGGCGGTATAAATCAGGATGTAAGCCCCTGATCCCCGTTTCGATCCAAAAACAGGAACAGCGGACGAGATCGATCTCGTCCGCTGCTCCTGTTTTTGATCCTTCGGTGACGCCGAAGGGTGAAATTTATGTTTGATTAGTTGCCGAACAGGCCGCCGAGGATGCTGCCGAGCAATCCGCCCGGGGCTTCTTGCTGCTGCGGCTGATCCTGAGGCAGCTGTTTCAGGATGTCATAGAGGCTGCCGCCTGACTTTTCGTTCATTTCATCGGAATAACGGCGCGTCAGATCCTGTACGCCGCGGTCATCGAGCTGTTCGCTCTTTTTCTTGCGGGCAAGGTATGCCAGTGCCAGCGGAGCCAGCATGGTGAGGATCTTCATGGAGCTGTTCTTGTCAACGCCGGTTTCCTGCCCGATCCGCTCCGAAACGCGTTCGGTGGTGCCGCTGCCGAAGATGTGGCCAAGGATGCCCTTGCCGTCGTTCTCATCGATCTCCTGGGGCGAACGATACTGCCGGGAGGCGTGGTTTTCGAGGGCTTCTGACAGAGAGTGGGCGCCGTCCTGGGTCTCAACGTTTTTACCCAGCTGACCCATGATCAGCGGCAACGCCATTTTGATGATCTGCTGCATTTTGTCGGGAGATACGCCCAGCTGCTGTCCGAGCTGACCGAGGTCGCCGGAGAAGATCTCATCCTGTCCGCCCTGGTACTGATTCCCCTGATACTGGCGGTTCTGCATGTCGCGCTGCAGGTCCTGATACTGCTGCTGCTGCCGGAGCTGTTCCTGCTGTCTCAAATAGTCCTGCTGCGCCTGCTGCTGTGTCTGCTGATTCTGGCTGCCGCCGAATCCTTTCATTAACATTTCAAATAGTTCCATTATTTGTTCCTCCAAATTTGATGATTGCCTCATCCTTCGGATGGGGCCGTCGGATCGCGTTTAAATCATTATTATTTGCTAACAGTGTAATCCTTTCAATGCGGCGAGGGAACGATTCATGATAACTTTTATAAAATGTTCAGAGGTTGTTATTATTTGTTAACGGCATGAATTCAGTGATAGAATAATCCTATAACAGGAGGATTGAACTGAAATGACAAATAACTTGTATATCAACAATCGAAAGAATCTGATGGATCAGATGGAGACGGGGACTGCGGTGGTCTTATTCAGCGGGCGGGCGCCGAAAAAAACCGCGGATGAAAAATATCCGTACGCCCCGAACCGGAATTTTCTGTACCTGACAGGCATCGCCGAGGAGAACATCATGCTCTTCCTGGAGAAGACGCCGGATGAGGTCCGGGAAACCCTCTTCATCCACCGCCATGATGAACTGAAAGCCAAATGGAACGGAGCGACCATCTCCCCGGAGAAGGCCATTGAACAGTCGGGGATCCGGGAGATAAGGTTTGCGGATGAGTTCGAAGGCGTGATGCACCAGAAGATCCAGACGGGTGCGGTGTCCCGGATCTGGCTGGATATGGAAAAGGATTCATTCGATGCGGAATACGGCCCGGGCGGGCAGTTTGCCCAGACCCTGAAGACCCGGTATCCGCATCTGACCATTGGAAATGTCTATCCCCGGATCGCGGCGCTGCGGGTCATCAAAAGTCCCGAAGAAGTGGCTCAGATCCGCCGGGCCATTGAGATCACCCGGGATGGGATCCTCAACCTGTGGAAAAACCGCCGCCCCGGTGCCTGTGAATATGAGATGGAAGCTGAGTTCGACTACATTCTGAAGAAAAACGGCGTGAAGGACTTTGCCTTCAAGACCATCTGCGCCGGCGGCGGGAACGCCGCAGTGCTCCATTACGTGACCAATGATCAGCCCGTCCGGGACGGAGACCTGCTCCTTCTGGATCTGGGCGCCCAGTGGAACTACTACAGTGCCGATATCTCCAGAACCTTTCCCATCAACGGAAAATTCTCCGACCGGCAGAAGGAACTCTACAGCATCGTCCGGCTGGCCATGGACCGGGTGTTCGAGGCCATCAGACCCGGCGTGCCCTTCAAACGGCTCAATGAGATCGTCCGGGAAACCTATGGGGAAGAACTCAAGCGCATTGGTCTGATCAAAGATCCCTCGGAAGTTTCGAAGTACTATTTCCATGGCGTCACCCACTATCTGGGGTTGGATACCCACGACGTCGGCTCCCGTGACCTGGATCTGGCCCCCGGGATGATCCTCACCGTGGAACCGGGCCTCTACATCCCGGAAGAGGGGATCGGCATCCGGGTGGAGGATGATGTGCTGGTCACCGAG
>CAYYVR010000165.1:1826-5069 GCA_964475185.1 uncultured Clostridium sp. | reverse complement strand
CATCCCGGAAGAGGGGATCGGCATCCGGGTGGAGGATGATGTGCTGGTCACCGAGGCCGGCATGGAGAACCTCTCCCATGACATCCCGCGGGACATCGAGGAGATCGAAGCCATCCTGGCCCGCTGATGGTGCCGGAGCCTGTAAATAAATTTCTTCGGGGTTGGGCCCTCCCCATGGCCGGCAGCCTGATCCCGGCCCCTTCATCGTCTGGGACCGGTTCGCTGAAGTCTGTATAAAATATCCGAAGAGGATCCCGTCAAAGTATCCCTCCGCCAAAGGACGCAAAAGGATCTCGGGACGCAAAGGGACGCAAAGGGATCTCAAAAAGTATCCTTGAAAGAACCGGGGTTCTTTGCTATGATAAACTATGCATGAAGAAGGGAAGAGTAATTTCGAATGAGCGCACCAAAGAGAAGCAGAAGCGGTGAGAGCTGCCGGCGCAAAACGGAATGAACATGGCCCCGGAGTGCTGTTCCTGAAACATACACTAGGGAACACGCAGGGACAGCGTTAGCGGTCTGCGGGGTTATTGGACCCCCTGAGGCGGTACTTTGAGAAAAGACCGCGAATCGGAGTGGTAACACGTTTATACGTCTCCGGGACTGTTTGGTCCCGGAGATTTTTTGATGTCAAAGCATCAACGAAGATCTGACAGACCGGATCCATCATTAATCATATCAGTCAGCGGACCGCCGGACCTGCCGGAGCGTCACTGCAAGGGAGAAAAAGGATGAAAAAAACACCGTACTACATCACGACACCTATTTATTATCCATCAGCCAATCTGCACATCGGCAACACCTATACCACCGTGGCGGCAGATGCTCTGGCCCGCTACAAGCGCCTGGCCGGTTATGACGTCATGTTCCTCACCGGAACCGACGAACATGGCCAGAAGATCCAGCGCATTGCCGAAGACAAAGGGGTAACGCCCATCGAATACGTCGACAAGATCGTGGATGGGATCAGGGATCTGTGGCAGACCATGAACATTTCCTATGACCGCTTCATCCGGACAACGGATGACTATCATGTCAAGTCGGTCCAGGCGATCTTCCAGAAGCTCTACGACCAGGGCGACATCTATAAATCCGAATATGAGGGATGGTACTGCACGCCGGATGAAGCGTTCTGGACAGAGACCCAGGTGGGGGAGGCCCATACCTGCCCCGACTGCGGCCGTCCCCTGGAGCGGGCCAAGGAAGAGTCTTACTTTTTCCGGATGAGCAAGTATGCGGACCGTCTGATCCAGTACATCGAAGACAACCCGAAGTTCATTCAGCCTGAATCCCGTAAGAATGAGATGCTCAACAACTTCCTGAAACCGGGCCTGCAGGATCTGGCCGTTTCCAGAACGAGCTTTGACTGGGGCATCAAGGTGCCCTTTGATGAGAAGCATGTCATCTATGTATGGATCGATGCCCTGTCCAACTACCTCACGGCCCTGGGCTATCTCAATGAGGAGTATCACGATGTCGAGACCTACTGGCCCGCCGATGTCCATCTGGTGGGAAAAGATATCATCCGCTTCCACACCATTTACTGGCCCATCATGCTGATGGCGCTGGATGTTCCGCTGCCAAAGCAGGTCTACGGCCATGGCTGGCTCATGTTCAACAATGACAAGATGAGCAAATCCAAAGGAAATATCGTGGATCCGCTGATCCTGTCCGACCATTTCGGCGTGGATCCCATCCGCTACTATCTGCTCAGTGAGATCCCCTTCGGTTCCGACGGGAATTTCACCAATGAAACCTTCATCCGTAAAATCAATTCCGACCTGGCCAACGACCTGGGCAATCTGCTGTCCCGGACGGTCTCCATGGTGGATAAATACTTTGCATCCGTCGTGCCTTCACCGGATACACCGGGAGACTTTGACCAGAGCCTCATCGATACGGCCCTGGCGGTGCCGGCCAAACTGGATGAAGCCATGAACGATCTGCGCATCCCCGAGGCGCTCTCTCAGATCTGGGTCCTCATCGACCGGGCCAATAAGTACATCGATGAGACCATGCCCTGGGTCCTGGCCAGAGACGAGGCCCAGAAGGGCCGTCTTGGCACCGTGCTCTATAATCTGCTGGAATCCCTGCGCTTTGTCGCCGTCATGATCGAGCCGTTCCTCCCGGATACTTCCAAAGAGATCCTGCGTCAGATCAACAGCCAGGTCGGCGGGTTCGACTCGCTGAAGACCTTCGGGGGCATCACTGCCGGATCAGCCGTCAGCAAGGGGAATGTCATCTTCCCGCGCATCGATGTGGACAAGAAGCTGGAGGAATTGGAAGAACTCCGGATCCAGAGCCTGCCCAAAGAAGAGCCCGCCGTCGCCATGGCACCGCTCAAGCCGGAGATCACCTTTGATGAGTTTGAAAAAATCGATCTTCGCCTGGCAAAAGTACTGGCCGCCGAAGCCGTCAAAGGATCGAAAAAGCTGCTTAAGCTTCAGGTGAAACTGGGATCGGAAGAACGGCAGATCGTGTCGGGCATCGCCAAATTCTACAAGCCGGAAGATCTGGTGGGCAAAACGGTGGTCATCGTGGCCAATCTGAAACCTGCCAGGCTCATGGGGGAAACCTCCCAGGGCATGATCCTGTCGGCTTCCGATGAAGAAGACACGGCACTGTTCATCGTCAGCCCCCAGGGAGAACTGCCCGAGGGCAGTACCGTGCGCTGATGAAACATTCTGAAGAGACTTACGCCAACGGCCAGATCAAAAAGGAATTCAAAGACGGGATCCTGACCTGGTTTTTCAAAAATGGAAAGATCAAGGCACAGGGACCCCTGGTGGATGGAAAAATGGAAGGCAGCTGGACTTTTTACCGGGAAACCGGCCAGCTCTGGCAGACCGGCAGCCTGAAAAAAGACCTGAAGCACGGGGAGTGGATCCGCTATGACCGGGAAGGCGCCATCGAATACCGCGAGACGTTCCTTGAGGGGAAACAGCAGAAATAATCACATCAGCAACAGGTTTCCACGCAAGCACCACAAGGCGGGATCTGCCAAACAGGGCTTGCCCTCAGCGGGACTCGTTAAAACGAGTCCCGGCGATCCGGTCTCATCAGACCTGAGAACTCCTTAATCCAGGCATCTATGCATCTATGCATCAATGTATCCATGCATCAATGTATAATAGACCAATCCAACGATCCGTCAATCCGTCAATCCGTCACTCCGTCAATCCGTCAACCCGGCAATCCATCAGAAAACAGGAGACACCTATGGAGATCACCAAAGCCAAATCA
>CAYYVR010000165.1:0-1726 GCA_964475185.1 uncultured Clostridium sp. | reverse complement strand
CCGGCAATCCATCAGAAAACAGGAGACACCTATGGAGATCACCAAAGCCAAATCAGGGGATATCGAAGCGTTATTGCCGATTTTTGCCAAAGCCCGTCAGCTGATGATCGACTCGGGCAACCCCGACCAGTGGAGCAGTGACTATCCCAGCCGGGAACTGCTCGAGCGTGATGTCGCCAAAGGCGAACTGTATGTCATCCGGCTGGAGGGACAGATCGTCGGCGGATTCGTGTTTGCCGACGGACCGGAGCCGGTCTATAACGGGCTGGAAGGGACCTGGCTCAATGAGGCCCCCTACAAGGTGATCCACCGCATCGCCGCCCCTGAAGCCAAAGGAGCCGGCAGGTTCGTCTTCAACTGGGCCATGGAGCAGACGGACAGCCTGCGCATCGATACCCACGCGGACAATGCCATCATGCGCCGGATCCTGGAACGGGAGGGCTTCACCTTTGTGGGCGAGATGTCACTGCCCAATGGCAGCCGCCGCCGCGGCTATCATCGCGTGAAGGACTGATTTTTTCATGAAACCATCGTTCCGCTCAGGATGCGAAGAGATCTTTTTTTGATCATCAACTGAAGTCCGGCGGCAAATCCACCGCATGCCAACGAAGCGATCACTCTGCTGGTCCCGATACCATGGGATCAGTCAGCCAAGGGAGAACCAAATGGCCAGTTTTAATATCAACGAACGTAATTTTCAAAAGATCAAAGAATATGAAAAGAATGGTCCGAAAAAGAGCACAACGGGGAAACATTCGATGAAAGCCATCAGCCTGATCATCGGTGCCGGTGTCGGGGCCGCCATGGGCAATGTCGGAATCGGGATCGGCGGCGGCATCGTAGTGGGCTCCCTGCTGGACAGCTGGAAAGCAAAGAGATCGGCCCTGGCAGACCTCTCTGAGGAAGAGACCGCGAAAGGACAGGCCGGCGAATAGCCAGTTGCAGAATCAAAGATTCCGGATCGCAGGAAGGAGAGGATCCCCCCATGGACGACACCATCCGATATTATGACGAAACCGCCGCTGACTTCTATCAAAACACGGTTTCAGCTGACATGAGTGAACATTATCAGGTCTTTGAAAAGTATTTGCCCCAGGGCGGACGGGTCCTTGATGCGGGGTGCGGATCAGGCCGGGATGCCCTGCATTTCCGCAATCAAGGCTATGAGGTGACCGCCTTTGACGCTTCCTCTGAAATGGTCCGGCTCAGTTCAGCGCTCACCGGGCTGAACGTCTTGCAGGAAACCTTTGAAACATTTTGCAGTTCGGAGTCCTTTGACGGGATCTGGGCCTGCGCATCCCTGCTCCACAACGACCGGACGTCCATCGCCGGGATCCTGGGGAAACTGGCGCATCTTCTCAGGACCGGGGGCGTCATGTACATGTCCTTCAAGGCTGGGGACCGGGTCTATCAGAAGGGCGGTCGCCTGTTCAACTGCTATGATGAACCCTCCCTGAGAGATCTTCTGGAGAGCCTGCCTGAACTGGAGATCCTCAAAATCTATCAGACACCGGATGTCAGGGCGGATCGCCCCGATGAATTCTGGATCAGTGCCATCGTCAGAAGAACAGAAGAAAGCCAGTGACCTGACTGCTCTCCATGGAGCGGATGGATCCTGCCGTTTCCCTCGTGACCCAGTGCAGACGCCGGCGACGGACGGAGCCTCTTCTTCAACAGATCATTCATTTTCAATAGAATCTCCCCGGATCTCGCAGTCATATCGAGG
>CAYYVR010000164.1:0-5115 GCA_964475185.1 uncultured Clostridium sp. | reverse complement strand
TGGCTGAAGAAGGTCAGCGTTTCCGGGACATCACCGAAGCACCGGATGGCGCATTATACACTGTGACCGACAGCGGACACCTGTATCGGATCGGGCCGGCCAGGTAGCAATCCGACGGAATGCCAAAGGCTTCGCAGACCGACGGCGGTGTCTCTGACACCTGACTTTTGGCACGCCATGAGTCCTGAGCAGGGGACCCGACAGAGCGCTTAAACAGCTGGAAAATAATAAATTGCGAGACGTGAGATATTAGAACGATCGAACGCATATTCGACCCCTCACTTTGATACCATGGTATGGAGGTGATGGAACATGAAGCGGAAAAAACAGTGTCCGTTCCTGGCCTGCCAGGTGGGCTTATGGTGTATCGTACGGCCGGGCTGCTCCGGTGATACGAAAACGGATCCGATCAACGGAGATCTCAAAGTCTGGAAGATCGACTGCCTCAACTGTCTGGGACCGGACGGTTGGCACCCTGGTGCCAGGGCGGGCATAAATACCTGCAGCGATCTGCCCGGTGATCCGAATCTCTTCTGATCACCGGATTTCCTGCGGTTCTTTACCATGGATGGAGCAATCAGCAGAAGGGATGCCTGCGGTCACGCATCAATGCCTGAGCAGACCGGGGATTAGATAACATCTGCAATAGATCTGAAACAGATCTGAAATACAGAGGGGATATAACCTGAAGAAGCAGGGAACCCATGAATCAGGTAAAATCTGAACCCTCTGATTTATACATTGTTAAGTGGAGTAGATACGGGTAAAATAGAATAGGAATCTTATCATGCGAAGGGACTCGTTTCCCAGTCTTTTTAAATCACTTTTAATGCGGGTCCGCTATGATGATCCCATGGATTTTTACAATGGCAGCTTAGAAAATATCAATCGGATCAACTACATGCACCGCTGCCTGGAAGACCCTGACAATGGGAGGAATGCACATTGAAAAGCAACTGGATCAAGGATATGCTGCAGACCCTTGGCATGCAGCTGGATCTGGGACTGAATAAAGAAGACCTCAAAGTGAAAAAGACCGAAAATATGCTGGCTAAGTTAACCAAGGAAAAGAGGTCTCTGGAAAACAGCTACGATAACCTGAAAAGTTTTTCCAAGATCAACGGGACCATTGCGGGGCTGTTCATCGTCTATAACGTCATCCGGTTTTCCTGGATCGGCATCATAATCGCCATTGGCTACAGCGCCATTTCAGACGTGTTCATCAAGGATCGGCTGAAAAGCATGAAAAAACGGATCCAGATCTGGGATTCGGAGATCCTGAGCCTTCAAACCACCCTGGAAGAAATGCGGCTGTCAGGGACCACTGATCAGTCTTACAAGGGAGAAGGCTCGGCCAAGCCCTATGTGGATGCAGAGATCATCGAAGAGTATCCGGATACAGACCAGGTCGATGAAGAAGCACCGCAGCCTGAAACCCCATCCCACGGCACGATTCAGGAAGCTCAGCAGGCCTTCGATATGCTCGATCAGCTCGACGGGATCATCTCATCCCTGGAACTGCATGACCGTGAGATCGGCAGCCTGTTCCGCAATACCTATCAGTCAGCCCGTAAAGTATCGAATTTCATGGGCCAGAATCCTGCCAATCAGACCAAGCTCTATCTCTACTACAATCATGTTGAAACGCTGTATGACTGGGCAGAGAATCTCCTGGAACTTGAAAATAATGATGTCTATGAGTCGCTCCTGGTCAATGTGAAAAACAATGCCAGAAAGGCACTGCCGATCCTTCAGGCCAAGATCGACAAGGAATATTTCAAGCTGGTGAATCCCAGGATCATGGATCTGGAAGCCGAAATGGAAGTCATGTCCAAGGAACATATTTAAGCGTTCACGAGTCAAAACAAGATACAGATCAATCTGACCCGTACCGCTGGATGGCGATCCCCCTGAGGGGTATCCAGCGGTACGGGTCTGCCACCCGGGTCAACAAAAAAACAGCATCAGGTCCTGTCATCGTGACAGGATCTGATGCTGTTTTTCCGGGGATTTATCGTGGTCAGGGCACCGTCCGCCATCCAGTGAGGATGTCTTGACTGATTAAAGCTTTGGGTCACCCTGCGCCAGTTCAAACAGGGCGCTTTGAAGTGCTTCGCAGTAGCGGTGGAAGAAGCGGGAATATTTCCTGCGGATCACCAAAGAGACGACGGGCATAAATGTGAATGCCAGTCGCTGGGCCATGGTGATCTCCAGCTGGATGCCCATGCCGCGCTGATTCTGATTGACGATGTTGTCATCGCCCAGACCCGACAGGCGGGGGGGGGCATCCCGCACGGTAAAGCCGGCTTTTTCCAGGTGACGGCGGACGGTATCCCGTCCCGTCTGATCCTGGCCGCCCAGGTAGGTGACCTTTTCATTGTCCTTTCCCATGCAGCCATGAATGGCCAGGGAATAGCGGGAAACGAAGCTCAGCCGACGGGCGATGCTGCAGTCATAGTGTCTGGAGGTGACATGGAGATTGCTGAAATTTCGCTCCGGCATCATTCCGGCAAAATCAAACAGGGAAAAGTGATCGCCGGCGATGGCATGGGCGATCTCGGAGGTGAGAAACTCGATGCCGCCGCCATGGGGCGACAGGATCAGCACGCCGGAGCCGGAGCGCATCCGATGAGTCAGGCGGTAGTTCTCAAGGGGTTCATAGGTATAGAGCTCTTTCATGGAATTGTATTTATCAGCCATTGTTGTTTCTCCGTCAGGGCGTCTGGTCTTCCAGGGGGCTCGAGGCCGGCAGATCCAGGGGGTCTTCAAATTCCGTGTCCGGCAGCACCCGGAGTCTGAGCAGATGGATCGTCACCAGAGAGCCGATGATGGACAGAATGATGATCACCACTGGCTTGCGGACGATGTACATGGTCAGGGACATGCCGGACCAGAGCATGATCAGGGCCTTGGTGCGGTGGCTTTTTTTCACAGCGTGCTTTTCCAGGTAGTCCCGGATGTATTTGCCATGGATGGGATGATTCATCAGCCAGTTATGGAATTTCTGATTGCTTCGGGCGAAAAACCAGGCTGCCAGCAGCAACAGCGGGGTCGTCGGCAAAATGGGAAAGAAGATCCCGATGGTGCCGATGATGACGCACAGGATGCCAAGCGTCATATATAGGATGCGTTTCATAGGGCGTTCTCCTGAGGTGCACCAACCAGGATCTTCAGATGCAGCGTGATCGCCTGGAGGTCCTGAATGGGCAAATTGTTCGTGTCGATATTCAGTGTCATGGGGGTCATCAGCAGAAGATCCTCTGCCTGACGGGAGGTCACGGGTCGCGTCACATGAACGCCCGCGGTGTCCTGAAGGTCGAAGTTGGCGCAGAAGTGACGAGTCACGGATTCGTCGGAATGGGCGTCCTTTCGGATCAACCCGGTGAGCATCTGGCGGATCTGAAGGAGATACGCCTCATCGGGGATCACTTTGATGAGGATCCCGCCGGGTTTCAGGATCCGGGAGAATTCTGAATAGTTGGCCTGGGTCAGAATGTCCAGGATGATATCGGCAGAACCATCGGCCAGAGGGATGTTGGTGAGATCCGCCACCATGAACAGGGCATCATGGACGCCGGTGGCTGCCTGAGCCACGGCGTCGGCGGACAGATCGAATCCGATCACGGTATCAGCAGGGGTTTGGGCAAGGGCTTTTGCATAGTAGCCCTGACCGCAGCCTGCATCGACGATGGTCAGATTCGAAAGGCCCTGCTCAGTGCGGTGTTTTTCAATGATGGTTCTGATCCGATCCAGGATCGGAGCGTAGAACCCATCTTCAAAGATCCGGCCTCTGGCCAGAAACAGCTCCTGCGTATATTTCATGGGTCTCTGATGGGGAACGAAATTGACATGCCCTTTACGGGACGGATCAAAGTTGTGGCCCTCCGCACAGACCAGACTGGCAGCGCGGGGCGTCATTGCGCCGTGACACAGCGGGCAGCGAAAGAGGCTTGCCTTAGAAAGAAGATGTGCTGTTTTCGGATTCAGGATGGTTCAACTCCTTTCAGATGGCCGTTGAGCATCGGTCATAAAGCATCCCCTGAGGGAGGTTGACCGGATCATGCATGAGAAGCTTTTCTAATTCTATATCGTTACGATCTGTCCGGGTTCGAATATCAGAATTTTTCAAACTCTTTTTACACAGGATTCACAGCTTAACGGATTTTGCCGGAATACGCTTTGGCCGGGATACGCTTTGGCCGGGGTACGCTTTGGCCGGGATACGCTTTGACCGAAATACCCTTTGGCCGGGATACCCTTTGGCCAGGGATAAGGGAGCTGGACAAAAAGAAAGCAGTGAATGAAATTCCTTTCATTTCAACTGCCTTTTTGGAGGGCTCAATGTGCGATGGGGCGGCGGACAGGTCTCCAGGTTTGGGATGAAGCGCCGTCAAATCGATCCGGAACAGCCTGTGGATCTCTGGGACTGGAAAGGGGCTTGTTCAATGACCGGGAAACAAAAGTTTCCTGCTGGATGAAACCGGCCATTCCTTAATATTTCTGCCGGTTCCTGAATTCTCGCTCGATCTCACGGGTATGAGCCTTTTCAAGCAGGGAGTTTCGCTTGTCATAGTTTTTCTTTCCCTTGCCAATGGCCAGGGCAACTTTGACTTTGCCGTCTTTGAAATACAGACGCAGGGGCACCAGGGTGGCGCCCTCCTGACTGGACGCGATATCCAGTCTGATGATTTCTTTTTTATGGAGCAGCAGCCTGCGGTCACGCAGGGGATTGACGTTGAAGATATTGCCCTGTTCGTAGGGACTGATGTGCATATGGCGAAGAATGCATTCGCCATTGATGATATCGGCATAGCTGTCTTTCAGGTTGACTTTCCCGGCACGGATGGATTTGACTTCCGTACCCTTTAATTCAATGCCGGCTTCAAATTCTTCAAGGATGAAGTAGTCATGAAATGCCTTCCTGTTTTCAGCTATGTTTTTAATGTTGGCCATTTGGGACCACCTCCTGAGAGTCTAAGTGCAATTATAGAGCGATTCCCTCTAATTATCAATACTGCCGCTTTTTCCTGCCGGTTTATTGTTAAGATTGTGTTAAATCCGGTGACAACTTCTGGAAATACGCCGGGTGTTAATGGCGATTCAATAATTGTGCAG
>CAYYVR010000163.1:0-5240 GCA_964475185.1 uncultured Clostridium sp. | reverse complement strand
CCCTGGAGGCACTGGGTTATGAATTCGAAGTGGCTGTGCTCTACCTGGCCAGTCTCGGACTGGGTACCTGCTGGCTGGGCGGAACGTTTGACCGCAAGGGCTTTGCCGGTGCCATGGAAGTTGGATCCGATGAACTCTTCCCCATCATCTCACCCTTCGGCTACCCGGCAGACAAGAAACACATCAAAGAACTGGCCATGCGGAAAATGATCCAGGCGGACCAGCGCAAGCCCTGGGATCAGCTGTTCTTCCAGAATGATTTCATGGCACCGCTGACACAGGAGGCTGCCGGTGAATACCGGGTGGCCCTTGAAATGCTCCGCCTGGCTCCCTCGGCCTCCAACAAGCAGCCCTGGCGGATCCTGTTAAGAGAGGGTGCCTTCCATTTCTATGAATATCAGACGCCGGGGTACAGTACCTCATTCCCTTATGATATCCAAAAGATCGATCTGGGCATCGCCGCTGCGCATTTCCACCTCTCGGTCCTGGAGCAAAAACTGGGTGGGCATTTCGAGCAGACGCCCCCGGCAGTGGACCTGCCCGAGCATATGATCTATGAGTTTTCCTGGATCCCAGAGTAGGCGATGCGGGAAGTCCGACATTTTAATTAATTGTTAATTACAACTATCAACCGGACCCTCATGGTAAAATCAATTACTATACAAAAGGAGTTGATATCATTTGGCCAGTGTGGAAGTGAACCGCCCGGCGCCGGATTTTGAAATGGAGGATTACCTGGGTAACCCCATCAGATTGTCGGACTACCAAGGCAAAAAGAATGTGCTGCTGGTCCTCAATCGGGGATTCGTCTGACCTTTTTGCCAAAAGCATATGATGCAGTTGCATCAGGATTACGAAAAATTCAAGACCATGGATACACAGATCATTGTCATCGGGCCCGAAAAAGCCCCTGCATTCGGGGATTACTTCAGGAAAAACGAACTCCCCTTCATCGGGATCCCGGATGAAACTCAGAAAGTTTTAAAGCTCTACGGCCAGAAGGTCAATCTGTTCAAACTGGGCAGAATGCCCGGTCAGATGCTCATCGACAAAACCGGCGAGCTTCGGTTTGTCCACTATGGACATTCCATGAAAGATATCCCGCAGAATGAGGAGATCTTCAGACTCATTGAAAGCTTCCGTTAACCCGGACCCTCTCAGTCGGACCTTAAAACGGACAAAAAACCACAGACCATCGAATGCCCGAAATGGGCATCGATGGTCTGTGGTTTTTACCTCATGATCCGCCAGCTCTTCCTGAGCGCAGGATCAGGGTCATATGCCGTGATTAGCAGCCACCGCATGGCTTGATGGCGCCGTCGTCGGTCTTCAGCTGACCGGCTGCATAGTTTAGCGCGGCCTGGGCCGGATCTCCGGAAACTCCGAGGATCACGTCAACGCCGCCTTTGTTCATGACGTCCACTGCGCCCTGGGCAACGGTACCGCCGATGGCGGCTTTTACATTAAGTCCGGATACAAAGATCGGAGGGGTCATCCCGCCGGCATGGCCCGGGTTCTTATGCATTTCTTCATTTATGATCTTTCCGTCTTCGATCTCGAACACCTGGTAATGCTCACATAGTCCAAAGTGATCGGAAATTACATTTCCATTGACTGCTACTGCAATTCTCATTTGTTGAAACTCCTTTGATGATTCGTTCGGTTAATTTTACCCCTGCTTTCACTGAAGATCTGCCGATCCGCATCGAAACAGGTATACTAAATGATTATATGATATTTTTGCCATGTAGTCACGCAAATCACATTGAATCTCATTTTCAATTTTATATCCAATTTCATACCTTGCATGGCATGGGTCATTCGCCTTCCTGTCAGACTCATGCCCAGTCCTTGCGGCAATTCCCTACAGTTCCATGGATTCCCCTTCATTTCTCTTCATCTCTCTTTATTTCTCTTTATTCCTGGTATGTCCTGGGGGTGCTTCTTCCATCAGTCGGAGAAAATCTCCCCGGGCATACCCATGCACCGGGGAGATCCATTCAGTCTGATGGCTGTAAGTGTTGATTTCGAATCACTCACCTGATCTGCAGATCATTCGATCCAGCTGGCCACTTTCTCAGGATTCGCGTCGATCCAGTTTCGTGCCGCAATTTCCGGATCCACATCCTGAAGTTCCATCATGACAGCCTGCATATTCTCCACGGTCCAGTAGAAATTGTCCAGGACCTTGTAGACTTCAGGCATATCCTCTTTCAGTCCCATTCGGGCAAAGGTCATGACCTGCTCCGTCGTGCCCATGGTTTCCATGGGGTCTTCGATGAATTTGAGGTCATACCGCTCGAACATCCAGTGCGGAGCCCAGCCGGTGGTCAGAAAGTCCTCGCCGTTGGCGATGGCCTGATCCATCTGGGAGAGCATGGCGCCGGTGGACGAGGTCGTCAGGGTCCAGTCACTGAGATTGTCATAATCCTCCAGGAGTTTTTTGCCCATGACGGTGACCCCGGCGCCCGGTTCGACCCCGGTGATGGTTTTGCTGGCTTCATTGCGAAGATCGGCAACGGACTCCACATCCATATAGGCAGGCACCACGACCCCATTGCGCGCTCCGTCCAGATTAGGTCCCAGATCATCCATCTGGTCACCATATTCCTCATAAAGGAAGTTATGGGTTGTTGGCAGCCAGGGTGCAACAGTGGCATCGGCATCTCCGGTGGCCACTGCACTCCACATCAGCGTGGGATCCAGGTTGGTGATCTCCACGGTGTAGCCCAGATCTTCCAGAACTGCCTTGACCACATGCGCCGAGGCGATCTCACTGTCCCACTGTACGCTGGACAGCGTGACCACATTGCTTTTGCCGCTGCTGAAGGCAAAGTAGGTGGTTCCGCCCACCAGGAACAGCACCGCTGCCAGGGTCCCGGCCAGCGTCATGCGCCGTTTGGCCCTGACTTTGGCAGGATCGGCGGAGCGCACGGTTTTATTGATGTTCTGCGTCAGCCGGTCAATGATGATGGCCAGGATGACCAGGGCGGTTCCGGTGACGAAACCATTCCCAACTTCTGCCCGCTGGACCGCCTGAAGAACGCCTTCCCCAAGTCCGGGAGCCCCGATCATGGAAGCTGTGACGACCATGGACAGCGCCAGCATGGTGGTCTGGTTGATCCCTGCAAAAATCGTCTGTTTTGCCAGGGGCAGCTCCAGCTTGCTGAGTTTTTGCCAGCCGGTGCTTCCAAAGGATTCCGATGCTTCGATCAGATCCCGGGGCACCTGGCGGATCCCCAGGTTCGATAAGCGAACGGTGGGAGGCAGCGCAAAGATGACGGAAGCAAAGACGCCCGGCACCATGCCGATGCCGAAAAATGCAACGGCAGGGATCAGATAGACAAAGGCCGGCATAGTCTGCATAAAGTCAAGGATGGGTGTGAGTAAATCACGTGCCCGCTCGCTCTTTGACATCCAGATGCCCAGGGGTACCCCCAGGATCACCGAAATCAGCGTCGCCACGATGACCAGGGTCAGCGTGTTGATCAGATCGCCCCACAGTCCCTGATTAAGAACAAACAAGGGTCCGATGATGGCAAAGATCATGAGTCCGATCTTACGGTTGGACACATAATAAGTCACCGCCGCCAGCAGTGCAATGAACACCAGGGGCGGAATCAGCAGCAACGTTTCCGCCATTCCGTTCATGATCAGGCTGCCGCCCTGCTGAATGACCCCGAAAAAGCCTTCAAAGGTATTTGTCAGCCATTTTGTAAACAGTTCGACCCACTCCGCCATTGGAAGGGGTGTTTGTAAAAATTCCATTATTTCTCCACCTCACTTGTCTTGGCTAATGCATCAATAATACTTCCCCGCGGGATGACGCCCAGGAGGCGTTCCTTCTCAACGACAGCCAGGGGTGCGGGTGACTGCCCCACCAGATCAAACAGATCCATGACCAGAGTGTCTTTTTCAACTTTTGTCACATTGGGATTGATGACGGATTCAGCTGAACTGCCTTCCCGTTTGGCCCGCAGGACATCCACGGAATCCAGATAGCCGAGGAGGTTTCCCCTGCGGTTCACCGCCATGAGCATCCCGACACTGTCATGCTTCATGCGATTGAGGATGACATTGGGTCCGTCATTTTCGATGTTGACCTTGATGGCAGGGATCATGATATTGGCCGCTGTGAGGACCCTGGAGCGGTCCACTTCTTCGACAAAGTCACGGACATAGTCATCGGCGGGATTGGTCAGGATCTCCTCACCGGTTCCCACCTGAATGATCTCACCGTCCTTCATGATGGCAATGCGGTCGCCGATGCGCAGCGCTTCATTGAGATCATGGGTGATGAAAACAATGGATTTTTGCACGGTATTCTGGAGCGTCAGCAGTTCATCCTGCATTTCTTTCCGAATCAGCGGATCCAAAGCGGAAAAGGCCTCATCCATGAGAAGGATCTCCGGATCATTGGCCAGCGCTCTGGCCAGACCGACCCGCTGCTGCATTCCGCCGGAAAGCTGATCCGGGTACTGGTCCTTGAAACTCAGCAGTCCGGAGTTGGACAGTGCCTTCTCTGCCAGCTCACGGCGCTGATTTTTATCGATGCCTCTCAGCTCCAGCCCATATTCTGTATTCTCCAGAATCGTCCGGTGCGGGAACAGGGCAAAGTTCTGAAATACCATATTGATCCTGGACCGGCGGATCTCCCGCAGTGCTTCTTTGTCCATTTTCGCGATGTTTTCACCATCGATATAGATGTTCCCGGATGTGGGTTCAATGAGACGGTTCAGAAGACGGATCAGGGTTGATTTACCGCTCCCCGAGAGTCCCATGACCACAAAGATCTCATTTTCTCTGATTTCAAGATTTACGTTACTGACCCCAACGGTTGCTCCCGTGGCTTCCAGGATCTCCTGTTTTGACTTATTTTGCTGAAACATGCTCAATGCACGTTTTGATTTTTTCCCGAAAATCTTGGTCAGATTTTCGACTTTAATTTTTTCCAAAGCGTTGATTTCCTCCATATTTATCTTCTGTAAAAAGTGCCGATTTTGTTATTATATCATAAGTTGTCACTTGATTCCATCATACATGAACACTTTAGGTTTTTCGACCGCCAGAAGAAAACGTATACCACTTTATGTAACGGTTTTCTCTCCACTGAAAACTTTTTTGACTTTTGCCATGAATCATAACCAGTACGTCGTGGAGAACCCAGTGAGCGGGCCGTTTTTGAACCGATAGAGTAGAGCACTGAGTTTGATGGACGACCCGTAAGGGTCGTCTATTCT
>CAYYVR010000162.1:0-5524 GCA_964475185.1 uncultured Clostridium sp. | reverse complement strand
TTTGTAATATAAGGACTTATAGAGGTTAAATACTTATTGGTGAATAATGCAGGTTATATAATAATCGGAAAGAATATATGTCGAAAGTGGGGCATTTTCATTACAATTGGATGACATTTTTCTTTCGGGGCTGATCAGGACAGGGTCAGGACGTGGTCAGGGACAGGGACGAGGTCAGGGATAGAGACAGGTTTCAGGTTCAGGGAAAGGGAAAGGGAAAGGGAATGGGCCAGTCCGAACGATTGGCCTGAAACCTCAGATCCCGGATGAACCGTGGGTCATCCGGGATCTGAATATTATACTGTTGAGCTGAAATCCATTCTGGCGGATGCACCGGCGAATGGAGTAGAAACAAATGCGCCGGCGGCGGGTCAGTCCGGGAGAACTCTCCCGGAGTGTCTGCGGAGCGGATCGTTAAAGACCTGATTTGAGTTTTGCCAGTGCCAGGTCTTTCATGTAGCGGACTTTTCGATAGTTTTTACTGTACTTGTCTGCGTATTCCTTCAATCCGCCATAGGGATTCATTATATAATAGGAAATCAAATCTTTTTCTTCCGAAGTGAGGGTATGATAGCTTTCTTTCAGGGCTTTGCGGTCCAGATTGTACAAAACCTCAGATTCAGTATCTTTGGTTTCATCGGCCACCATCTCAACAAATTCCAACCCCGTTTCAGCCGGCGTATTCAGACTCTCCGGCGCAGGTTTGGACAGTACTTTCCGGCACTCACACTTCAGGGCATTCTGCATGCAGCGGAGGATGAAGGAGGGAGCCGTGATCAGTTCGTCCTCATTCAGCCGGTAAACAGCATAGATCAGTGCATGGTAGCAGACCTGCTTGAGGTCCTCCACTTCATACCCGCGCAGTTTGTAATAGTGACACTGTTTCACCACCCAGCCTTCAAAACTGCTGATGATCCTGAACATGGCTGCCTGATCTCCATTCTTGGCTTGTATAAATACCTCGGTTTTCATCCACGCTACCCCTTTTCAAGAAATTTCTATTACACTCTTTGAATATGTTAAGATGTGTATAAAAAGCAAGCTTCATTCAAATTTCAGAAATAATGAATGGTTTGACTCTGCAAACGTGAGAATAACAGGTTAAACTGTCTCTTGATTGGATTTTGCTCATCTATGGATATTTTATTCTGTTGACCCCTGGATTTTATTCAGGTGATTCCGGTGAGAAAAGTACGATAATGCACATATTGTCACATTGAATTTTTGCGCTATTCTTATATTTGTCCTTTATTTACGGATTGTCAATGAAGGATTGCATCAAATTTTTTGAGGTGAGAGACCATGACCATTAAAACCAATGCCATGCGGCAATTGGAAAAAGCCAGAATTTTGTTCGAAGTCCATGATTTTCTGCCCCTGAAGGAAGAGGAGGAAGTGCCCTATTCTGAAATTTCCAGGCGGACCGGGGTCCCGCAGGAGCAGATTTTTAAAACTATTCTGGCCCGGGGGCATTCAGGCGCCTATTATGTCCTCGTTGTACAGGGCACCGCTTCGGTGGATCTGAAGCGGACTGCGCGGGTGTTTGACGAAAAATCCATCGAACTGGCTGATGTGAAGGAGTTGGAAAAGGTCACCGGCTATGTTCGGGGGGGCTGCTCGCCCGTTGGCATGAAAAAGCTCTTCCCCACAGTGGTAGATCAAAAAGCCCTGGAATTTGACCGGATCCTGGTATCTGCCGGCAAACGCGGCTATCAGGTCGAATTGGATCCGGCTGATCTGATCTCTTTGGTCAGGGCTCGGGTGGCTGTCATCCATTCGGATCAGACAGCGATTTTTTAGCCTGTCAGCAAAACAGCCCACCAGTCAAATCCACTCTGATTTCTGTCATTGCCCTGCTCAGATGCAGCCGTTAAACCCCCGCTGTGAGATGTGATCCACAGCGGCGGTTTTGACTTGCTATTAAATTATGAAAAAAAGACTCCATCAATCTGGCAAACGGGCTCAGCTGAGTTTATGGCCGCATGCCATGCAGAACCAATCCCCGGGGCTGACTTTGCTTCCGCAGTTAGTACAAAACTGGTGGTCTTCGGGACCATGGTAGGATAAGGGAAGATCTTCAGCAGGGTCAAAGCGGGGCAGGAACAGCCACTCCACGGTATTTCCCTGTTCCATGGCAAAGCCTATGGCACCGGCGGGGGATACCAGGTAAAAGGCATCCTCCTCGGCGGGATGTTCGGAATCATGGACATCGGCGATGGCCAGGAATGTTTTCAGGTCATAGACTTCATTGCTATCAGCATAACGCCAGTTGGCACATCGGGATGAAGCTTCCTGAACTGCCTGGGTCAGCGTATCAAATGGTTTCATGGGCGCCTCCTGGAAGAATGGCAATGATTGGGGAAGGATGCGGGGATCTAAAAGCAGGGTCACGATCTGGTTATTCAAAAGTCTGTTCTGATTCCCGGGCACCTGCCAGGTAAAAACCTGTCACTGTGATCAGCGGCGGCATGGTGAGGACGGAATAAGCCTGCATGGGCCAGATGAGGATCAGCATGGCCGCCAGCTGAAGATAGCCCATGGTGAGGCACCAGCGATAATAATAAGGGCGTTTGGCGAATGCCAGACCGGCGATGGCAGTAACCATTGAAAACACATAGACCATTGCCAGGGCAAAGCAGCCGGCACCTGCATAGGTATGATCCAGGGCGGCCTGATCGATGAGGGAGAGGCACCACAGCATCATGGGGAGCGCCATGGTCAGCATGATCCCTGAACTGATTCGTAATATAAATGATCGATGTTGTTTCATGATCCCTCCCGTGTTCGAATCGATGGTATCTGCTCCCTGGTTTATCATCGGGACAATAATGTGATCAGCTGCACCGTTCCGTGCTCGGGAGCGTATCTGGATCCCATCCATGACCGATAACGGGGCAGACTGGTCGAAGCTGCTGCTCACCGACTGATGGGCTTAAAATTCGGTCGCCCGCCTGGACGTGGCGCGGACCGGATGTTGGTCATCATCCCAAACGGTGAACACAGGCTGGACGCCGGTTTCATTCCAAAGGGTGAACCTCAGATCGGAGAGGTCTTTTTCATTTTGGATCCCGTGAAGCAGTTCAATGCTTGTGAATTCACCTTTTTTCCTGAGGGTCAGTTTGAGGTGATCACTGTTAATCTGAACACGCTTGAGACGGACATCACGAACTCCGTCCAGATCCCAGATGAATAGTTTTTTGCCGATCATCAGACCGGAGGCTGAGACGATCGCTTCTTCATTGAGGGAGGATGTCCGCCCGGTGTGGGTGATGATCCTGGCTCCTTTTGAGCGGAGCAGGGCGTTTTCATGTAGTACCCGTGCGAGTCGGACTCGCCGGTTCAGTTTCAGTAGTCTCCCGAAAAGGAAAACGGCAAGGACAAAGAGCGTCAGTAAAAGGACAAAGCTTTTCCTGGATGCCAGCCAGATCATTGCCGGCAATGCAGTCAGGAGGAAGGCAATCAGGAGGATGCGCTGGTGGTTAAGTTTCGTCAAAAAATTCACCTCCGAATTTTATTTTACCCACTGTCCCTTCAGGAAACATCGATTGATTTTATCCAATTAAAAATAATTACCCGCAATGAACGATGCCACGGCCAGACGGGATGAAGCCCGTCGTCAGCGCCGTGCGCTGAGCAGCCCGCCGATGGCCATTCGGCGAATGGTTGCCGCATCCAGCCGCTCATTGGCGTAAAGACGGGGAACTACCAGATCAAAGATGCTGAAGCCGGCGGCGGCTACTCCGCCGGGCAGACCGATCACCGGCACGGATCCCCGGTAGCCCAGCATGAACATGGCACCTGGAAGAACGGAAGTCCCGTAGATCACGACCTCATCGCAGACGCCGCGGATCGCATCTTTTGTGCAGTCGTCCGGATCGACGGACATTCCGCCGGTCAGCTGGACCATGGTCGCTCCGGCTTGGATGGCGGATAGGATTTCCCCTTCAATGGCCGACTGATCGTCACCCGGATAGGCGATGGACGCAATGGATCCGCCCAGCTCATGGTTTCGCTGGGAAAGCAAAGGTCCGAAGGCATCTTTGATCCGACCCTCGGAGATCTCAGATCCCGTGATGATCAAAGCCACTTGCTGGGGCAGGACCGGATCGATGCGGAGGAGGGGAAGGTCTGCATTGAAGTCTGACTCCAGCGCCAACAGGTCTTCCTCTGCCTTCATCAGCGGGATGATCCGGCAGGAGGCCAGGAGTGCGCCCTGCGGATAGAAGAAATCAGGGGTGGCCGTGGAAAAGCAGATCTCCGGATCCTCCAGGAGGTCCATGAGCCGATCTGCATCGATCCGAAGGATCCCGCCGCAGGGGCTCAGAATGTTGACTTTTCCTTCAACGGGATCCGTTAGAGTCAGATCGCCAGCTGCAACAGCCTTTACGATCCGCCGGGCTGCGTCATTCTCGTGGACATCCCGTTCATTGCCCTCGAGAACAAAGATATGCTTTTTACCGATATCCAAAAGCAGCGGGATGTCCTCTGATGTGATCTGGTGACCGGCGGAGAACAGTGGGCCTTTTTCCCTGCCCGGTATGATCCGCGTCAGGTCATGGGCCAGTTCCATTCCCAGTGCGTCTTCCACTTTGATTTTTTTCATGAATGATTCCTCCCTGAATCTGAGGGCCGGTCAGTGACCATGAGAACCGGCCGTTTCGCATCAGCAGACCTCAGGGTCTCCCCGGTCGATCCCAGATGGTGGTCTTGTATTTCAGCGTATTTTTGCAGTTTGCTGCGCAAAGGACAGGTACTTCCAGCGTACCCGAGCCTTGTCGGGTGTTCATTTCCATGATTTTTGCAGCCTGAGGAAGGACTGCATGCCCCGCGCGATCTGCGGAGTTTTTTATGATCCATTGCTATTGGATGCAATGGAAGTCATGTTCTCATTATACTTAGTTTTCAGTGGCTTGAGAATGAATCAAGTGGCATCGCAAGAACTTTTCCCTGGATCATGGGCTGCGGGATCAGCCTTCCCTCTGCCGTCGATGGGTAAACCGCAGGATCCAATCAGGAGAGCTCCAATACGGAAGTGCCTGGCCCCATCCCAGGCAAAGAAAGCGATGACCAGCGGGATGATCAGCGGGATGATCAGCGGCGACAAAACAATCCGGCAATGAAGGTGACAGGGCAATAGATCACATGGTTTTGACAATGGGGAGGAAGAACATGACAGCGATACAATCAGCTGATTCATCCAGTGGTCCTGGAATCTCCTCCGGTTGCTGTGGCATCGGCCATTAGTACGAAGTCTTCTCCTCGCTGCATTCTGCCACTGAAAGGCCTTTGCAGGGGTGCAGCCGCATCAAAGACCGAAACCCAATGCATCGCATTGAATCGGTCCCGTTGGGTGGCGCGCAATGAGTCGATCCAGCGAAGCGGGCCAGGGAGTCGATCCGATGTTACTTCCAAAGCTGATAAATGAAGCTAATGACCTATTAGAATGATGACAATTGAACGGGAGGGTGATGTATAATTACTTAGGAAAGAATTGATTCGGGGAAAACAAAAAGCCATCAAATGC